>NZ_CP145903.1:315376-630753 GCF_049569215.1 Salinimicrobium sp. TIG7-5_MAKvit | reverse complement strand
GTTGCTAAAGCCCAGGGAGTGCAAATTTATCTTGATGCACCCGTAGAGCAGATCATCGCAACTGATAAAAGCGTGAAAAGCCTAAAAGTACACGGCGAAGAAATTGAGTTTGATGCAGTTGTGGCAGCTGCCGATTATCACCATGTTGAGGAGAAATTACTTCAGAAGGAACATCAGAATTACAGCGAAAAGTACTGGGAAAATAAAACCTTTGCGCCGTCCTGTCTTATTTATTATTTGGGAGTTTCCGAAAGAATTCTTGAGCTGGAGCATCATACCCTCTTTTTTGATGAAGATCTTTTTGACCATTCAGTTGAAATCTACAAAGAGCCTAACTGGCCAAAAAAACCTTTATTTTATGTGTGCTGTCCCTCAAGAACTGATGACAGCGTAGCTCCCGAAGGCCATGAAAACCTTTTCTTACTTATGCCTCTGGCGCCGGGATTAAAGGATGAAGAACCAACCAGGGAAAAGTTCTTTCAAATCATGATCAAGAGATTAGAAAAACAAATAGGGCGAAAAATTTCCGGAAAGATAGATTATAAGGAGAGTTATTGTGTCTCCGATTTTATTGAAGATTACAACTCCTACAAAGGGAATGCTTACGGGCTGGCAAACACCCTGCAACAAACTGCCATTTTAAAGCCGAAAATAAGGAACAAAAAACTCCGGAACCTATTTTATACAGGGCAACTTACCGTTCCCGGGCCGGGAGTGCCTCCATCGCTCATCTCGGGCAAGATCGCGGCAGAACAAGTTATTAAGGAATTAAAAAAGAAGAAGTATGAAGTCACTGTTTGATGATTTGTCGGTACAGGTAAGCCGGCTCACTACACGCTCCTATAGTACCAGTTTTTCGCTGGGAATCTATTTTTTGCATGACCGGCTGCGTGATCCAATTTATTCTATCTACGGATTTGTAAGGGTTGCCGATGAGATTGTTGACAGTTTTGAAGGATATGACCAGGAATACCTGCTTAAAAAATTTCGTGAAGATACTTATGAAGCTCTCGAGTTAAAGATCTCTGCAAATCCTATCCTGAATTCTTTTCAGGAGGTGGTGCATGAGTACGACATAGATACGCAGCTTATCGATACATTTTTGCAGAGCATGGAAATGGACCTTCAAAAAGTGGATTATACCGATGAAAAATATCAGCAGTACATTTTAGGTTCTGCCGAAGTGGTAGGTCTCATGTGCCTGCACGTTTTTACCGGCGGAGACAAAAAAATGTTTACAGAACTTAAACCCTATGCAATGAAACTTGGTGCTGCCTTTCAAAAAGTAAATTTTCTTAGAGACCTGAAAGATGACTACCATGTTTTGGGAAGAACTTATTTTCCCGGGGTTGATATGGAAAACTTTTCGGGGGAGGCTAAAAAGCAAATCGAACAGGAGATTGAAGAAGATTTTAGCATTGCCTTGCAGGGAATAAAGATGCTTCCTGCTTCTTCAAAAGGTGGCGTTTACCTGGCATATGTTTACTATCAGTCCTTATTTAAAAAGATCAAGAGATTGCCGGCAAAGCGTGTATTATCAGGCAGGATTAGAGTAAATAATGGCAGGAAAGTGGGCTTGATGATCAATAGTTTGTTAGAATGCAAAATGAGAATGGTTTGAAAAATATTATAATGATTTTTTTGCTGATGACTGGTGGAATGTTCGCTCAGGATATGAATCTTTCAGAAGCAAGAATGTTGTATGACCGTGCTGTAGAAAATGAGGAGGCAGCAGAACGTCTTTTGAAAATTTCAGAAGCAAATACTTTTACAAATCCTGTGATGATGGGGTATAAAGCAGCGGGACATATGATGATGGCCAAGCATGTAGGCAATCCGTTTAAAAAGATGTCGCACTTTAATAAAGGGAAAGACATTCTGGGCACCGCAATTTCAGCCGATAAAAATAATCTTGAACTGCGCTTCCTGAGGTTTGCCGTACAGGCCGAAGCTCCGGGTTTTTTGGGGTATAGAGATAACCTGGATGAAGACAAGCGCTTGTTGCTCAATGGGGTGGGAAATATTAAAGATCCTGTACTTCAAAACATGATCCTGAAGTACCTCAAAACTTCAAAAGGTCTTACAACTTCAGAAAAAGAAAAATTGGATTAGCCGGTTGAAATTCAGAAAATTGGAACTACTAAAAAATTATGATGGAAACAATTGCAATAAATTTTCTTATAGTCCTTGCCTCTTTTATTGCTATGGAAGGTGTTGCGTGGTTTACCCATAAATATATCATGCACGGGCTGCTATGGACTTTACACAAAGACCACCACAAAAAAGAGTCAAAAGGTTTTTTTGAACACAACGATTTCTTTTTCCTCATTTTTGCGGTTCCCGGCATTGTATGCCTTTACCTGGGTATGGAAGCCGGTTATAATTTCCTTTTCTGGATAGGCCTGGGAATTACACTTTACGGGATGGCGTACTTTTTTGTTCATGACATCTTTATTCATCAGCGATTTAAAGTGTTGCGCAAGGCAGACAATCCCTATTTTAAAGCCATTCGCCGGGCCCATAAAATGCATCATAAACACATAGGTAAAGAGGATGGGGAATGCTTCGGAATGCTGTGGGTGCCAATGAAATATTTTAGGGAACAAAGAAAAACTGCCTGATGCAATACACTTATCTGCTGGTTAACTTTTTTACGATAATTGTTCCGTTCCTGTTTTCCTTTCATCCTAAACTGAAGTTTCATAAGACCTGGGGCGCCTTCTTTCCGGCGGTTTTTCTTACGGGACTAGCCTTCGTGCTGTGGGATATGTTATTTACCCAAATGGGCGTTTGGGGCTTTAATGAACGCTACCTTACAGGTATTAAAGTAGGGAACCTTCCTGTAGAAGAGGTACTTTTCTTTTTCTGCATCCCTTATGCCTGCGTCTTTACATTTCACTGCCTGGATCTCTTCCTCGACAAATTGGGAGGCCCAAAAATGCAAAAAATCATCACGCTTTGCCTGGTGGCATTTTTATTCATCTTTGGAATTATTTACTTCCAAAGAGTATACACGGCAACTACCTTTATCAGTTTCGCTTTGCTGCTTTTATACGCGCAGTTTGTTTTGAAAATTGGATGGTTAACAAGGTTCTATATGATTTATGGAGTGTTGTTAGTTCCTTTTTTTCTCGTCAATGGGGTGCTTACTGGAAGCTGGATTGAAGAACCGGTTGTGTGGTACAATGCTGAAGAATTTATGAATTTTCGCGTTGGGACCATTCCTGTAGAAGATGCTTTTTATGGTGCCGAATTGATCCTGATGAACCTTCTTATCTACAGATATCTTTTAAATCGCAAAAAAGCCGTTGCAGCCTCCAATTTAAAAACCACATTATTATTATGAAAAAAACCATCCAGATAGCAAATATTATTGCATTTCTCCTCATGGTAGCCTTAAACTACCTGTCTAACACCGGGGCAATCAACGGTGAAACCATGGGATCTGTTTCTGCCGAATATGAGAACCTTTTCACTCCTGCAGGATATGCTTTTTCCATCTGGGGCTTGATCTATTTAGGGCTGGCAGGCTTTGTAACCTATCATATCGTCTCTTCGCGCGGCAGGAAAATAGCAGCCACAATCGGCTGGTGGTTTGTGATCACCTGCCTCCTTAACATGAGCTGGATATTTGCGTGGCTAAACCATCTCACAGCACTTTCGGTACTGGTAATGTCGCTACTGCTTATTTCTCTTTTAATCATTGTTTTCAAAACCAGGATGGAGCTCGACGACAAGCCGGTATCTGAGATTGCTTTTGTTTGGTGGCCTTTTTCGCTCTATTCAGGATGGATCACCGTAGCATTAATAGCAAATACTGCTGCATATCTTACCGACATTGGCTGGAATGGCTTCGGAATTTCAGAAGTATTATGGACCTTGATCATGATTGCTGTTGCTACTATTATAAACCTCTTAATTACCTGGATACGAAATATGAGAGAATTTGCGCTGGTTGGTGTTTGGGGGCTGGTCGCTGTGGGAGTGGCTAATAAAGGGGATGAAAATCTTATTTTTTATACAGCTATTGCAGCCGCTGTCGTACTTTTTATCAGCAGTAACATCCACGGATATAAGAATAGAAAATACTCACCATGGCAAAAAATGAAGGAGAAGAAGGCATAGCGATTTGCTGGCTGCGACGAGATTTGCGGCTCTTTGACAATACTGCACTCTACCACGCTCTCAACAGTGGCCGCCCTGTGCAGGTTATCTTTATTTTTGATCCTGCCATTCTTAATACGCTTTCAAACAAAAAAGACCGGCGGGTTAATTTTATTTATCGCCAGCTGGAGAAGATAAATGCTGAATTATCTCAATTCGGGGCTTCATTACTTGTGCTTCATGACCTGCCAAAAAAGGCATTTGAAAAGCTCATTTTTGAGTACCCTGTTCAGGAAGTATTCATTAATCATGATTATGAACCCTATGCCCGCACAAGAGATAAAGAAGTTTCTGAATTTTTATTAGTTCATGGAGTTGAATTTCATAGCTATAAAGATCAGGTGGTATTTGAAAAGGATGAAGTTCTTAAACCCGATGGCACTCCTTATACCGTTTTTACGCCCTATTCAAAAAAATGGAAAGAACAGCTGTACCAAAATGCTGTTCCAGATTTTCCTTCGGAAGATTTTTTGTCTAACCTGCTAAAAAGGCCAAATAAACCAATCGTTTCTTTAGCTGAAATCGGGTTTGAGACTATAGATCCTGAAGTTGCCGAAGCAGATCTTTCTGAAGAATTAATAAAACAATACCACAAGAATCGGGACCTGCCTTACATTGATGGTACCAGCAAGGCTGGAGTTCATTTAAGGTTTGGGGCTGTAAGTGTTCGTCACCTTGTCAAAAAGGCGCTACTACAAAATGAAACCTGGCTTAACGAACTCATCTGGCGGGAATTTTTCATGATGATCCTTTATCATTTTCCTCATGTAGAGCATCATAACTTCCGAAGAAAGTACGACCGCATCCAGTGGCAAAACAATGAAAAGGGATTTGATTTGTGGTGCAGGGGAGAAACAGGCTATCCTCTTGTAGATGCCGGCATGCGCCAATTAAATGAAACCGGGTGGATGCATAATCGGGTCCGTATGGTGGTTGCAGGTTTCCTGTGTAAGCACTTGTTGATAGACTGGCGCTGGGGGGAGGCTTATTTTGCTGAAAAACTTCTGGATTACGAACTGGCTTCTAATAATGGGAACTGGCAGTGGGCTGCTGGTACCGGTTGTGATGCTGCTCCTTATTTCCGAATATTTAACCCCGAATCACAACTGAAGAAATTCGATCCTAAACTCGAATACGTGAAAACCTGGATCAAAGATTTTAGAGCCGGTTACCTCGAGCCTATTGTTGACCACAAATTTGCCAGGGCAAGAGCGCTGGAAACCTATAAGAAGTCTCTGAATTAGATAGGTTATAGGTGCCTCAGATGTCTATTTTACGTCCCTTAGGGACGAACTGTGGGTAAAGAAACGACATGGAAACTCTCTGTGCCGTAGGTACAGGATATGATTGGAGGCCAGCCAACATTGCTTTTGATGTTGCAATTTTTTATGATTCTTATATTCCGTACCTAAAGGTATGCTTTGTTTTTTTACCTTAATTCTACCGATATGTTGTCCCTAACGCGACAATAAATTTGAGGATAATTTAGTCTCATGGGACACAACTTGGATAGCGGAAAAAAATTTTGATGAATTCTACGTCCCGTAGGGACGAACTGTAGGTAAAGAAACGACATGGAAACTCTCTGTGCCGTAGGTACAGGATATGATTGGAGGCCAGCCAATATTGCTTTCGGTGTTACAATTTTTTTACGAATCTATATCCCGTACCTAAAGGCACGGATTGTTTTTATTTAAATTCTACCGATATGCTGTCCCTAACGGGACAAAAAAAATAATGATAATTTGATTATAGTGCGACAAACGTTCATAGCTAAAAAATTTCATCAAAAAAATCTACGTCCCGTAGGGACGAGCTGTGGGTAAAGAAACGAGATGGAAACTCTCTGTGCCGTAGGTACAGGATATGATTGGAGGCCAGCCAATATTGCTTCCGGTGTTGAAATTTTTTTCGAATCTTATATTCCGTACCTAAAGGCACGGTTTGTTTTTTATATTAATTCTACAGATATGTTGTCCCTAACGGGACAAAAAAATGGTGATAATTTGTTCACAGTAGGACAGAATGTTCATAGCTAAAAAATTACCTCAATAAATTCTACGTCCCGTAGGGACGAACCGTGGGTAAAGAAACGAGATGGAAACTCTCTGTGCCGTAGGTACAGGATATGATTGGCGATCGGATTACATATGATGAAGACATTCTTTTTCTATGAAAACCAAAAATCTCAATTCTTACCTCTTCCTTCTTACCTCTCGAAAAACCTATAAGATTCCCCTTTTCTTGATCTCCAGATATTGATTGATAGTGTTCACCGTTAGATCTTCGGGACGCGTGAGTATGGTTTGGATTCCGTGTTTTTGAAGCTCCTTTGCCATCAATCGTTTGTCGTAGCTAAACTGTTCAGCAATGGTTTGATTAAAAATGTCCGGCACTTTTTCGGCATTGGAAGAGATGAAATTTTCCAGTTCAGTATTTTCGAAAAAAATGACCACAAGCAGGTGCTTTTTTGATAAAGCCAACAGGTAGGGCATTTGCCGGTGCAGGGCGCTTAGATGTTCAAAATTTGTGTATAGCAGGAGTAGACTTCTCTGTGCAAGTCTTCGGTTTAAATGGGTGTACAAAAGACCAAAATCTGAATCCCGGTACTGTGTGTTAACCTTGTAGAGGGATTCTAACAGCAGGTTCAAATGTGCTTTTTTGGAACTTGCAGGGAGTATCTTTTCCATTTTGCTGGAAAATGTGATCAAACCGGCTTTGTCTTTTTTCTTTAGAGCAATATTTGAAAATGCCAGGGCGCTGTTGATTGCATAATCGAGCAACTTGAGATGATTAAAAGGCATTTTCATGGTACGGCCTGTATCTATCACAGAATACACAGGCTGCGACCGCTCATCCTGGTACTGGTTCACCATAAGCCCTCCCTGTTTTGCAGTGGCTTTCCAGTTTATGCTGCGCACATCGTCTCCCGCCACATAGTCTTTGATCTGCTCAAACTCCATGGTGTGCCCAATCTTCCTTATTTTCTTCAATCCGGGTTGTGAGATCTTGCGATCTATTGCCAGGAAATCATATTTTTTCATCTGAATGAAAGAAGGGTAGACTTTCACCATTTGCTCTTTGCCAAATTTCTTCCGACGTTTCACAAGCTTCAGCGGAGTGGAGGCAAAGACATTTAAACTTCCGAAGAAATATTCTCCCCGCTCCACCGGTCGCAGGGAATAGTTGAAAGAGGTTGATATCCCTGAAGGTAATTTGGTGAGGTATGAAAAATCCCTTTTTTGGAACTGTACGGGGATTTCGTCAATAACTTCAACCTGGGTTTTAAAACTGTATAAATTCCAAAGCAAAACTTCCACTGCATTTTCATCGCTGTTGGAAAATTTATCGGGAAGGATCCTTTCAGCAGTGATTCCGGAGCTTTTGAACAAGACGACAATATCGGCCATGGCAATGAGAAGGAACAAGATGGCCAGGATCCATAAAACCGGATAAAGCCACGGGATCCAATAGGAAAACAGGAAACCTGCCGCCAGGGTGAAAACGATCACAAAGAACCGTTGATGTAGATATAGTGACTTGAAGAAATGTACCAATTATCTCGGGATTTCTACAGAATGAGTGATCATATCAATAACACCGGCCGTGGTGCTGCCTTCCATTTCACGTTCGGGAGACAAAATAATGCGATGCCCAAGTACCGGCTCCAGTACCTTCTTAATATTTTCGGGAATAACGAAATCCCTTCCATCTACAGCCGCTACTGCCTTAGATGCATTCATAACTGCAATAGAAGCCCGTGGCGAAGCCCCAAGGTAAAGATGCGGATGGTTTCTGGTCTTACTAATAATTTCAGCAATGTAACCAAGTAACTTCTTTTCTATTCTTATCCCCTGGATTTGTGTACGCAGCACCTGGAGTTTTTCGGGATCGAGAATGGCTTCAATTTTTTCCTGGGGTAAAACTCCCTGCCGCTCGTGATGTGACTGCAAGATCTCAATCTCTTCCTCCATTGAAGGATAACCTACATTGATCTTAAAAAGGAACCTGTCCAGTTGCGCTTCGGGAAGGGCATAAGTTCCTTCCTGTTCAATGGGGTTTTGAGTTGCAATCACCATGAATGGCGGTGGCATACTGTGCTGTTTACCGTCTATGGTGATCTGTCGCTCTTCCATGACCTCAAAAAGTGCCGCCTGGGTCTTTGCCGGAGCGCGATTAATTTCATCAATGAGAACAATGTTTGAAAACACCGGACCCGGTTTAAATTCAAAGTCCGAAGTCCTGGAATTAAGCACCGAAGTTCCCAGCACATCACTCGGCATAAGATCGGGCGTGAACTGTATTCTGCTGAATCCGGTTTTGAGGGTTTTGGCAAACAACTTTGCTGTGATGGTTTTCGCTACACCGGGAACACCTTCTATAAGCACATGACCATCGGCAAGCAGAGCTACGATAAGAAGCTCAATAAACCTTTCCTGCCCAATGATGATTCCCGATAACTGCTTTTTTAAGCTTTCTACGGCCGACTTTAATTCCTCAAGCGGAATACGGTTTTCAAAAGTGATCTCGTCGTTCTTTATTTCTTCGTTTTCCATTTACTTCTTTTTAAAAGCCGAAATGGCCTTGTTTAACTCCAGCAATTCTTCTTTTGATACCGAGTTTTCTTTCTCAAGTCTCTCCATAAATTGCCATAATTTTTCAACTTCTTTGGTGCTATTTTCGCTCATGGCCGCTACGCGATCGTAGAAACCCTGGTTTACTTCGTTAGTAGCAACGCGATATTGAGAGCGAACGTACTCCAAAAATAGGGCAATCTTTTTTGATGCTATACTTTTATAGTCAGCACGGTCCAGGTATAATCCGGCGATGGTGCGTGTAAAGTCGAGCGTTTGATTTTGCAGCGGTTTAATGACAGGAATACTTCGCTGTTTACGCTTCCCTTCAAAAATGATGAACAGCAGGCTGCCAATAATTACAAAATAGTAGGCCCAGCGCAATGGTTTACTGTTAAGGATCACAAACAGGGGAGAGGTGTAAAAAGATTTCCCGGTCTTGTAGTAGTGGTCCCAAAATACAGGTTGCTGTGTGGGAAGATAAGCCAAAACTTTTTCAGCATAAGCTGCATTATTATCCTGTAACAGGAAGTAATTACTGAAGGCTTTTGGTGTGGAATGTAAATAAACCATTCCTTTCCCCACAGTATCCCTCAAAAAGTTGATTTTTGGAGCAGTTATTTTAGCTGAATCTTGCTGAAGCTGCGTTACTCCCAGCACATCTTTAGGTAAGGAATCGGGTATGATAAAAACATCCTGATATATCTCTTTATCAAAGAGAAAAGGCTGATTGCTCTTAAGGGCCGGATCTTTGAGGTTCAAAAAAGGTTTTGACGAAATGCCCTTTTTGGGTACCAGGGTTTCCATCTTTAGGTTTAAAGTGTCAAGAAGATTCTGGCTGAAATTTTCGGCGATGAAAAATGCGGTATTTCCCCTGGCAACCCAGGCAAGTATTCTTTTTAATTCCGGTTCATCGAATCCCAGGCTGTTGTTCAGGAAAAAGTAAGTTCCGGTGATGGTAGAGTCGTTCAGGAATTCATAGGGAGGAATATTGACTTCCTGCAGGTCAAGATCCTGCTGTTTGAGGTTTTCAAAAAGCACCTTTGTGCCCAGCGGAATTTTATCTAAGGCAGCATAACTGGGACTCCAGTTAATTTCCTGCGGTTCATTCGCTTCCAGCCAGGTGAGAAACACCAGCAGCAAAACGAGCAGGGCGAGAGAGATCTTATAGGCTTTGCTCATGCTGAGGTTGTATTATTTCTTCGGTTGTAACAAATTCCTTTCTTATCTTTTGATAATCTGTAGCCGTGGTGGCAAAATCTCCATACCACACAAAATCGTAGATCCGGTTCAATCTTCTAAATCTATTCTGAAGTTGTGGATCCTGGATTTCCAGTACATATTCTTCATCGGTTTTTGCCGCATCGTAGCTCACTAATTCCTTTCGGGATAACTGCTGAAGGATGTAAAGGAAATGATAGCGTATGGCAAGCCGGTAATTTTCGGCTGCTACGGCTTTATCTATTAATTTCCTGATGTCCCTCGTTTTAATGATCTTTTCTTCTTCACTAAAATGGACTTCTCCGCCAGATGGGGTTCCAAAAATGTTATTTCCGGGAGCTAATTTTGTGAAGAGGTAGAGCACAAGAGCCAGCAGTAAGCCAAGCAAAAGATAAGGCAGGATCTTCAGGAAAAAAGCGAGCAGGAATGGCGCTTCATAATCTCCAAAGATCCAATCAATGAACCGCTGCCATTGCAGACTTAAATAACGCTTGAAATTTGTCCACCAGTTATCTTCGGCCGTTACTTCAGAATAATCATAATCTGGGTCTTGTTGAAATTTCTCAATGGTTTCTTCGGAAAAATCTAAAGGCACCAGCTCTTCTTCCGCAGTTTGCATCGGCATTACAACCTCACCGGCAAATACCGAAAGACTAAATCCGAAGAAAAAAATGAGGAAGAATTTTGCCATTTTAAGACCCCAGGTTTGAGATGCGTTCGTAAGTTCCTGTGGCGTTCTTCTTCTCATCAAGATGGTAATAAATAAAAGCTGAAGCTACCACCCCAATAACCGCAAGCAGGTACTGAAAGACTGAAGAAAGTACATTAAAGAACACATACACCCAGTCCACAAGATCGCCTGGATTTGCAATACTACCCTCCTCCGACATGGTCATGGCTTTGATGAACATATAGACCATAAGCGGAAACTGAAAAATAAGGCTTATGATGTAAATGAGCAGTGTGATCACGAAAAGTGTGGCAAATGTATTCCACCAGTTGTCTTTAATAAGGCTGAAGGAATAACTAATGGAATCTATAACTGAGGTGCGGGCAAAAATGAGCATTGCCGGCGCAAGGGATAATGGAACCCAAACATAAATTGCCGGGAGCACACATAAAAAGAAGGCGAAAAAGGTGATGATCGCTACCAGTATAATAAGACCCAACATCTTCGCGAAGTCATTCTTTACACCTCTAACAACTTCAGAATAATCTACGACTCCCGAATTTTCAATGTAACTTTTTATGAAATGAAGTACGGTATTATATAGTAGTATGTAAAATGCCACCATTGAGGAGAAAAGAACAAATATTGCGATGATGAACATTTCAATATTCACTTCTGAACTATCATTCAAAAATGGATTAGAGAACAGATCCATTCCCAGGTAAGAATAATACCCTATCGCCAGGACTAGAATGACAAAAACAGGTCCTGTGATCTTGAATATGGCTTTGAAAAGTGGCTTGAAATTCTGGCGTATAAATTTGAAGGTATCAGTAATAATATCTCCCAGCTCGCGCTGTTTACGGAATTGAATTGGTTGGTTCATCAGGTAGTTTTCGGTGTAATATGATTGGATAAAAAACGTAGTAAAACAGGATAAGTGTAAGGGAGCCGGAAATAATTAATATCGCCAGCCAGTCGGGCATTTCTGTATGTCGGGTCACAAAGCCTTCCAGAAATCCGGCGAGGATAAAGAAGGGAACGGTGCTAATCACGATCTTGAGTCCGGCTTTTATTCCGTTAATAAATGAAGTAAGGCGGGAGTAGGTGCCGGGAAAAAGAATGCCTTTCCCTACAACCAGACCAGCGCAGGCAGCAACTATGATCACAGAGATCTCTATGGTCCCGTGGATCCAGATGGTTCTTACCGATTCCCATAGCAGGCCTTTTTCATAGAAAAAATACTGGAAGGAGCCTAGCATAATGGCATTTTGCATGATGATGAACAGGGTTCCCAAGCCTGCGAAAATCCCGAAGACAAAAGCCATCAAAGCCACTCTCACATTGTTGATGGTGATCCCCAGGAACATTTCCATTTCCCCCATTTTTTTGTAGACGGCCATGGGGTCGTCATTAGCGATGTTATCAAGGGTCATGTTGACGTATGCGTCTCCCAAAATAGAACGTACAAATGCACCGTCACTTGCTGCAGAGAAACTCCCTGCTGCGACAAAAAGTACAAACACCAGGAAAGCCAGTAGCAACTGCTTTTGGTATTGGTAGAACTCACGGGGGAATTCTTCAGTAAAGAAAGTTACAAACCGGTTTTTAGGTTCTTTCTTATTCCTGTAGATCTTTTGATGAGCCCTTGAAGCCAGGCCGTTAAGATAGTGCAGCGTATTGCTGCCGGGATAAAAAGTCTGTGCGTAGCTTAGATGATCTGTCACCTCAAGGTAGAGCGAGGAGAGTTCGCCGGGAGGCAAAAGAGCATTATTTTGCAGGGCCCTTTCAAATCTTTGCCATTTATCCTTATTTTGCTTCACAAAAGCGGCCTCGCGCATTCTTTGCTATTTTGTCTCAAAGAAACATATTAAATGGATAATTTTCAAATTGAAACTGCTCAAAATATAAGTATTACACAAAATGTTGCGGGGGTAGGAGAGCGTATTCTCGCATATCTTATTGATGGCCTTATGATGCTGGCTTACGTCATTATAGTAACCATGCTAATGGGAGGATTGGACGGTAACCAGGGGCAGGAATGGCTTTTTATGAGTGTGGTGCTGCTACCCCTGCTGCTGTATTTTTTGTTATGGGAGAGTTTGTGGAATGGCCAATCTCCCGGAAAAGCAGCTTTACAGTTAAGAGTAGTCAAGCTCGACGGTTCAAAGCCTGCGTTCTCAAATTACCTGGTGCGCTGGTTATTGAGGATTGTGGATATTACCATAACCAGTGGGAGTGTGGCAGTGGTTACCATCCTGTTAAACGGAAAAGGACAGCGCCTTGGAGATCTTGCCGCTGGTACCACTGTTATTTCTGAAAGGGTACGCACCGGGCTGGATAATACCCTGCTGGTAAATGTTCCTGATGATTACCGGCCGGTTTACCCGCAGGTTACGGTGCTTTCAGATCGTGATGTGCAGGAGATCAAAGAGATTTACAGGTCATCCCTTGCCAGCTCCAATTACAGGGTTATTGCTAAACTTTCTAACAGGGTTTCAGATTTACTTGGGGTTACTCCAGAAGATAAACCGGTACAGTTCCTTAAGACTGTGATCAAAGATTACAGTTATTACACGAGGCAGTAATTAATCAAGGATTTCCATTTCAATGTGGATGTTGCGCAGTGGCCATTCACTATCGTCTGTTGGGACTTTGTTGATCTCGTCAACCACGTCCATACCCGAGATCACCCGGCCAAATACCGTGTGATCATTATTGAGGTGTGGAGCGCCATCGTGATCCTGGACTATGTAAAATTCGTAAGGGGAAGATGCCTTGCTTACATTTTGCTCGGCATATTTTGCGGCTGCAAGAGCGCCTCGCACATGGCGATGCCCGGCATCGAATTCGCTTGGGATTAAGAAGTCTCCAATCCGGTGGCGCTTAATATTGGTATCGGGGTTATCTGAATTTCCTCCCTGAATAACAAATCCTTCGTCCACACGATGGAAAAAAGTGCCATCATAATAATCCTGGTTTACCATATACAGAAAGTTTGCGCGATGAAGAGGAGTATCCCGGAACAATTCAACATCAATATTTCCAAAGCGGGTTTTAATCCTCACCCTGTTCTCATCGTGTTTTTTCCCGTACTCCATCAGGAAAGGGATCAATTCTTCCTGCACGAGTATTGGCCCTTTTCTTTTTTCTTTCTTTTCTACTTCAGCTTCCACAACTTCATCTACTTTAGTGTTATCTATACTTGCAGAATCGGGTTGTACGGGTTCCTCTAACATGGTTTCCACCTCATTTTTTGTGGAAGATTGTTTATCTTCACAACTTGCAAAAACGGCAGTGGCCAAAATTAATATCAGCAAAAAATTAGATCTCATGAATTTTCAGGATTTTCTTAATCTAAGTCCGAATTTAAGGAAAATTAATCTTCCGGGCGATGACGCACATTTCAAATTGGCGCCAATTTTGCGGATGAAAGAACTGGAAAATCTGAATATTGATAAACAAAACCCGAAACAGGCGGCGGTATTATCGGTGTTTTATCCGGGGCCACAGGGAGAAACAAAATTCGTTTTGATCCTTAGAAAAACCTATAAAGGAGTACATTCCAACCAGGTAGGATTTCCTGGAGGCAGAGTGGAAATTGAGGATCGTAACCTTGCTCACACCGCCCTTCGGGAAACAGAAGAAGAAGTAGGAATTCCACAACACGAAGTTGAAATAGTAAGGGAGATGACCAAGCTTTATATCCCGCCAAGTAATTTTTGGGTACATCCGTTTATGGGAGTTATGAAGAAGACTCCGGTGCTCATACCCCAGGAGGATGAAGTAGAAGCTGTACTGGAGGTTAAGCTTGAGGAGTTTATGAGTGAATCCTGTTTAATTAAAGAAACCCTCTCTACTTCATACGCCACAAATATTGAGGTGCCTGCATTTCTTCTTAACGGGCATGTAGTGTGGGGTGCTACCGCAATGATGTTGAGTGAGATGAAAGAAATCCTCAGGCAGCTGCTGTAAGTTTTAATTAAGTATCTTTGTTGTTTCGTAAAAATCTCAGGGAATAAATGGGGATGTTGAAAAAAAATCCTTTTGGGCACTATCTTTACTTGAAAAAATGGCTCATCCGCATCTTCGGAGTGCTCTCACACAGGCGATACAGAGGTTTCAATGAACTCAGGATCGAAGGATCTGAAATAATCAAAAACCTGCCCGATAATAATGTACTCTTTGTTTCAAATCACCAAACTTATTTTGCCGATGTCACGGCAATGTTTCACGTATTTAATGCTGCATTAAGTGGGAGGGTAGATTCTATCAAGAACGTGGGCTATATATGGCAACCAAAGCTCAATATTTATTACGTTGCGGCCAAGGAAACCATGAATTCAGGCCTCCTCACCCGAATAATGGCTTACGCCGGGGCAGTTTCAGTAGAAAGGACCTGGCGCGAAAAAGGCAAAGAAGTACAACGGGAAGTAAACCCCAACGATCATAAAAATATCGGAATGGCTTTGGAAGATGGATGGGTAATAACTTTTCCGCAGGGCACCACCAAGCCTTTTAAGCCCATCAGGAAAGGCACCGCACACATCATCAAGCAGTATAAACCGGTTGTTATTCCTATTGTTATTGATGGCTTCAGGCGTTCTTTTGATAAAAAAGGATTAAGGGTTCGTAAAAAAGGCATTTTACAGAGTTTTCAGATCAAGGAGCCGCTGGTGATTGATTATGATAACGAAACCATTGAAGAAATTGTTGAAAAACTCGAATATGCTATTGAACAACATCCGTCTTTCCTGAAGGTAATTCCTCAGGAAGAGCTGGAAGCGATGGAGGCTCTAAACAAAACCCGACAGTGGGAGTATTAAAAGAGTGTTCAGTATTCAGGTTTGGATGTAGGTGATGGCGGGGATTTGTAACCCGGGACGAGTTTTTCTAAAAGAAGGCTCAGTCTTCAGTGCTCAGTGTTCAGATTTGAATGATTCCGATGGCGCGGATTTGTAATCCGCGACGAGTAACTTCCGAAGTAGTTCTACGTAAGAACCACCATATTTACATTTCCAGCCTTTTCAGCTCTTTGTAATTCCTCTTGAGCCTGCCCAAAAGTATTCCGTAGATCAACCTGTAAAACAGCCAGAGAGCGAGCAGGAATACACCAAGTATGAGGCAACCGGCAACGGCAAATTTAATCCAGTCTACAACATCAAAAGTATATTTGGAAGAATCGGTCACCTCCTGTATTAGCTGGTGGTTCTGTATGGTGTAATAGGTAATAACCAGTGAATATAATCCAGATGAAATAAGGATGTATGCAATATAGGTCTTTACGGTTTTTCGGGTTCTAAGAATATTCTTCATGAGCGTTGCAGCATCGTCTGTAGAAGAAATTCTCCTGTAATTGCGGTAGAAGCAATAAATGAAATAGAAGGTGATGAGGTAGCTAATCACATACATTCCAATCTGGATCTTTTTAAGGTGTAGTTGCTCCATTTGCTCCCAGTAATCGGCATCGGCCATAAAAATGGTGAACAAAGAAGAAAGAAGCAGCTCTACAATACTAATTACAAAGATCCATTTAACGATGGAAGAGGATTTCTTCCATATCATTTTGTAGATCTCATTATAAGAAAGCTTTGGAAGGTTCTCTTCCTGCTTTTTCCAGTTTTGTTTTAAAAATTCTAGTTCATCCATGTGGTAGGTACTACGGATTTAAAATATTTCTTAGGGTCTTTTTGATCCTGTTCATCTTCACGCGTGCATTGACTTCAGATATCCCCAGCATTTCAGAAATCTCCCGGTAAGACTGGTCTTCCAGGTATAAAAAGACCAAAGCCTTGTCGATATCATTTAGTTCTTTTACCGCTTTATACATTAATTGTAGTTGTTTTTCAACCTCATCATCATAAACATCTGCCTTTATTTTAAAACTTACCTCGTCATAATTCTGGGTGCGCAGTTGTTTTTTCGATTTTCTATAGAGGGTGATAGCCGTGTTAAGAGCTACCCTGTACATCCAGGTGCTAAATTTTGAATCACCTCTAAATTTTGGGTAGGCGTTCCAAAGTTGAATGGTAATTTCCTGAAAAAGATCATTGTGAGATTCCTGGTCATTGGTATACATGCGGCAAATCTTGTGCACTATGTTTTGGTGCTTTTCAAGATGACTTACAAATTCATGTTCCAGTTCTTTCTTCACAAGATTGTTTAGGTTCTTAATTAGTAGTGAAAGTAGCGATCTTGTTACAATTCCCTTAAAATTTATTAATCTTCTTTTTATTCTGCGGAAAACTCTAACTTTGAAAGAAAGGCTTATATAAGATGAATATTCCCATTTCTGAATACCCTCGTGTGGTCATTGTAGGTGGTGGTTTTGCAGGAATTTCAATTGCAAAGCACCTTTTAAAGGAAAAATTGCAGGTGGTTTTGCTGGACCGTCACAACTATCACACCTTTCAGCCTTTGTTGTACCAGGTTTCCACCTCGGGCCTCGAACCCGATTCTATAGCTTATCCATTACGTAAGATCACCCGCCACAGTACAGATGGTTATTTCAGGCTCACCGAAGTTCAGCGTATTGTTCCTGAAGAAAATAAAATTGTAACCTCCATTGGCGAGCTGGCTTACGATTATCTTGTACTGGCCACAGGTTCCCGCACTAATTTCTTCGGAAATGAAAGTATTCAGAAAAATGCCATGTGGATGAAGACCATTCCGCAGGCACTTAATATTCGCAGTTTAATCCTCGAAAATCTTGAGCAGGCAGTAATCACACCAGATCCCGTAAAACGGAAGGCTTTGCTCAACTTTGTGATTGCCGGGGCAGGCCCCACCGGAGTGGAGCTTTGCGGCGCTATTGCCGAAGTGCGCAACCACATTGTGCCCAGGGATTTCCGGGATCTCGATCCTTCCGAAATGAAAATCCATCTTATTGAGGGGCTAGACAGGGTTTTGCCGCCAATGAGTCCCGAAGCTTCCAAAAAAGCCGAAAAATTCCTTAAAGATCTCGGGGTAGAAATCCATCTTAATGTGATGGTACAGGAGTACGATGGTCAAAAAGTGACTACAAATAAAGAAGACCTCACGTTTAACACCTCCACTTTTATATGGGCGGCAGGAGTTTCGGGTGCACCGGTAGAAGGTTTGAATGCATCGGCACTGGTAGATAGGGCCGATCGTTATGAGGTTAACGTGTTTAACCAGGTGAAAGGTTACGAGAATGTCTTCGCCATTGGAGACATTGCTCTTATGAGCAATGAAGATTATCCAAAAGGGCATCCCATGGTTGCGCAGCCCGCGATACAGCAGGGGAAACACCTGGCAAAGAACCTTAAGCGCATCCTAAAAGGGGAAAAAATGGAACCCTTTGTTTATAATGACAAAGGTACCATGGCCACTGTGGGAAGAAACAAAGCCGTAGTAGATCTCGGAAAATTGAAATTTGGCGGCTTCTTTGCCTGGTTTATCTGGATGTTTATCCACCTGTATTTTCTTGTCGGCTTTAGAAACCGACTCATTACTTTCTTTAATTGGGTCTACAATTACGTGAACTTTGATAAAGCGGCAAGATTGATCATAAGGCCGTTTAAAAGTAACAAGGAAAACCTGGAAGTAGATCAAAAAAAGGTCTAGTATTTCAGTTTTTATCCTGAAAGATCTTCTGTGCAAATTCTCTGCGGAATTTTAAAGCTGAAAATGTTCAAAAGCTTAAACAAGTGCTTTTTGAAGATTTAAGGAAATTACAGCCAAAATTTACTTTTGCCGGAATTAATTGAAGATCCTGAAAGATGAAAACCTGTCAAAAATGACATTTTTGAAGCCTCTTATTTGTACATCAAAAAGTGAAGTTGATTAAATTTTCGAGGGAGAATGGCATATAAAATACCTCAGGTAGCAATCCTGTATAAAAACGTATTTGTAGAACGCTTCCACTCAAATGTTTAGAATGTAAATGACTTATTTCAGGAGATGAATATCAATAAGACGAGGAATATGAAAAAAGCAGCCACAGCGCAATGATCAGACCATACCTCGAATGTAGTCGCCTTCTCTTTATCTTCAGATTTTCTTCTTTGAGCACTCATGGTGAATCATTTATTAGGTTAATACTATAAAATCGTCTTAAAGATTTCCTATAAAATTAGGATTTTTTTGTGCTTTAACCAACTTTTGTCCTGTTAAATATCTGAATTTGAGAATAAAACCTACAAATGTGATTTTAGTATATTAACAAATTAGTTAAAATTTTGAGGCTATGAGCTGCATGAGAGCATGGAGCAGCCGGCTTTAGTCTCTGCCCATTCCGATCTTTTCTTTACAAAATCCTCAAAGCCATCTGTTGCGTAAGGCTGCTTCATCGCTTCCTGTAGCCTTACAAATAATTTATTCTCTCCCCGTTCCAGTTCCTCTATGGCTTCATGAAGTAGGTAATTTCTAAGGATGATGCGGGGATTGGTTTGGTTCATCAGGTTCTTCCTGGCTTCTTCCGAAAGCCCGTCATTTTTTGTCATTTTTGAGTAGTCTGTCAATAAAGCAACCAACTCGTCCTGTTCTTTGGGCTGGAGATCTCTGTACAATGAAGGTGCAAAGTGGTTCAGCAGGGTCTCAGGTACGGTTTCAGAAGGTATTTCAGCTAAAAGCCGATAGAAGAGGGTCATATCTGGCTGAATACTGGAAAGTACTGCTTCAAATCTCGCGATGATTTTCTTTTCCTCTTTTCCGGGGGTTTGAAAGCCTAACTTTTTTGCCATCATTTCATAATAGTAATCCCAAAAGATCTTTTCGTAGGAGTCGAGCGCATTTTCAAGACCTTCGGTGTCATCAAAAAGTAAAGAAATGGCATTGGCGAGCCTGCCAAGGTTCCAGTAACCAATTGAAGGCTGGTTCCCAAAGGCGTAACGGCGGCCCGGAAGGTCGGTGGTGTTGGGTGTAAAGTTGTGATCATAGTGGTCAAGAAAAGAGAACGGCCCGTAATCAATGGTTAGCCCCAGTATAGACATATTATCAGTATTCATCACCCCATGTACAAATCCCACCCGTTGCCACTCGGTCATCAAAAATGCCGTTTTATCGACTACTTCCTGGAACCAGGTGAGGATGCGATCTTCTTCCGTAAGATGCGGAAAATATCGGTCAATGGTCCAGTCTATTAGCTGTTTCATTTTTTCTTTATCGCCCTGGGCAGCCAGTAGTTCAAAGTTTCCGAAGCGTAAGAAGGAGGGGGCTACGCGAGATACAATAGCACCGGGTTCGTATTCGGGATTTCCATTATAGAACATATCGCGCAGCACTTTGTCTCCGGTCTCCACTAAAGCCAGAGCCCGGGTGGTGGGAACTCCCAGGTGGTGCATAGCTTCACTCATCAAATACTCTCTAACCGAAGATCGCAAAACCGCCCGCCCATCGGCATGTCTCGAATAAGCAGTTGGCCCCGCACCTTTTAATTGCAGCTCAAAAATGCCATTTTTGACACCCCATTCCCCCAGGGTAATCGCACGGCCATCGCCCAGTTGCCCTGCCCAGTTTCCAAATTGATGCCCTGCATAACAGGCTGCATAAGGGTTCATGGAGGCAGTAATTTTATTACCGGCCAGTATTTGCACATCTTCCGTAGAAGGATCCGCTATTCCCAATTCTTCAGCCAGATTCTTTGACCAGGCCAATAATTTAGGCGCAGCAACCGGGGTTGGGATTGCCTTGCTGTATAATTTCCCCGGGGTTTGGCGGGGAGTGCGGTCACCACTTTCATCTCCTTCAAACTGCTGCGTGAAATCATTCCGGAATTCTTTTTCTGTTATAGTGGTCATGGTGCAATTTTTTTCCAAAATACAAAACTTTTAAGCAGGGTTTGACAGAAGGGGCTTCCGCAGGGAATTATTCACTTACAAAATATAGAACGCTGAAATTCAAGAGTAAGAATTTTCTTTAGAAAATTAACAGCAGCTTAGGCAATGACAAGAAATTAAGTTAAACCTAAATTAAAAAGTATTTTGGACAGCCTGATCTGGATTATTTTTAGAAAAAAATTGAAGGAAAATGATCTCATATCAAAGTAAAAACGAAATTCAGAATCAGGTGCTCAACCTATTGCCGCACCAGATTGAAGAGTGCAGGGAATGCGATAAACTTCCTGCTGCTCTTGAAGAACTTATTAAACACAACTACCAGGCTGCTTTTGTTTGCTATGACAAAAAGACGAACAGCATAGAAGTAGGTGTGGAAAATGAAGAAGAAAATTCACCTTATCCTGAAATCAAAGTTCACAAGATCCCGCTTGCAAAAGCTGTGGCAAGTCTTCGGAAGAGCTTTAAGAATAGTGATGCCGACCTTAAATTCTACGGAAGAATTTTGGCTGGATACGGCTCCTCTTCAAAAGTTGAAGATGTAGTGCTGGTATAACAGCCTAAAGGGTCTAAAATAAGCCTTCCGGAATTAATTTTCGGGGGGCTTTTTTTATGGAAAGACCCTCAAGGCTTTTATCTTTGCCATTTTCCACTACATTTAGCCGCAATGAATTCAGTCAGTTTTGTTTTAACCCGTACAGGTCTTCCGAAGAAAAGCGTTGAAAACACGCTTCAACTTTTACAAGAAGATGCTACTATTCCTTTTATTTCCCGGTATCGAAAAGAAATGACAGGTAATTTAGATGAGGTGCAGGTTGCACAGATCCTGCAATTTAAAGAGGAATATGAGGAACTGGAAAAAAGAAAAAAAGCGGTTTTAAAATCTATCGCCGAGCAGGAACTTCTCACTCCGCAGCTGGAGTCGAAGATCGTAGCTTCAGGAAATTTGGTGGAGCTGGAAGATCTTTATCTGCCTTATAAGAAAAAGCGCAAAACAAAGGCCGATACTGCACGGGAGCTGGGCCTCGAACCTTTGGCTAAGATCCTGATGGCTCAAAATTCGGGCGATGTAGAAGCTGCAGCCCGAAAGTTTATCAATAAAGATGTTGGGGGTGTTGCAGCCGCTTTGCAGGGCGCTAAAGATATTATTGCTGAATGGATCAATGAACACCAGGGAGTGCGGAACCGGCTTCGGAAGCTTTTTCAGCAGAAAGCCATGATTTCTTCCAAAGTGATCAAAAAGAAAGCTGAAGAGGAAGATGCGCAAAAGTTTCAGAATTATTTTGAATGGGAAGAAAAGCTGAATTATATTCCTTCTCACCGGCTATTGGCCATTCTTAGGGCAGAAAAGGAAGGTTTTGTACGGGTGAAAGTGGAAGTGGAGCATGAGGAGTCTTACAGGATTGTATCAGGATTTATTCTGAAATCCCAGCGAAATTCCTGTACCCAATATATAGAAGAAGCCATTGATGATGCCCTGAAGAGGTTGCTTTTTCCGGCACTTTCAAACGAAGCTTTATCGGCTGCAAAAGAGAAAGCAGATACTGAAGCCATAAAGGTCTTTGCCGATAATCTGAGGCAGTTGCTGCTGGCGCCACCTTTGGGCAGCAAACGGATCCTGGCGCTTGATCCCGGTTTTAAATGGGGTTGTAAGCTGGTGTGCCTTGATGAGAAGGGCGATTTGCAACACAATGAAACTATTTTTCCGCATGCGCCGCAAAGAGAAACAGCTTTGGCTTCAAAAAAGGTAAAATCCCTGGTCAATGCTTATAACATTGAGGCCATAGCGATTGGGAATGGTACGGCTTCCCGGGAAACTGAATTTTTTATAAAAAATATCCGCTTTGACCGGGATGTGCAGGTTTTTGTGGTGAACGAGGCCGGTGCTTCGGTGTATTCGGCTTCGAAAATTGCGAGGGCCGAATTTCCGAATTTTGATGTTACCGTGCGTGGGGCCGTCTCCATTGGTCGGCGTTTGGCCGATCCTTTAGCTGAACTGGTAAAGATCGATGCCAAATCTATCGGGGTGGGGCAGTATCAACATGATGTTGATCAAACAAAACTAAAAAATGAACTTGATCGCGTAGTAGAGAGTTGTGTAAACGCTATAGGTGTAAACCTGAACAGTGCAAGCGCACCGCTACTGAGTTATGTTTCGGGCATTGGCGCGTCTTTGGCCGAGAATATTATTAATTACCGGAGGGAAAAAGGGGAATTTTCTTCCCGAAAAGATCTGCTGAAGGTGCCACGCCTTGGCGCAAGGGCTTTTGAACAGGCCGCGGGATTCCTGAAGGTGCCTGGCTCTAAAAATCCGCTCGATAATTCGGCCGTGCATCCTGAAAGTTACTCCATAGTAGAGAAAATGGCTGCAGATCTTAAAGTTGAGATAGAAGAACTAATTGGGAATAAAAAACTCATTTCAGAAATTACTCCTGAAAATTACATTTTTGACACCGTAGGTTTGCCCACAATTTTAGACATTCTGCGCGAGCTGGAAAAACCGGGAGTAGATCCGCGGAAGTCGGCAAAAGTGTTTGAATTTGATCCGAACGTGAAGAGCATTAGTGACCTCAAACCCGGATTAAAGCTACCGGGGATTGTCAACAATATCACTAACTTCGGATGTTTTGTAGATATCGGGATCAAGGAAAGCGGACTCGTACATATCTCCAAGCTAAAGAATGAATTTGTGAGTGACGTAAACTCGGTTGTAAAGTTGCATCAACACGTACAGGTAACCGTGATGGAGGTAGATGAGGCGAGAAAACGTATCCAGCTGTCGATGATCGACTAATTGAAGTTAGAACTCATCGAAGTTAGATTTTAGAAGTAAGAAAAAAAAGGGTAGATTTTAGGAGTACGAAGGTAGAACTGGGAAAGTACCAATTTGCAGTCAACAAATTCCAAATCTCTAAGATAGTCTTGGAATGGTAGCCGGGAGGAATTTTCCGCAGAAAGAGTCAGGTTTTTTGCCCTTTTTGGCACCTTATTCAGTAGATTTTTTGGGATCCTGTCGCAGGAGCTGGTATTTTTTCTGCCTTGCTTTCCAACGCTCCATTGCGTACTGCTGCATGTCTTCTACCCGGTCTTTTTCGTCAACAATTTCAAAACCGAGCAAGGTTTCAATAATATCTTCAAGAGTAACGATACCATCAATACCGCCGTATTCATCAACTACAAGAGAGATCTGTTCTTTTTTGTGAAGCAATTCTTCCCAAACCCTAAAAAGTGTGTCGGTTTCAGTAAAAGTTGAAATATTTCTTCTAATATCCTTAAGTTTCAGGTGGAACTGGTCTTCGGCCAGCTTTTCAAAAACCATTTCCCTAAAGACATAGCCGGTGACATTTTCTCTACTCTCACTGTAAACCGGGATTCGGGAGAAGTGGAGAAATTCTTTGTTGACCAGAAATTCCTGCAGGGTCATTTCTTCATTGGCCAGTACAACTACGATTCGGGGTGTCATGATTTCAGAAATCCGTATGGTTTTAAGTCGGATAAGGTTCTGAATGATCTTATTTTCTTTATCGGCAAAAATCCCTTCTTCTGTTCCAATAGAAGCTAAAGCCGAAATTTCTTCACGGCTGGTGGTTAGTTCCTTTTCTTTTCGGGATAAAAATCTGGTAAGAAAGAGAGACATGATCACCAAAGGATAAGTAATCACTATCATGAGCCTGATAACTTTAGTGGTAAATCCCATTAATTCTTTGCTGAAGTTGGCACCCAGTGTTTTAGGAATGATTTCGGTCAAGATGAGGATAAGAATGGTCAATACAGCAGAAACAATTCCAAAGTAGGCTTCGCCGAATACAACTGTGGCCTGGGCACCCACGCCGGCGGCACCAACGGTGTGCGCTACCGTGTTGAGTGAGAGTATTGCCGAAAGTGGCCGGTCTACATCTTCTTTTAATGAGAGGAAATTTTTGGCAGTTCTACTGCCCATTTCTATTTTGGCCTTTACATAAGAGACCGGAGTAGACAGCAATGCTGCCTCTGCAATAGAACATATAAAAGAGGTGAAAAGGGCAATAAACAGGTAAGTCAATAGGAGTCCCATAACTATAAGTGGTAAATTTTAAAGTGATTATGCAGAATAACCTGAACTCTTTAAAGATAAAAGAGAGCAATCAGGAAATTTAAAGTCAAAAAGAATGAAATAAGAAGAAGGGCAAAGACGGGAAAGGCCTTTAAAACTCGTATCGCAATTATCGGGGTCAGGGTCCATATGATAATAATTTCAGTAAGCTTCTGAAGATCATCAGGGTTTTGGAGCAGGGGTTTAAAAATTTTAGGTGCCTGCTGCTATTCTTTCAGAATCTACTAAACTGAGTGCAAAGATACGAAGAATTTCATATTCGGAATAAAAATTCTTCAGGAAGGGAATGGGTAGCATAAAAATGAAGAAGAACAGGAAAAAAGAAAGTTTCCGTGGCCAGGTTTGCTAATTCCCGACAATATTTTGCATGATCATTTTGGCGTGAACCCTTGAATTTTCTATAAACCACTTATGAGTTTCGGTGCCGCCACAAATTACTCCGGCGAGGTAGATGCCTTTTACGTTAGACTCCATGGTTTCAGAATTGTACTGCGGAATTTTTTTACCGTCCTGGGAGAGATCGATCCCGATGTTTTTCAGAAATTCAAAGTTAGGCCTGTAGCCGGTAAGCAGGAGTACCCAGTCATTTTCCAGTACTTGTTCTCCATCTTTGGAAGTGATAACAACTTCAGATTCTCTGATCTCTTTTATTTCGGCATTAAAAACAGCTTTTATGCTGCCTTCATCGATGCGGTTGTCTATATCGGGTTTGACCCAGTATTTTACACGTTCCCCAATGGCAGGGCCTCTTACCACCATAGTTACATCTCCACCTTTACGGTAGATCTCGAGTGCGGCATCGACAGCCGAATTACTGGCGCCTACCACGATTGTCTTTTGAGTGGCGTAAAAGTGAGGGTCGCCGTAATAATGCGCTACCTTTGGGAGATCTTCCCCGGGAATATTCAGGTAATTTGGGATGTCGTAAAAACCAGTGGCAATAATGACATTTTTGGAGCGGTAGCTTGCCTTAGAAGTGGTGATATTATGCAGGTTATCTTCGGCTTCAATTTTTTCTACCCTCTCAAAAAGGTTAATTTTAAGATGGTTTGAAGTAACAATTCTTCGGTAGTACTCGAGAGCTTCCTGTTTGTGAGGCTTTGGGTTTGTACTAATAAAAGGGATTTCATCCAGTTCAAGCTTTTCAGAAGTTGAAAAGAAGGTCATGTTAGACGGATAATTGTACAGTGAATTCACCAGGGTTCCCTTCTCTAAAATGAGGTAGGAGAGGCCTTGCTTTTTTGCCTCCAGGGCACAGGCTATCCCAATAGGTCCGCCGCCAACAATGATCACATCAAACATATTTTCCTTTTTATTTGTTGACAAGATCTTTCAGCTCTTTAATGGTTTGGGTTGGATCTTCGGCTTTGAAAACAAAACTACCTGCGACTAAAACATCTGCACCGGCTTGGATAAGTTGGGTGGCATTTTTATCTGTAACGCCACCGTCGATCTCTATGAGTGTATTGGCACCATTACGTTCAATGATCTCCTTTAGTTGTTTTATCTTTTTATAAGTGTTCTCAATAAAGCTTTGTCCGCCAAAACCGGGATTTACGCTCATCATGCACACCAGGTCGATATCTCCAATTACGTCTTCCAGTAGATTTACCGAAGTGTGTGGATTAAGCGCCACTCCTGCTTTCATGCCTTCAGCTTTTATAGCCTGTAAGGTTCTGTGCAGGTGTGTGCAGGCTTCGTAATGCACCGAAAGATTATTGGCTCCCAGTGCTGCAAAATCTTTGATGTACCTGTCTGGATCCACAATCATGAGGTGCACATCAATAACTTTTTTTGCGTGTTTGTTTATAGCTTCCAATACCGGCATGCCATAAGAGATATTTGGAACAAATACTCCGTCCATGATATCTATATGAAACCAGTCGGCTTCACTCTTGTTGACCATTTCTATGTCGCGCTGCAGGTTTCCAAAATCGGCTGCCAAAAGGGAGGGAGCTATAAGTCTGTCTTTCATGTTGGTGTTGTTGTGCTGCAAAAGTAACAAGAATTATACTAAAAGGCTTAGCCGGTTAAGGGGGAATTCCTGTTCGAATAATTTTGTATCATTAAAAGAAAGACTAAATCTAATATTTTATTCATGGAAGTAGAAGAAAGAAGCAAGAAAAGGAATTACGGAAAAATGGGTTGCTTCATAGCCGTAATCCTTCTGGTCATTGTCATTATTCTTATAGCTACGGGAGTGATCAACTTTAGCTGGGAACAGTAGAATTTCCTAGGAAAAATTCTCCAGCACATAGTTTACTGAATTTCGGATTGAGGGGTCGAGTTTTTCTACATGAGATTTGTAATAATCTAATTCTTCTCTGTTGTAGGCGGCATCCAGGCTTAAAAACAAGTTCTCATAAGTATCAAATTTTTGACCTTCAATTTCTTTTTTGAAAATAGGAATGAGGTTATAATGCCTTTTATCTTGTTGTATCTTCTCAAAAAGGTCTGTCACCATTGTTTTTTCCCCTTCTAAAACCTGAAAGAAGTTGCCATTTGAGTATAATAAGATACCGGTGATCTTAACCTGATTATTATTGGAGCTGGTTAATTTAAGGAGGTTTTCAATTTCATTTTTAGAAATTCCTGAAGCTACGGTACTTACGTAGCTTATTGCATAATTCATGAGTATATTTTTGAGCAAAAAATAATAAAAATGAGAAGATAACCAAACAAGTAGTTGATGCTTAACTTCTTGCTTGAAAATTTCCCTACAAAAATGCCATTTTTGACACCTTAATAAAAGGTGAACCCGGAGTAATCAGCTCCGGGTTCTTCATCAATCAATCAAAAAACGAACAGTAATCACCTGTTGCTTCTTTACCGGGAATTAACCCAGGTATGTCTTTAATATCTTGCTTCTTGAGGTGTGTTTCAACCTTCTGATAGCTTTTTCCTTAATTTGTCTTACTCTTTCTCTTGTTAGATCAAAAGTCTCGCCAATTTCTTCAAGAGTCATTGGATGCTGGTCTCCGAGTCCAAAATAAAGACGGATTACGTCAGCTTCTCTGGGAGTAAGGGTTTCAAGAGCTCTTTCAATTTCTGTACGCAAAGACTCATGTAGGAGTTCTCTATCGGGATTTGGAGATTCTCCTGAACGAAGTACATCATAAAGGTTAGAATCTTCGCCTTCTACCAAAGGAGCATCCATAGATACGTGACGCCCGGAATTCTTCATTGATTCTTTCACGTCATTGATAGTCATATCAAGTTCTTTCGCGATCTCTTCGGCACTTGGCGGACGCTCATGTGACTGCTCAAGGAAAGCAAAAGTTTTGTTGATCTTGTTTATTGAACCAATTTTGTTGAGCGGTAAACGCACAATACGAGACTGCTCTGCAAGAGCCTGCAGAATAGACTGTCTAATCCACCAAACGGCATAGGATATGAATTTGAAACCCCGGGTTTCATCAAATCGCTTGGCAGCTTTTATTAATCCTAAATTTCCTTCGTTTATAAGGTCGGGAAGGGTTAATCCCTGGTTTTGATATTGTTTCGCTACAGATACCACAAAACGAAGGTTCGCTTTTGTAAGTTTCTCCAGAGCACGGTCATCACCCGCTTTAATTCGTTGTGCCAACTCCACCTCTTCATCTGCGGTGATCAGGTCAACTTTACCAATTTCTTGCAAATACTTATCCAGCGAAGCAGTTTCACGGTTTGTTACCTGCTTCGTAATTTTAAGTTGTCTCATCTAACGTCTTCTTGGATTTTAATTATGAATAACTCTTGTATTAGTTATACGTAAGATGGGTTGGAAATGTTACAAGAATTAAAGATAATAAAAAATTTTTTTCCTTCGACGTCTTTTGACCTGTTTTCCCTGTCGCCAGATCAGGAAGCCTGTAATAGATAAAAAGGGGCCGCTAAGGCCGATAAGGCAGTACAGAAGCTTAATCCAAATGCCGCCATATTGCCCAAAGTGCAACGGGAGTACGGTACTTAAAATTTTTGTTCCCAGGTTGGCTTCCTGGATTTTTGTGACTCCTTTAATTTCTCCGGAAAGATAGTCGGCACTAACATAGTTGAAGAATTCAGAATAAAAGAAAGGGTCATCATCAAAAAAACCATAAATGACGAGGTTGGCATCAGGGCGAAGCGGAAGCCTGATGTAGGTGGGTTGGAAATCTGGAAGTTCCTGCTGCATTTCTTTTAGTAAACTTCCCACCTGTACTGTAACAGCAGGAGAATTTGGTGCGGCTGAAGTTTTAAAACCGGCCACAACAATGCTCCACGAAAGTAAAATACCGGTGATCACCAAAATAAAATTAAGCAGTAAAGCCCAGGTGCCTACAATGCGGTGCAGGGAAGAATAAAAAGTGCGTTTGTTCTTTGTGAGTACCGGGGTTTTGAAAAATAGTGTTTTAAAGATGCTTTTACGGTAGAGGTAAATTCCGCTGATGAGCGAAAATAGGAACAGAATGCCAACAATAAACACAATTGTGCGGCCTACAGGACCTGCCTGCAGGGAATAGTGAAACTTTAGCAACCAACGGGTAAAGGTGGTGAGTTCGTTAAGCTCTTTAATAATTTCTCCACTGGATGGGTGCACAAAGACAAAAAGTCTTTCGTTAGAATTCCTTAAATTGAAGATGAGTGCTTCCTGTTCTTCAAAATGAATGAGTCGGGTGTCCCAGCCGGGATAATTTTTCTGAATTGTCGAAATACCGCGGTCAATATGTAAGCCCGAAAAGTTATCTACTTCAATATATTCCTGCCAGCGGTAATTGTCTATGTCATGCTGAAAAACCAGAATGGCTCCAGATAATCCCATTAAAACTAAAACAAATCCGGCAATGAGCCCGGCATAAGAATGGTATTTTAAAACTTTCCTGTTATTCATAAAATAGAGAAGAGGCCGTCTAAAAAGCTGCTGTAAGGTCTTCTGGAATTCAGTTTGACACTAACGGGGCTTTTTAGGCGGCCTCTAAAATTTATTCGGTTTGGCAGGAATTAGTTCCTGTCGTTACGATCTCTGTTTCCTCTTGAACGGTCATCACGGCCGCGATTATCACGGTTATCGCGTCTCCCGCTATCACGATTGTTGTCTCGTGGAGGTCTTGGAGAATATCCTTCTGGTTTAGGTAGGATAGCCTTTCTGGAAACTTTAGGTTTTCTTGTTTTAGGATCCATACCCAGATATTTTACTTCAAACTCGTCGCCCATGTTGACAACATCGCTCACATTTTCTGTGCGTTCCCAGGCAAGTTCAGAAACGTGAAGAAGTACTTCATTTCCTTTTGCTTCCTTGTATTCAACTACAGCGCCAAAATCAAGCATCTTAACCACTTTCACTTCGTATACTTTACCAACTTCAGGTTTAAAAGTGATTGCTTTGATACGTTTTTTGACTTCGTCGATCATTTCCTGGTTCACACCAAGGATCTCGATCACTCCCATATCTTCGACTTCTTCGATTACAATGGTAGTTCCGGTTTCCTTCTGCATTTCCTGAATAACTTTTCCTCCAGGCCCAATTACAGCACCAATGAATTCTCCCGGTATTTCCACTTTCTCCATTTTTGGAGCGTGAGCTTTTACGGTTGCTTTTGGTTCAGCAATAGTTTCGGTAAGTTTATCAAGGATATGAAGTCTTCCTGCTCTGGCTTGTTTAAGGGCCTTAACAAGGATCTCATAAGCAAGTCCTTTTACTTTAATATCCATCTGGCAGGCGGTAATTCCGTCGGCTGTTCCGGTTACTTTAAAGTCCATGTCACCTAGGTGATCTTCATCTCCAAGGATGTCAGAAAGTACTGCAAAACGATCTCCATCAGAAATAAGTCCCATAGCAATACCAGATACCGGTTTCTTCAATTGAATACCTGCATCCATCATTGCCATTGTACCGGCACAAACGGTTGCCATAGATGAGGATCCGTTAGATTCAAGTACTTCAGAAACAACCCTTACAGTATATGGGCAGTCTTGCGGAATCATTCCTTTAAGGGCTCTTTGTGCAAGGTTACCGTGACCAATTTCTCTTCGTGATGTACCACGAATTGGGTAGGCCTCACCTGTACTAAAAGGAGGGAAGTTGTAGTGCAGATAGAAAGTTTCCTCACCCTGGTGGGTAGGCATATCTATCATATTTGCTTCTCTGGAAGTTCCAAGGGTCACTGTAGCAAGTGCCTGAGTCTCACCTCTGGTGAATATGGCAGAACCGTGTACAGAAGGAAGGTAATCGATCTCACACCAAATTGGGCGAATTTCATCTGTCTTTCTTCCGTCAAGACGCAAACCTTCAGCAAGGGTCAATTCTCTAACTGCTTCTTTTTCTACTTTGTTAAAGTAACCTTTTATAAGATCTTTTTTCTCTTCAAGTTCTTCTTCAGAGAACATTTCAAGAACTTCGTCTTTTACTGCAGAAAATGCATCGCTACGTTCATGTTTGCTATGAGCACCTTTAGCGATATCATAGATCTTTTGATAAGCAGCTTCGCGAACTTTGTTGTACAGATCTTCATCAGATTCTGCAACAGCATATTCCCTGGTCTCTTTTCTTCCAAAAGCATCGGCAAGGCGTTGCTGGGCTTCAATTTGACCTTTGATGGCTTCATGAGCGAATTTTATAGCCTCGGCCATTTCTTCTTCGCTAATCTCTTTCATTTCACCTTCTACCATCATTACAGAATCGGCAGAGGCACCAATGATCATATCAATGTCAGATTCTGCCAGTTGGCTACGGCTTGGGTTGATCACGAACTCGCCGTTGATTCTTCCCACACGGGCTTCAGAAATTGCAGTTTCAAATGGGATATCTGAAAGCTGAATTGCTGCTGAAGCTGCCAGTCCTGCAAGTGCATCGGGCATTACTTCTTCATCATGAGACATCAGCTGGATCATCACCTGGGTCTCATATCGATAATCTGAAGGGAAAAGGGGACGCAAAACGCGGTCAACAATTCTCATTACAAGAACTTCTCCGTCGCTTGGGCGTGCTTCTCTTTTAAAGAATCCGCCGGGATATCTACCCGCGGCTGCAAATTTTTCTCTGTAATCTACTGTTAACGGAAAGAAATCTGCCGTGCTTTTGTTGTAGTTAGAAACTACGGTACAAAGTAGCATAGCGTCTCCCATTTGAACAACAACAGAACCGTGGGCCTGTTTTGCCAATTTTCCGGTTTCGATGGAAATAGTCCTGCCATCTCCAAGGTCGATAACCTCCTTAAATGTCTTTGGAATCATAAATTTTTTAATTCTACTCCTGCTCATTTGCAGGTTGTTAAACAATGGTCTCCCGTTAATTCTGAACGGGACAGGTTGTGTTGTTGTTGTGGGTTGTGAAGACCAATGAAAAACTGCCTTTTGTTTTCTCACCTGCCAGGTAAAAAACCAGAGGTGTCAAAAATGAGCTTTTATTACTGAATTTTTTCAGCTTAAAAATTACGGAGATTTTTCAAAGGAAAAGAAAAACCAATAATAAATTTTTAAAAAAGCTGTGTGTAAAGAAGAAATGGTATAAAAAAAGGGGCCGCGAGAGCCCCTTTTAGTTATTTTCTTAATCCTAATTCTTTAACGATCGCACGATACCTCAAGATATCTTTCTTCATTAAATAATCAAGTAGGCTTCTTCTCTTACCTACTAATTTTACCAGTGATCGCTCTGTATTAAAATCCTGACGATTGTTCTTTAAGTGTTGACTTAAATGTTCAATACGATGAGTGAACAGGGCAATTTGTCCTTCGGCAGAACCTGTGTCGTTCTTTCCTTTGCCGTGTTTTGCAAAAAGTTCTTCTTTTGCTTCTTTAGTTAAATACATTCCAATATTAATTTTAATGATTTTTATGTATTGACAGGTTTTCTGCCAGGCCGCAAATATAATATATTATAAAATATTAACAGGGTAAAATATTACTTTTCTGATTGACAGCCTAAAATGTCATTTTTAAGCCCGTATGGGTTGATTTTGAATAAGATCGATGTATTGGTTGACCTTATTCTTAAGTTCAGATCTTTTAGTGATGAAATCTAAAAATCCATGTTCCATAAGAAACTCTGAAGTTTGAAAATCATCTGGAAGGTCTTTACCGGTAGTATCTTTTACTACACGAGGGCCGGCAAAACCGATAAGGGCACCGGGTTCGGCAATATTTATATCTCCAAGCATTGCAAAAGATGCTGTGGTACCACCTGTTGTAGGATCTGTACAGAGGGAAATATAAGGAATTCTGGCATCGGCCAGTTGGGCAAGTTTGGCTGAGGTTTTTGCCAGCTGCATTAAAGAATAAGCTGCCTCCATCATCCTGGCTCCTCCAGATTTTGAGATGACCATAAGTGGGAGCTTGTGTTCTAAGGCATAATCTGCAGCCCTGGAGATTTTCTCTCCAACTACAGAACCCATAGAGCCGCCTATAAAGGCAAAATCCATACAGGCTACTACCAGGTCTTTACCTTTTGATTTTCCTACTGCTGTGCGAACGGCATCTTTTAAACCAGTCTTTTTTTGGGCATCCTCCAGGCGATCGGTATATTTTTTTGTATCCTCGAAATCCAGCGGGTCACGTGACGATAGATTCTTGTCAAGTTCTGTGAACTTATTATCGTCAAAAAGGATCTTGAAGTATTCATTACTTCCAATTCTTACGTGATAACCATCTTCGGGGCTTACATAAAAATTTTTCTCCAGCTGCTCTGCATCTACAATCTTTCCGGTAGGGGATTTATACCACAAACCTTTGGGCACATCCTTTTTGTCTTCGGTGGCAGTTTGTATTCCCTTTTGTGTTCTTCTAAACCAAGCCATGGTGAATGAGATTAAAAAAGGTATGGCCCGAAAATATTCAGGCCATACCTCTAATTAGTTTTATTACAGGGTGTTAATGTTATTAAGGTCTTCAAAAGCCTTTTTTAGACGGTTTTTGAAAGTTACCTCTCCTTCTCTAATCCATTTTCTTGGATCGTAGTATTTTTTATTTGGAGAATCTGCACCTTCAGGATTACCGATTTGACCTTTTAGGTAATCGGCATTTTCGCCCATGTAATCGCGAATTCCTTCTAAATAAGCATATTGAAGATCTGTGTCAATGTTCATTTTGATAACTCCGTAGCCAATAGCTTCTCTTATTTCTTCAACTGTAGAACCGCTTCCGCCGTGGAAAACGAAGTCTATAGTATTTTTTTCAACACCGTATTTTTCAGAAATAAAATCCTGTGAATTTTTAAGGATCACCGGAGTCAATTTTACATTTCCGGGCTTATAAACCCCGTGAACGTTACCAAAAGCTGCAGCAATGGTAAATTGATTGCTCACTTTGCTCAATTCTTCATAAGCGTAGGCAACTTCATCTGGCTGGGTGTAAAGCTTCGAAGAATCAATGTTGGTATTGTCAACTCCATCTTCTTCGCCACCGGTAACTCCAAGTTCAATTTCGAGGGTCATTCCCATTTTGCTCATTCTCTCAAGATACTTCTTAGAAGTCTCAATGTTCTCTTCAAGAGATTCTTCAGAAAGATCGAGCATGTGAGAACTGAATAAAGGTTTTCCAAACTGCTCAAAATGCTTTTCACTAGCATCAAGCATTCCATCTACCCATCCTGTAAGTTTTTTCGCACAGTGATCTGTGTGAAGGATAACTGTTGCTCCATAAGCCTCTGCCAGTTCATGAACGTGCTTTGCGCCGGCAACAGCTCCTGCGATAGCGGCTTTCTCATCTTTATTAGAAAGACCCTTACCGGCATTAAATTGTGCTCCTCCATTGGAGAACTGTATGATGACGGGGGAATTTAATTCGGCTGCTGTTTCAAGTACCGCGTTAATAGTACTTGAGCCTATGACATTGACAGCGGGAAGTGCGAAATTTTTCTCTTTTGCGTATTTAAAAATTTCCTGTACCTCCTGGCCAGTAGCAACGCCGGGTTTGATATTATAACTCATAATTATTATTATTTGGTTAACAAAAATAAGAAAAATAGTCGGGTTAAAAAGGATAATTGATCCCTACATTAAATACTGCTTTTGAAAGTTTGTACCCGCTAAACCACCTGTTTTCTGGTTCAAGGGCAGGGTTGTAAGTTTTAAAACCTACATCAAACCTCAGAACAAAAAAATCGAAGTCATACCGGAAGCCCAGCCCTGTTCCCAGTGCAAGTTCTTTAAGGTCGGGAAGGCCCGTAAAGGTTGAAGCCTCTTCTTCTACAACATCAAAAACATTCCAGATATTTCCTGCATCTGCAAAAACGGCTGCGTTAAGGTCGCCAAAAAGATTAAACCTGTATTCAGCACTTAAAGCTATCTTCATGTTGGCTTCATTGAATTCATTTCGGCCACCGCTACTTCCGGGGCCAAGGGAATAAGGTTGCCAGGCTCGGTTATCGTTAGGCCCTCCGGCAAAAAATGATCTTATGAAGGGAATGCTATTCGAATTTCCATAGGGAATGGCGATACCTCCAAAAGTCCTTATGGCAATTACATTGTCACGTCCCAGATCCCAGTGTTTTATATAGTCAATTTCAGTTTTAACGTATTGGGAGAAATTCACTCCAAAAATGCTGTACCTGCCGGTTTCGTCTTTTTTGATCCTTGCGAGCCTGGATACAGCAGAGAGAAAGTGTCCTGCTGCTTCTAATTTTATTCGTAACCGGGAAAAATCTTCATCATAGATATTCTCTTTTTTGTTGAGGATATAAGAGAAATTGGTTGCATAAATAAGGTTATCTTCGGTTAGCCGGTTTTTTCGCTCTCTTAGATCGCTAAGAATTTCAGACTGGCTCCCTGTTAGCCCCTGAACCTCTCCCAGGCGTGCTGCGCGTAAGAAACCATCGGCACCTTCAGGAATCATGAGAAAACGCTCTCCCTGTTCATTTGTGGTGTAAAATTCTTCGGGAGCATTGACATTTTCTGAAGTTGCTATTTCGTTTATTTCCAGGTATGAATTACGATATACGTTGAAGTAGTTATCTACATTCAGGTTGCGTACATACTGCACATTTACCAGGTCAAGGAGGTGGGTAAGTTTATCGTTGGGCAGCCATCTATAGTTCATAACAGCAGTAAAACTTTGCTTGTCAAGACCAATATTAGTCTGCGTACTGGCACCTGCACCCAGGGTGGTAAAAGGATACATGTACTTTGGAATAAATTTTTCGGTTGAAAAAGGAAATAAAATACGCGGCAAGGTAAGATCTACATCCATACCAATTTCGGTGATGTCAAAGAATCGATCAGAGTCATTTGCAGCGTCTTTTGAAGATCCTATACTTCCCCTTCCAGAGATCTCTAAAATTTCGGCTCCCTTAAAGACATTCCGGATTAAAAGTGAACCCCCAAAACCAATACCGAATTTTTGAATGTTGCTTTGGGAAAGATCAAAATCAAAACCCAAAGAATATTTTTGACGCGGAGTGAGAAAAACATTGGCAACAAGTGCTGTGCCTGTGGTATCGGTAGGATCCTCCATGTATTGAATGTTCGGGTATTTAAAGATCCTTAGCTGGTTGAGTCGGTTGTAAGTTAGTGTCCTATCGGCATCAGAATATATGGTGCCCGGGGTAATGAATATTGCATTGGTAAGAGCCCCCGGTTTAAACTGTAGCTTTTCAAAACTGTAAAGGTTGTAGCCTTCATTAGAGGCAGTATCTGTTATAGGTTCGGTGCGGTTCTCATAGCGGTAATCTGGGAAGATATTCACCTTGCTTATCTTGTGCACCTTATAAGGAATTCTTGTTTCCACGCCATCTACCGTTGCTTCCCGGTTCTGGATAATTATGGCAGAGTTTACTTTATGATCAGTATTTATGGTGTCGGCCTCAAAACTTATATATTCCTGTTCAAAATGATACAACCCATTATTCCGGTATAATTGAGTCAGTCGTTCTCGCTCGGCTCCGTAATCCTGGGTTTTGTATTGAACTCCGGGCACTATCAGGGAGTTCTTCTTATGGGCTTCATAAATGGAATCGGCCACCGCCGAAGCAATTTTTGTAGTGACAGAATCTATATAATAAGGTTGCTTTGGCGTAACAAAATAATTTATTTTCGCCCTCTTTTTCTTGGTGGGAATGATCTCGTACCCAGTCTCTGCATTAAACCAGCCATTGTTCCAGTACCACGCCTTAAGCCGTTCTGCAGATCGTTGACTTTTTTCTTCACTAACAATTGCAGGAGGTTCGCCGGTTTCCTTTAACCATTCATTAATATTTACATAAATGTTTCCCAGCCTTACTACCTGCTTTTCAGAAAGAATATCTGCCAGTCTTTCGGCTCGCTTCGGTTTTTTCTGAAGCCAGTTAATATAAGTAGTATCGGGATTGGGATTGGCGAGATTGTAGAGGTACAGCTGTAGCGGTAGCCCCAGGAAAGACTTGTTCGGCTCCTGGTAAAGCTGGTTGTAAATATTCCTTTGAGAGACCTCCTCACCATCCACATAAATGGTATTCTCTTTTAGAAGTCTTTGATCGTCTTCAACCCTTTTTACAGCGTTACAGGAAGAAAGAAATAAAGCAATTAAAAGAATTAATGATATTTTTGCCCGTAAATGTTTCAAGTAGCCTATTTAATGTGCTCAAAAATACAACTTTGGTATGTTTAGCAAAAGCCAAATTAAACTTATAAAAAGCCTGTCTCAAAAAAAGTACAGGGCGAGGCATGGGTTGTTTGTTATAGAGGGCAAAAAGGGCATTTTTGAACTGCTTTCTTCCCCTTTAAAACTTCATTCTTTATTTACTGCTGAAGATATCTTTGATGCTGCGGAAGAAAAAACCTATCTCATTACTGAAGGCGATCTCAAAAAAGTAAGCAATCAGCAATCCCCACAAACAGCTTTGGCTATTTTTCATATTCCTGAAGTAGTGCAGCCTAAAGCTGAAGGATTGCAGGTAGCACTAGACGATGTGCAGGATCCCGGTAATTTGGGGACTATTATTAGGTTGTGCGACTGGTTTGGGGTCGAAGACCTTATTTGTTCACAGGGTACGGTAGATTGTTATAACCCAAAGGTGGTGCAGGCCACCATGGGGTCTATTTCAAGAGTAAAGGTTCATTACCTTGATTTAGCTGAATATTTGCGAGAGCTCCCTAAAGAAAGACCTGTCTACGGCACATTTTTGGAAGGTAAGAATGTTTACCGGGAACCGGTTTCTCCAGAAGGAGTAGTAGTTTTAGGTAACGAGGGTAACGGTATCTCACCTGAAGTAGAAAAACTTATTACTCAAAAGCTGAACATCCCCCAGTTTGGAAAAGCCATGACAGAAAGCCTAAATGTGGCGACTGCCGCTGCCATTTTTTTAAGTGAATTTAGCCGAAATAAACCTACTGGAAAGTAAAATTGATAAAGACAGCGCGAGAAGACATTTTTTCTATGTTACCTGTATAAAAGCTGTTGGGGTCATTATCTCTCACAAGTTCATCATTAATGGCAAATACTCCTCTTATTGATGGGGTGAACTTGAAGTAGTAGAGATAAAGGTCTATCCCAAAACCTATTTCATAATAAAAATTATTCGTGGTCATTCTAAACTGGCCATCGCTGTTGTCTTCGGGGTTATTCTCGTTACTGGAGAGGTTTAGAGATGTAGACACTCCACCTACTACAAAAGGTTTAAAATTATTTATTCGGGTAGTAGAAAATTTCAGTAGTAGCGGGATGTGTACAAAAGTTGAATTGATTTCCCTGAAAGTTTTACTATCTGCTTTTGTGGCTTGAAAATTAATTCTGTTAAAAGAGACTCCGGGTTCCAGGCGTAGGTCGAGGTGATCGCTAAGGCGCATATTCCCGATTAAACCCACGTTAAAACCTATGGTTCTGTCTATAGAAAAGTCTTTTCCAGTAGCCGGGCTGGCTTTATAATTCTTATAGTCAAAATCAAAGTCGTAAGTGTTGAATCCAAGAAAATATCCCCAGGAAAATCGCTGCATATCAAAATTTGGATTATTGATCACATCTTCCCCGCCAAAAAGCTGTGCACGTGCTGGTAAAGCCGACAATAATACAATTGCTGCAATTAAAAACTTCTTCATGATCTTATTTTGATGCCGAATAAATAGTCGCCACTCCCATTGTTTGAGGCTTGTGTTGTACCTCTATAAACCCAATTTCACGTAAAATATTGTTCAGGTTTTCGCCGTAAGGGAAAGCGGCGGCACTTTTACTAAGGTAACTATAGGCAACTTTGTCTTTGGAAAACAATTTACCAATTAGGGGAAGAAGATTCTTAGAGTAGAATTGGTAACCTTGTTTAAACGGAAATTTAGTAGGGACAGAGGTCTCTAAAATGACAAAAATCCCGCCCGGTTTTAGAACCCGCAAAATTTCTGATAAGCCCTTTTCTAAATTTTCGAAATTGCGAACCCCAAAAGCAACTGAAATAGCATCAAAATTGTTATCGTCAAAAGGTAAAGCTTCAGAGTCTCCCTGAATCATCTTGATTCGCCCTGTAAGTTTTTCTTCTTCGATCTTTTTTCTTCCTACAGACAACATTCCTTCAGAAAGATCAAGACCCACAATTTCTTTTGCACCTGTTTTTGCCAGACTAATGGCAAGGTCTCCTGTTCCGGTTGCGATGTCAAGAACAGATTCAGGATTGGTTTCAGAAATTATATTAATTACTTTTTTACGCCATTTTACATCAATTCCAAAAGAGATAACTCTGTTTAAACCATCATAGTTGGTAGAAATGGTATCAAACATTTGCTCTACCTGTTTCTTCTTGTTTAAACTGGAATCTTTGTATGGGGTAACCTTCTTGCTCATGCCAAAAAATTTTCGCCAAAGATACATGTTTATCTATCAAATGCTGAGCCTGTAAACCAAATACTTATGTGGTATTTTGTTTTGCTCGATTGAAATACATTAACTTTGTGCCTCTTGAACTTACTTGTTCCTTATGAAAATAATCATTGCCGGTGCCGGTGAGGTAGGATTCCATTTAGCCAAGCTATTGTCATATGAATCGCAGGATATCACTCTTATTGATGTGAGTCGTGAGAATCTTATCTATGCCGATGCCCATCTGGATATTCGGACTCTAAGGGGAGATGCTACTTCCATTTCGGTGCTCAAAGATGCGCAGGTAAAAGATGTAGATCTGTTAATTGGTGTTACCAGTAGTGAAACAACAAATATTACTGTTTGTGTTCTGGCAAAGCAATTAGGTGCAAAACGTACCATTGCCAGAATTGCCAATACCGAATTTTTGGACGGAAAGGACGAGATAGGTTTTACCCAGTTTGGAATTGATGAACTCATTTCTCCTGAAGCATTAGCCGCCCGTGAAATTGAACTTCTCCTGAATCAGTCGGCTTTTAATGATAGTTACGAATTTGAAGATGGAGCCCTTACTATGGTGGGATTAACACTTTCTGAATCGGCTGCTTTTTTAGGGAAGTCGGTTAAAGAGACTGCCAAGATTTTTCCGGGGATTCATTTTATGCCAATTGCACTACGGCGGAAGGATACTGTAGAGACAACTATTCCCAGGGGAACTACTACTTTTAAAGAGGGCGATCAGGTTTACTTTGTTACCACACGTGGGGGAGTAAGTGACCTTTACAAACTTACAGGAAAGAAACGCCAGAACATGAAAAATGTGATGATTCTGGGAGGAAGCAAGATAGGCCGTAAAGCCTCGATGGATTTGTGCAAAAAGAAAATGAATGTGAAGCTCATAGAGAGCGATAAGGATACAGCATTTGATCTTGCCGATGAACTGCCAAAAGCCCTGATCATTCATGGTGATGGTCGTAATGTGGAGTTGCTTGAGGAAGAAAGCATTCAGGATATGGACGCCTTTATTGCGGTAACAGGAAATTCTGAAACCAATATTATGACCTGCCTTGTTGCGAAGTCTAAGAATGTAAAGCGAACCATTGCACTGGTTGAGAATATGGACTATTTTCAGTTAAGCCACTCCATAGGGATAGATACGCTTATCAATAAAAAACTACTGGCCGCCAGTAATATATTCAGGTACATAAGAAAAGGAGAGGTCGTTGCAATGACACGCCTTAGTAATATGGATGCTGAGCTGCTGGAGTTCATAGTTAAACCTACTTCGAAGGTTTCCAATAAAAAAATTATAGATCTTGACTTTCCGCGATCAGCAATTATTGGTGGAGTTATAAGAGATGGAATAGGAGTGATTGCTTTGGGTAATTTTAGAATTCTTCCCGGTGACCGGATTGTAATTTGTTGTTTGCCACATGCCATTCACAAAGTAGAAAAATTGTTCCTCTAATGCCAAGACTTAATAAGCCTATAATTAGTCATATCATGGGGGTGCTCATGGTCTGCAACGGGGGGTTCATGCTTACTGCTGCCGGAGTTAGTTTTTACTATCAGGATGGAGTAACCTGGGGCATCCTGCAGGCAGCACTAATTACTATGGGAATTGGAGGTTTGGCAATGGTCTTTACCAGGGGGCATGTGAAAGAGGTCAAAAAAAGGGATGGCTATCTCATTGTTACCTTTGGTTGGGTTTTTATGGCACTAAGTGGTACCCTGCCGTATGTGTTAAGCGGTGGAATACCTTCCTTTACAAATGCCTTTTTTGAAACCATGTCTGGCTACACCACCACAGGGGCTTCAATTTTAAATGATATAGAATCTGTTCCCAAAGGGCTGCTCTTCTGGCGGAGCCTTACCCACTGGATTGGGGGGATGGGAATTATAGTCCTGGCCATTGCGATACTTCCCCTGTTGGGAATTGGCGGTATGCAGCTATTTGCCGCAGAGGCTCCGGGCCCCAGTGCCGATAAACTGAAACCACGAATTACCGACACCGCCAAAAGGCTCTGGTTTATTTACGTAGGTCTAACTTTTGCTGAAACTGTATTGTTATACGTAGCCGGGATGGGCCTTTTTGATGCCGTTAATCACTCCCTAAGTACACTCTCTACAGGTGGATTTTCTACCAAAAACGCAAGTGTCGCCTACTGGAATGACAATCCGCTGGTGCAGTACATTATCTCTCTCTTCATGTTTCTGGCAGGAACAAACTTCGTAATAAGTTATTTTGGATTCAAAGGGAATTTTAGAAAGGTGTTTCGAGATGAAGAGTTTAAATGGTATTCCTATTTTATTATTGGTTTTACGTTGATTGCTGCTTTAATCGTTTTTTTTAAAGCCGATCCTTCGCTTTCTTCTATAGACCATCCTATGATTTTGGGAGAATTTGAAAGTGCCTTGAGACATTCCCTGTTTCAGGTTCTTGCTATTGTTACCACTACAGGTTTTGTCACGGCAGATTATACTTTATGGACAACTTTTTTGACGGTCTTTTTCTTTGGATTATTTTTCCTTGGTGGCTCAGCAGGTTCTACAGCTGGGGGGGTTAAAGTGATGCGTCATGTGATCATGATTAGAAACGGCCTCATTGAATTTAAAAGAACGCTGCACCCAAACGCTGTACTTCCGGTACATTATAACGGTAAGAGTATAAGTAAAAAGATTGTCTTTAATATTCTGGGCTTTTTTATCCTTTACATGCTTTCTTTCATAATTGGGGCTTTAGTGCTTGCTTCCATCGGCCTCGATTTTGAGACTGCAATTGGGGGAGCGGCATCTGCACTGGGTAATATAGGCCCGGCATTTGGAGATCTTGGGCCGGTAAACAATTTTGATTCTTTGCCCCCTCAGGGAAAATGGTGGTGTTCTTTTCTTATGCTTATAGGAAGACTTGAACTCTTTACCGTCCTCATACTTTTAACACCATTCTTCTGGAGAAACCGATAGGATTAATGGCAGTATGCAGTAATTAGTATTGAGAATTGAGTATTGAGTAGTGAGTGATTTTCGTTAGATAATTTTTCTTCTCTTTTACCTCTGAAAAACTGACGTACTGATGTCGCGGATTTGTAATCCGTGACGAGAATGATCCAATTCAAATTTCCATGACTGAAAATGTTCTTCAAAAATGGCATTTTTGGGAAGTATTTTTCCGGAGGGCATTCCACAAAGAGGAGCGGTTAAGTATTGGGATTTTAGAATTGAGAATTAGAAAATTTCATTTTTGAGATTTCTTCTTTTCTATCTGCGGAAATCTGTAGAATCTGCGGGAAATAGAAGTATCAGTATTTAGATGTCTCGGATTTGTAATCCGTGACGAGAAGAATTCAATTCAAATTTACATGACTGAAAATGTTCTTCAAAAATGGCATTTTTGGAAAGTGTTTTCCCGGAAGGCATTCCACAAAGAGGAGCGGTTAAGTATTGGGATTTTAGAATTGAGAATTAAAAAATTTCATTTTTGAAATTTCTTCTTTTCTATCTGCGGAAATCTGTAGAATCTGCGGGAAGTAGAAGTATCAGTATTTAGATGTCGCGGATTTACAATCCGTGACGAGAATGCCCTTTTTCAAACTTCAGGAATAGAATGTTCTTCAAAAATGGCATTTTTGGGAGGTCTTGTGTTCAAAATGCTTCAGGCATAAACAAAAAATCCCTACTTTTTCAGCAGGGATTTTTTATAGATTTCAGAAGAAATTATTTTTCAGAAATAGCATTTTTGATGCGATTCATAGCTTCTTCTATTTCGGCTTCACTTGCGGCATAAGAGAACCTGATGCAGTTTGGGCTTCCAAAAGCATCTCCGGTTACTGTAGCTACCAAAGCTCTTTCTAAAATGAACATAGAAAAATCGGTTGCATCTTTAATTTCGTAGCCATTGATGGTCTTTCCGAAGAAATAGGAAATATCTGGGAAAACATAAAAAGCACCCTCTGGCTCTGTAATGGCAAAACCTTCAATGCCCGACATTAAATCAATGATCAACTTTCTGCGGCTCTTAAACCTGTCGATCATGTACTGGATCTTGCTTACAGGAGCTTCTAAAGCAGTAATCACCGCACGTTGTGCGATACAGTTGGCACCACTGGTGATTTGGCCCTGCATTTTGTTACAGGCTCTCGCAATCTCGGCAGGGGCTCCTATGTAGCCAATTCTCCATCCGGTCATGGCAAAAGCTTTTGAAACTCCGTTTACAGTCACCACACGGTCGTACATATCTTCAAACTCTGCCATAGAGGCGTGCCCTCCCACAAAATTAATGTGCTCATAAATTTCATCGCTCACCACAATGATTTGCGGATGTTTTACCAAAACATCGGCCAAAGCACGAAGTTCTTCTTTGCTGTAAACCATCCCACTGGGATTTGAAGGGGAACTGTACCACAACATTTTAGTTTTGGGCGTAATGGCAGCTTCAAGTTGCTGTGGTGTCATCTTAAAATCTGATTCAACTGAAGTAGGTACTTCTACGGGAACGCCTTCGGCCAGCTTCACAATTTCGGCATAGCTCACCCAGTAAGGGCAGGGAAGGATCACCTCGTCTCCAGGGTTGAGCATTACCATCGCAACGTTGGCCAGGGATTGTTTTGCTCCTGTTGAAACAACAATTTGGGAACGATCATAAGTGAGGCCATTATCTCTTTTAAACTTGTTGATAATAGCATCTTTTAGCTCCACGTAACCGTCTACCGGCGTGTAGGCGTTGTAATTTTCATTGATGGCCTGTATGGCGGCATCTTTAATAAAGTCGGGAGTATTAAAATCGGGTTCTCCCAGGCTAAGGCCTATAACGTCTTTTCCTTCTGCCTTAAGTTCTCTGGTCTTGGCAGCCATTGCCAGGGTTTGAGAGGTAGACATGTTGTTAATGCGATCAGATAGTTGGTACATGTTAAAAAGGGTTGATAGTTATGGTAGAATAATAGTTAAGATGATACTGTGGGCTTCATTCCCATTTCGCGCAAATGGCGAAAATGTGCGGTAATGGCTGCCCGGGTGGTCTTATATTCATTATAAGGCAGCTGGCATTCTTTAGCTGTTTCCTTCACTATTTTTGATAGTTTGTTGTAATGAATATGACTAATATTCGGAAAAATGTGATGCTCTACCTGGTGATTCAATCCGCCGGTAAACCAGTTGACTAACTTATTTTTGGTAGAGAAATTTACCGTGGTAAATAATTGATGAATAGCCCATGTGTTTTTCATAGAACCGGTATCATCGGGTAAAGGCATGTCGGTTTTTTCTACTACGTGAGCCAGTTGAAATACCACACTTAAAATAAGGCCTGCAGTGTAATGCATTATGAAAAACCCAATAAGGATCTTCCACCAGGCGATAGACAGAATAAGCATTGGGATGACAATCCAGATTGCCACGTAAATAAGTTTAGTGATGGCTATGATGCTCCATTGCTTTACCGGATTTGGCATTTTTCCGTAAGAAAGTTTACGGGCAAGATACCTTTTGGTTTGCTTAAAATCTGTGGTGAGTGCCCAGTTAAAGGTAAGTAACCCATATAAAAATATGGAGTAATACTGCTGAAACCTATGAAAGCTGTGCCATTTGGCGTGTTTGCTGAAACGTATGATCCTGCCGGCATCAAGATCTTCATCGTGCCCGTGAATATTTGTATAAGTATGATGCAGAACATTGTGCTGTACCTGCCAGTTATAAACGTTTCCTGCCAAAACGTAGATAGTACCACCCATTAGATTATTTACCCATTTTTTGGAAGAGTAGGAGCCGTGATTACCATCGTGCATAATGTTCATGCCCACACCGGCCATACCTACTCCCATCACTATAGTAAGTAATAACATCCACCATTGAGAAATGTCAAGGGTAAGAATGAGAAAGTATGGAGTTAAGAAAAGGGAAAACATGACCACGGCTTTGAGGTGAAGCTTCCAGTTTCCACTTTTTGAAAGGTTGTTTTCTTTGAAATAGGCATTCACCCTGCTATTAAGGGTTCGGAAGAACTTTGCTGAATCTGTCCGGGAAAAACGTACTGTAGGTGTATTCATTAAAAATTTTGTATGTAAATGACAAAGGTAAAAGATTATAATTCTCTACGAGTATAGCACTTCACAATTAATGCTTTAAATTATTACTTTTGCTGAAAAATAAAAAAGTTTGGAGCTTCTCGAAAAATATTTTCCCAATTTCTCAAAAGATCAGAAGAATAAGTTTTCTAAACTGCAGGAACTGTACCAGGATTGGAATCTTAAGATAAATGTAGTCTCCCGTAAAGACATTGATGAACTTTACCTTCGTCACGTGCTGCATTCTCTGGGAATTGCCAAAGTTCAGGAATTTCTTCCCGGCGCATCAATCCTTGATGTGGGCACAGGAGGCGGTTTTCCTGGTATTCCTCTTGCCATTCTGCATCCCGAAACCAATTTTCACCTTGTAGACAGTATTGGTAAAAAGATCAAAGTGGTCAATGAAGTGGTTGAAGGCCTGGGCCTAAAAAATGTTCATACTACAAATGCCAGGGTAGAAGAAGTACCGGGGCATTACGACTTTATTGTAAGCAGGGCGGTTGCTGCCATGCCTACTTTTGTACACTGGACCACCGGTAAGATTGCGAAACAGAGCAAACACGAACTTAAAAACGGAATTCTCTACCTAAAAGGCGGAGACCTTTCTGAAGAACTGGCCGATTATCCCAAAGCCGTGATCTATGAGCTGCCAGATTTCTTCGAAGAAGATTTTTTTGAGACCAAAAAGGTGGTGCATCTACCCCTGAAGTATAAAAAATAAGGAACCTCAAAAGATGGACTAGCCCCCAAAAGTTGTGCACTTATTGGGGGCTGGTCAAAAATGCCATTTTTGAGACCTCTTTTTTCATTACCGCAGCGTTAATCTACAAGGAACTTAAGAGCCACACTCGAATCTTCCAGGTACACCCGCACAACGTACATTCCTTTAACCGGAACCTCTACCGGTAATTTTATAATGCTTCCCTGTTCAATTTCACTTTTGCTGTACGAATAGATCGCCTGCCCCATAGTGTTGTATAAAATGACATTTTTGACAGGTAATAAATCGTAATTTTTAATGACGAGCTGCTTTGATTCTCCCAAATAAAGGACCTCTAATCCCGTTGAAGAAGGTTGAGGTTGTTGAGGTTTCTCAATGATGATGCTGTCGTCACCTCCATTATTGCCGTCGTCATCACCTCCTTCATCAGGGTCTCCCGGATCTTCTTCGGAAGGTTGATTGTCTTTAAAGACTATGGCGTATCGGTCGTGGATGTTTCCCGCTGCGACTTCAGCAGTAAAATCTGATTCCTGTAAATTATGATAAGTGTCGGTATCATTGTCTTTTACAAAAATTGGAGCATTTTCGCTTATGTTCTCAAGCTCATCAATTGCAATGGTAATTTGGCCTCCTTTGGAAGTTTTAATGCCAAATGGCAACACCCTGCTTTCTCCAAAATCGGGTACCCCCTGAATAATGGCCTCTAATTCATTGAACAACCAGTACATATCTTCCCTGTTGTTCTCTATAAGGGGAGCGTCATAGCCAAGGTCAAATCCTGAAGTCGTATTTTCATCAGCTGTAACCAGAAGCTGACGGTGGTAACCTTCAGGGGAACGGAATTTGATCCAGATCCTTTTTCTGCCTTCCGCGGTAGAAGATTTAGGTTCATTTAAGCCTTTTTTCTCCTGGGAATGAAATACCGATTTTGTGGGATCAATCTCAGAAACAAAGAAACGCTGACTATTCCTGAACAAAATTTCTCCTCCATCAATGCTAACGCCATATTGAGAAGTGATAGATTCATCGAGGGCGGTACTTACAAAAAAGGCCTGGGCCACCGGAATGTACTGTTGCGGCCTCTCACCACCTTCATCTCCTGTAGCATTAATACGCTCGTCATTTGCTATGGCTCTAATTCCGCCAGAAAGATTATACACTGCATAGCCGCCAATGTAAAGGGGCAGGTAGTGCGTGTTGCCTGAAAAATGCGACCAGAAATAAAGGGAGCCGTTAAAAACATTAGTGCCGTTTCTTCTATCCTTCAAATTATCGAGAATAAACTCATTGGCATCAATAGCCGATGGGTAAGGGTTCCCAATAAGGTAATTTTTTCCGGTAGTGATATTTAACGAAATGGTGTCGTTATTTGGCATTCCGGTGAACACGTAATTCTGAAGATCGAGAATTTCACTGTACCCCGAAGATCCTTTCATGGAATATCCTTCTCCAGATTTTAAGAGCGTTGTACTTTCATTGATCTTCTCCCACTGGCTGTATTCGTTTGAATCTCCGAAGAATTTATGCAGCCAGTAAGAACTTATTTTAATAGGGCTGGCCATAGCCTTGTCTGCCCAATGAAACTGATAGTTAAAGTCAATAATTTTTGGATCGGTAGGATCTGTACCATCTTTTAGTACTGAAGCGATTTTGTAACCGCTGTTTTGACCGCTAATACTCACCGGTGATGTCCAGTAATTGTAATTGTAACTGCTGGCGGTTCCCTGCTGGTCTTTTTGTATGCTGCCATTGCCAACTAAAATACTACCCTGGGTCTGGACCAGCTGTGATTCTCCATTCAGGTCTATAAAACCACCAAGATCGAGGTATTTGGTTATGGTGAGGCCGTTTCCGGTTCCAGGCTGAATTCCGCTGGAGGTGCGTACAGGGTTTTCACCCAGCATATCCAACTTTCCTCCATTTAGTAAAAATCCAAGCAGCGTAATATTTTGGCTTCCGGAATTTTGCTCGTGGGTAACATATGCAATATTCCAGTTAATGTTTTCTCCATTGATCCCCTTATCATTGGGCCAGGTCCAGAAATTCTCTCCGTCATCTCCTATATGAACATCCCATGCCGTCCGGGTTTTCCATGCGCCATCAGCTTCGGAAATATAAGGAAGGGGAGCAGTATTTTGCTGAAGGCTTTCAATATTCCGCAGATGCCCGTCTACACCATTATTTGCCCTGTCTACTGCTATTCCCTGGGCCACTTTAGCATCTTCAGCAATAAGCCTGTAATAACTTGCGAGGGATGACCAGGATAAGGTTTCAGGAACGTTCATGGGGAGAATTATTCCTTTTACAAGGCTACCTGTGGGCTCAATGCGCTGGTTCATCATAAACCTTATTTGCTCTACAGAGAGGGCGGTGTTCCACACTCTGAGTTCTTCCATCCAGCCTTTAAAATAGTTTTGCGGCACTTCGGGGTTCTCTGCATTATACATAGCACCAATAAGAAATGGGAACGAATTGGCTGTTGGTTTGGAGCCGGTAGAGTTTCCTACTTTGATGCCGTCTACATATAATTCAACACTACTGCCTTTAAAAACCACTGCAAGATGGTACCAGCGGGTTGTGCTTAATTTGTGTGAAGTAGAAACCGAATTTCCATTCCATCTAAACGTGGGTGCACCATTATTGATTACCAGGTCGTATCCACTGGAAGTTAATGCAGCTGTGTTACGTTTTGAAATAATTGTTTTTAATCCCTGAACAGACTTCGGTCTAATCCAGACCTCCATAGAAAAATCTGAAGAAAAGTTATTTCTATCTCCAATATAGACGTAATCATCTACTCCGTCAAAATCTAGAGTACTGCAATCGCCTTTAAAATTAACCGTCATGTCACTACTTGTTCCGCAGGTGCCATCGGCATGGGCAATTGTCCATCTTAACGTGTAAATACCTGCCGGGGCGCTAAAAGCTGAGGTTGGGCTATTTGGTTCGGCAAGTGTCCAGCTTGAATTTGGGGCATCAATTACCGTCCAGGTTCCCACGCCGGTCACGGGCGTATTTGCCTCCAGAACAGTATCGTAAAATCCGCATCCAAACGTTTGATCGGGACCAGTTTCAGCAACAGTCAGCTGTTCAGGCTGGGTAATAGTGACCGGTACGATAGCCTGGCAGCCATTGGCATCAATAACGGTTACAGTGTAGTTGCCTGCAAGTAGATTTATCGCAGTAGCTGTGGTTTGTTCTGTTGGATCATTCCAGAGATATTCGTAGTAACTATTGCCGTTTTCATCAATGAAGGGGGTGCCTCCCTGCGGTGAAGCTGTAGCTTTCCCTTTTTCACCGTAGCAGGCAGGATTAACAGAAGTTAAGTTGATAGTAATTGGGGCAAGCGGCTGGATGATCTCTACAGCCTCCGATTCAAATTTTTTGCCTTCACTGTCTTTCACCCAAACTGTATAAGTGCCTGCTTCGAGACTATTGAACACATTAGAGCTTTGATAGGTTCCATTTGAACCGGTAATACTGAAATAATAAGGAGCTTTTCCTCCGGAAGCTTTTGCGGTTACAGTGCCGTTTTTAGAACCGTAGCACAGTAATTCATTTGCAGTAACTGTGACAAATAACGGAGCCTGTACCGTCTCGGGACTATTGGTGGAATAACATTTAGGATTGGGGCCCTGTCCGCACGTCCATTTGCTATTGTTGGAAAAGGTAAGGTATACATTTTCTACAACGAGTATGTCTCCGCAATTCCAATCAACCTCAATGGTTTTTACTTTTTGAGGTATTGCCTGTTTATCGTATAGACACCTGCCTCTGTTCAGGCGGGTTACTTCCCCATTGGGGTGTTCTATAGAAAATATATATTCCATATATAGCGAATACCGTGTGGGGCCAGAAGGCAGATTAAAGTAGATGAATTTTGAAATATCATCATCACAGGTTTCACTGGTAATTTTGTTTCCGTTGGCATCACCGATGTAAAACGGACTAATTTCAAAGTCATTTGATCCGCAGTCGTCAACAAAACATTCCCCTGCATAATGTATGATTGAAATGGTTTTTGAAACTCCGGTAGCATCAGTAACCGTAAGTTTTACATCTTTATTTCCTGTGGCAGAATAAATAACTTTATGAGATCCCGGGCCGGTAGCTGTAGCGGGAGTGGCATTTGCTCCAAAATTCCAGGAATAGGTATAAGGTCCCACTCCGCCCTTCGCAGAAAGATCTTCTACTTCAAAATATGAGGTTCTAATAATGTCGGTATCACTGCCACATACAGAGGTGGGAATTATTGGGGCATGGATAGCATCATATATGTGGACAGTAGTAGTAAGCTTGCAACCCTTGTTGTCGGTTACCGTTACTTCGTATTCTCCTGCAACCAGATAATTTGCTGTTTTTGTAGTTTGAAGAATTGCAGTCTCTCCTTTTTTGCGCCATTCATAGGTGTAACCCGGCGTGCCTCCGGTAAAATCTACAGTTGCTGAACCAGTAGCTGTGCCATAGGTGGTGGTTCGCTGAATATTTGTATTTACCACAGATAGTGGTTGGGCCGGTTGATTAATTTTTAATGCTGAATTGAGCACTACTATACAGTTAGGGTATGCTGCATCTCTTATAGCTACAGAATAAGTTCCGGCATTAAGTCCGCTAAAGCTGGAAGAGGATTTCCAGTTAGAGCCGTCTATGCTGTACTCATAACTACCATGCCCTCCTGAAGCGTTTGAAATATTAATGGCGCCACTATTTCCATTTGCACAACCAACATCTGTTTTGGTGATTTGAGCGGTTAAAAGAGCTGGCTGGGATACGGTTACTGGCACCTGGATGGAACATTCATTAGCATCTTTAACAAAGATTGTATGATTTCCGGCTGGGAGGTTTTCAAAAAGTTTTGTGGAGTAGAAATTCTCATTATCTACAGAGAATTCGTAAGGAGTTGTGCCGCCTGTAACAGTGCCGACAGTTACTTTTCCATCACTTCCTCCATTACAGGAAACGGGAGTGGTGGTGGAATTTGTTAGAGTCAATACGTTTGGCTCAGAAATAGTCACAGTTTCTGAAGCTTCACAGCCCTTGCTGTCTTTTACAGTGATCACATGATCTCCTGCGGAAAGGTTGCTGAAAGTAGTGGCTGTTGAAAAACCACTTCCATTAATGCTGTAGGTGTAACCTGAATTTCCACCTGAAGCAGTACCGACAGTTACTTTTCCATCGTTTCCTCCATTACAGGAAACGGGCGTGGTAGTGGAATTTGTGAGAGTCAGTACATCTGGCTGAGAAATTGTAACAGTTTCTGAAGTTTCACAATCCTTGCTGTCTTTTACAGTGATCACATGATCTCCTGCGGAAAGATTATTAAAAGTTGTGGCTGTAGAAAAGTTTCCACCGTTGATGCTGTAGGTATAACCTGAATTTCCACCTGCAACAGTGCCCACGGTTACTTTACCGTCGTTTCCTCCATTACAGGAAACAGGCGTGGTGGTGGAATTTCTGAGAGTCAGTACGTCCGGCTGAGAAATTGTAACCGTTTCCGAAGCTTCACAACCCTTGCTATCTTTTACAGTGATCACATGATCTCCTGCAGAAAGATTATTGAAAGTAGTGGCTGTTGAAAAACTACCACCGTTGATGCTGTAGGTATAACCTGAATTTCCACCTGCAACCGTGCCGACAGTTACTTTTCCGTCGTTTCCTCCATTACAGGAAACAGGAGTGCTGGTAGAGTTGGTGAGAGTCAGGACATCGGGTTGAGAAACATTAACCGTTTCCGAAGCTTCACAGCCCTTGCTGTCTTTTACAGTGATCACGTGATCTCCTGCGGAAAGGTTACTGAAAGTAGTCGCTGTTGAAAAATCACCTCCATTAATACTGTAAGTATAACCTGAATTTCCGCCTGCAACAGTGCCGACAATTACAGTTCCATCACTTCCTCCATTACAGGAAACGGGAGTGGTGGTGGAGCCTATAAGAGTCAGTACATCCGGCTGAGAAATTGTAATAGTTTCCGAAGCTTCACAACCCTTGCTATCTTTTACAGTGATCACATGATCTCCTGCGGAAAGGTTGCTGAAAGTAGTGGCTGTTGAGAAACTACCACCGTTGATGCTGTAGGTATAACCTGAGTTTCCACCTGTCACAGTTCCTACAGTTACTTTTCCGTCGTTTCCTCCATTACAGGAAACGGAAGTGGTGGTGGAATTTGTCAGAGTCAGTACATCCGGCTCATAAATAGTCACAGTTTCTGAAGCTTCACAACCCTTACTATCTTTTACAGTGATCACATGATCTCCTGCGGAAAGGTTGCTGAACGTAGTGGCTGTTGAAAAACTACCTCCGTTAATGCTGTATGTATAACCTGAATTTCCACCAGCAACTGTGCCGACAGTTACTTTACCGTCGTTGCCACCATTACAGGAAACGGGAGTGGTGGTGGAGCCTATAAGAGTCAGTACATCCGGCTGAGAAATTGTAATAGTTTCCGAAGCTTCACAACCCTTGCTATTTTTTACAGTGATCACATGATCTCCTGCGGAAAGATTATTGAAAGTAGTGGCTGTTGAGAAACTACCACCGTTGATGCTGTAGGTATAACCTGAGTTTCCACCTGTCACAGTTCCTACAGTTACTTTTCCGTCGTTTCCTCCATTACAGGAAACGGGTGTGCTGGTAGAGTTGGTGAGAGTCAGGACATCGGGTTGAGAAACATTAACCGTTTCCGAAGCTTCACAGCCCTTGCTGTCTTTTACAGTGATCACATGATCTCCTGCAGAAAGATTATTAAAAGTTGTGGCTGTTGAGAAACCACCTCCATTAATGCTATAGGTATATCCCGAATTTCCGCCTGAAGCGGTGCCAACAGTTACTTTTCCGTCACTTCCTCCATTACAGGAAACGGGTGTGGTGGTGGAATTTGTGAGAGTCAGTACATTTGGCTGAGAAACAGTGAGCGTTTCTGAAGCTTCACAGCCCTTGCTGTCTTTTACAGTGATCACGTGATCTCCTGCGGAAAGGTTGCTGAAAGTAGTGGCTGTAGAAAAACTTCCTCCATTGATGCTGTAGGTATAACCTGAGTTTCCGCCTGCAACTGTGCCGACAGTGACTTTTCCGTCGTTGTCGCCGTTACAGGAAACAGGAGTGCTGGTAGAGTTTGTTATGGTCAGTACATCTGGTTGAGAAATTGTAACAGTTTCCGAAGTTTCACAGCCCTTACTGTCTCTAACAGTAATGATATGATCTCCTGCGGAAAGATTGCTAAAAGTAGTGGCTGTTGAAAAACCACCTCCATTAATGCTGTAAGTATAACCTGAATTTCCGCCTGCCACAGTTCCTACGTTTGCAGTTCCGTCGTTGCCGCCGTTACAGGAAACAGGAGTGCTGGTAGAGTTTGTTAGAGTCAGGAAGTTTGGCTGAGAGATCTCTAGATTCGGACTCAAGGTAACCCGGCAGGAAGTATCAGATTTATCAGTTATAAGTACCTGATAACTTCCAGGTGCAAGATTTTGGAAATTACCCGAATCCTGCCAGGAGTTGCCATTGTCAATGCTATACTGATAACTTCCGCTCCCTCCTGAAGGTCCCGAAATATTTATTGATCCGTCACTGTTGCCATTACAAGTGATGTTAGTTGAAGACAAACTGGCCGAAAGGCTACATTCCTGAAAAGCAGCAGAAAAAATTCCGTAAGGAGATTCCGCCCAATTTTGTGCCTGAGGCTGATGTTCCTGAGGGAAAATATAAGTATTTGATGTAGAGTTATTCCAAAAGGATGCCAGTACCGAACTTGTCAGTAGTAGAAAGAGGACCGAAATTTTAAGAGAATTGTAAATTTTCCCCATGGCAAACCGTTAAAAATCAGCAGGTAAAAGTAGGAAAATTTTCAAGATTGTGTTCTTTTATTCCTTTTTTTAATCGGTAAAAGAATTAAAAATCCGATTAAATACACTTCTTTAAGGTTCAATCTACCAGAAACCACTTCCAGATCCTTTTATTGGGTTCTTTTGTACTTGGTTTTATTGCTGAAATAACTTTTCGAGAGTTGTGATTCAGTGCTGTTACATCTTTCAGGTATTGATAAAAATATGATGAAAGGATTGAGCAAAAAAACCTTAATCTATCCGGTCCACAAGGAATTTTAGCACCCGGGTAAAATCTTCGGTATAAACACGTACAAAGTACATGCCTTTACTTGGGACTTTTATCGGTAATTTGCTGATTTTTTCAAGCTCAATATTGGAATAGGTATGTATTTCCTTTCCTAAAGCATTGAACAAAACGGCCTTTTTGAGAGGTAACAGGCCTGGATTTTGAATTACCACCTCTTTATACTGTGATGAATAAATTAAATTAAATTTACCCTGAGCAGGAGTGGGTTCTTCGGGTTGTCCACTTCCGTCGCCATCACCACTTCCATCGCCATCACCGTCACCACTTCCATCGCCATCACCGTCACCACTTCCATCTCCATCGCCGTTATCGTCACCATCATCCCCATCACCGGGATCTTCTGTATCATCTTTTTTCTCATGGAAGACAAGAGAGTAACGATCATGAATTTCACCGGGTTCAATTGTTGTAGTAAAATCTGATGCTCTCAGGTTGTAATAAGTATCGGTAGCATTGTCTCTAATAAATATCGGAAGGTCATCGGGGATGTTTTCCATTTCATCTATAGCAATGGTGAACTCTCCTTCCGTAGAAATTTTAAGTCCCAGAGGTAAGACCCTTTCAGTATCAAAATCGGGTACTCCCTGAATTACCAGTCTATCCTCCTCTTCTCCCATAAGCCAGTACATATCCTCTTTATTATTTTCGATAAGAGGTGCGTCATAACCCAGGTCAAAACCTGAAGTGGTAGCGGTATCACGGGTTACCAGTAGCTGGCGATGGTAACCTGCCGGAGATTCAAATTTCAACCAAAGTCTCATCCTGGTTTCTTCCTTAGCAGTATCTTCAGTTGTAGTATTCTGGTTCACTGTTTTCTTTTCCATAGAATGGAAAACAACTTTTGTGGAATCTGCTTCTGTATGAAATACCCGCTGGCTATTATTGAATTTAACCTCTCCGCCTGTGATTGTCACATTTGGATTAAGCGACAATGCCGGGTTTAAAACGGTATTGATAAAAAATCCCTGGCCTACAGCAATATACTGGCGTGGTTTCTTTCCGCCCTGTCGGTTTGGGTTCTGGTTATTGATCCTGGCATCATTGGCAATAGCGCGAATACCACCGGCCAGATTGTAAATTGCGTAACCTCCTACATATTCAGTAAGAATGTGGGTTTTATTTGCAAAATGGGACCAGAAATAAATTGAGCCATTAAATACATTTTGAGAGTTTCTGCCTAAGGGAACATTCTTTAAGTTATCCCTAATAAATTCACTTGCGTCAATGGCTGAAGGGTATGGGTTTCCAATTAAATAATTTTGATCCAGTCCAATGTTCAGGGTAATAGGCCCATTATTGGGCATGCCTCTAAAAGTGTAATTTTGGAGTTCCTTTATGTCTTTATTTCCCCTGGAGCCTTTCATGGTAAAGCCTTCTCCAGTGGCAACCAGGGTTTGGGGAGTGATCTGTTTCCACTTGCTGTATTCCCCGGCTTTGCCGAAAAACTGATTGAGCCAGTAGGAACTAATTCGAATAGGACCTTCTTCAGAATAATTATGATCTGCATAATGATACTGAGGATTAAAATCTATGGGTTTGGGATTTTCTGGCTTACTACCGTCCATAAGAACATCAATAAGTTTGTATCCTGAGTTGGGAGCATTTCCTTTTATACTTACAGGAGAACTCCAGTAATTGTAGTTATAGCTGCTGGCCGTTCCCTGCTGGTCACGTTCAAGGTATCCCGATCCTTCTACCTTACTGCCTTCTGGCTGTAAAAGCTGTGATTCTCCATTGAGATCGAGTACGCCGTCCAGCTTAAAATAATGAGTTAGTGTTAGGCTGGTACCGCTCTTATTATTTTCTCCTTTTAAAGTAAGAGTCCCTGTTTTGTCAAGTAAACCCAAGAGGGTAATATTCTGAGAGGAAGTGGGATTGTTGACTTTTTTACCATTAAGATCTACAATATTCCAGTTAATTGCATCCCCATTTATCCCGCTGGTATTTGGAGCGTTCCATACATTTGGCATGCTAATATTTCTTCCGTTGTACGGATTGGGCAGCTGCCAGGTGTTTTTGTCAAACCAGTTACCATCATTTGTAAAAAGTTTGTAGGGGAGAGGTGCAGTGTTTTCCTGCATATCTTCGATGTTCTTCAGGTTTCCGTCTGCTGTATTTCCCAGATTACCAAGGTTGACGGTAAAGCCGTTAGCTATCAGGTCTTCTTCGGCCAGGAGTTGATAATAACCGGGCAGTTTACTCCACGACTGTACTTCGGGAGCGTTTGGCAGGTTTAGATCATTTCCTAAGACACTTCCGTTTACCTGAGTATCATTGGTTTTCTCCAGCCGCTGATTCATGTAGAACCTTATTTGCTCAACAGAAATTCCTGTATTCCATATTCGAACCTCTTCGATAAAGCCTGAGAAGTTATTTTTACTTCCACTAAAAGAAGAAGCGTAAGTAGCTCCAATAATAGCCGGGGCACTATTGTCAACAATAGCATTTGGAGTAATACCCGAATTGGATTTTACCAGGATGCCATCTACATACAGCTGCAGTTCGTTGCCAGTATATACCCCTGCCACGTGAAACCAACGATCTGTTGTTAGTGAGTTTACAGAAGTTACACTCTTATTCCCGACCCTAAAAGCAGGAGCTCCATTGCTTAAGATAAGATCGTAGCCAGAATTTAATTTATCTTCTTCCCGTTTAGCAATTATAGTTCTTGTTCCTGTAAGATCATGAGGTTTGACCCAGGCTTCGATAGAGAGGTTGCTGTTCACCATGTCGTAGTGATCACCAAGATCTACAAAATCGTCTTTTCCATCAAAGTTCAATCGGCTACAGGCGGGGGGAAGTTCAATTACTACTGTGTCACTTATTTTACATTCTTCAACAATAGGAGTTACCACCCAACTAATTTCATACTTTGTATTTGCCTGCCCCGTGAACCAGGTATTTGGAGCTAATTCGTTTTCAAAAATGGGTGAATTACTAGTTGTTGGTGCAGTTGCAATAACTTCCCATCTGCCAGTCCCCAGGTTAGGATCTACAGGTATGGCGTTTAACTGAATTTTACTTATGCCACATTCAGCAACAATGATATCTTCACCTGCATCCACAATAATTTCTAATGGCTGATCTATAGTTATATTTTCAGAAAGCAAGGTGCAACCAAATGCTGTATTTGCGGTAAAAGTATAAGCTCCGGCTTTAAGGTTGGTTACCTCAAAATTCCCTGTGGTATTATTTACTTCTGAAGCAACTTCAGATCCGTTGTTGTTAAGTAAAGTTAGAGTGTAATTAGGGGAATCATCCGCAATCATACCTCCACTGACAGAAATTGAGGCGCTACCATCTTCGCCGTCAAAACAGGTGACATTCGTTACCGAAGTGTTGTCAATTTGTAGTGCTGAAGGCTCTAAAACAGGAGGACCGGTAACATCTACCTGGCAGCCATTGGCGTCTGTAACAATTACAGAATACCCCGATTCACTTGGAGGAAGGTTAGTAACAGTTTGGGTTGTTCCAACAGTATTTCCGTCTTGATCTTTCCACTGATAGGTGAAAGGAGCTGTTCCTGTCCCTTCTGTCACGGTTACAGTTGCAGTACCATCCTGGGCACCAAAACAATTTACAGGGGAGACAGAAACGGTTGCAAGAGGAGAATTGTAAAAAGAAATATTCACCTCATCGGTACAGGTAGCGTTGGGATCATTAGAGGTTAAAGTAAGAATTACCCCATTTTCAGAAGTAAGATCAGCTTCTCCCGGAGTATATGTGGCATTCAGGGCCTTACTATTAGAAAAAGTACCGGATCCATTGGTAGACCAGGTGCCACCATCGTTTGATCCTGATATGTTACCATTCAGCTGAACGGTTCCTGTATTAGAACACAAAGTTTGATCTTCACCGGCATTTACTTTTTGAATTTGAACATCTACAGACTTTGATTCATTGTTACACCCATAAAAATCCGTGATAACCAGGCTGTATGTTCCACCATATTCATTGGCTGTAGCATTTGGTATTACGGGATTTTCTTCTGTAGAGGAAAAATCATTTGGCCCGACCCATTGAAACGTTATTGGTTCACGTCCTCCTTCAAGATTTGCATAAAGCCTCAGCTCACCATTGTCACATACAGGATCATATGAAGGTTGAAAATCAAATTCAACAGCACTTAATTCAGCAAATGAAATGTCATCAATTCCAAAATCATTTCCATCACGAATCGTATTTTCATTTATAATGCGAAGTTTAACTTGCGTATAATTGCCAGAATTCCATAGTTGTGGGTTGTAAAACTCGATCCATTGTCCAACAGGAATACCTGCATTTCTACTTTGATCCCATAGGTTACCAAGAGTGGATTCAGCAACAGGAGTGTTACTACCCGCTACAAGAACTTCGAGCCTTAACTTTGCATAATTAGCTTCACTATTTCTTGATACAAGGTTGGTAGTCCATGCGCTAAAATAGTAATCGGTATTAGCTTTTACGGTTAAGTAGCCATTTGTTTCCCAGACTGTTTGGCCAAGATCTGGATCGCCATTCACTATCATAAACTTACCATTGCCAGTGGTGTGATCTCCGCTATCATTAAAGCCTGAATGATAAGGATTAGAATGCTCATCTACTGCGTACAAGCCTTCGGGAACCAATTCATCCCTTCGGTTTGGATTGTCATTGCGATACCCATATTGTGTAGTAAAGCTATTGTTACCTGCCTCAAAGTCTCCATTAGTAATGAGATTTTCAGAAATGTCAATACTTGCCGAGCCTTTACAGCCATCTTTTGTGACTGTCAAAGTATAGCCTTGGGCTGTCTTAACATCCACTTCAGAACCTGTAGATATTTCTTCACCAGACGCTGTCCAGGAGTAGGTATCGTAAGAACCTTCTACATATAATCGAATTTTATTTGGATCATTGGGATACGCACAGTAATCGGCTTCAATTTTTGGTTTTACAGGAGGCAATACATTGACCGTTACAATATCTTGTCCCACATTACAATTATTGTCATTTCCAATGCCATCATAGGTGTAGGTAGCAGTAAAAGTAGTTGTTTGATCTACGATACCTATATCTACAGGGGAAAGGTCTGCTTTTCCTTCTACCCGCCATTCAGGATCATCCGATCGTGTCCAGATAATAGCTGGTGGAGCGATTCCTTCCCCTTTAATTTCAATATTATTAATAGCCCAATAACGATCGTTATAACCACCAATATATCTGAAGCGAATCTGTACATTACTTAGGTTACTCGGGATGAAAAACTCCTCATATAGAAAGTTGTTGGGGCTGCCAACGTTTCTATCGAATGGGAGGGAACTATCTAAACGCCGCCAACCAATCCCGTCAGCTCGGTATTCCACATGACCTTCCCCATATTCGTTGTCAAAATAATGGAAAAAAGAAAGTCTTACATTTTCCTTTCCTACTGTGCTGAAACGCTGGTTATTTTTAAGAGTTAAAGTAGAGGAGCTAACATTAGCATTTGATGCATTTACAGAAATAAAGCTGGTGCCGTCATTCGATTCGAAATTTACATTTTGAACAGGACACTGTCCAAAAATGATTTGCCAAAAACTACAGGTAGGATCATACTGCTGGTAAGCTGTGGAACCATTACTGGTATTACTCCAATTTTGACTATTGGAACTGGAATTCCATGAGTTGAAATTATCAAGATCAATATTTAATTCCGTTTCTTCTGTTTCGAATAAGATAGAAGCCCTGGAATATAAATTTATTGTATTTGGATCAGCCGGACTACTCGGATGGCATACTGTAATTTCGGTTTGAGCATCATCTTTATTTTGGTTTGACATCGAAGCTGAAGCCTCTACAAGTGGTGCAGGCTTAACTGCAATAAAGATACTTTCCTGATTAGCTGTACAATTCTTAAAATTCAGAGTATATATAAATTCAACATCAATTGGATTGGCTGTAGTGTTGTTTAGAGTCGTAGAAACAGTCCCGGATCCACTGGCTTTGGAAGCAACAATCCCACTAGTGGGAACCATTGTCCAGGTTAAGTTTGTTTCGTCTAAATTTGCTCCATTATTTGTAGAAATGGGGAAATTACCACAGACTTCAAAGTTTTTATCCCCTGTAAGAGAGGGTTCAGGAAGAACCGGAACTCTTACTGTAATAACTTCTTCATCCCCTGCAATACAGCCATTCTCTGCATCAATAATGATCTCATAGGTAACTATTATTGTTTCGGAAGTATTATTTGTGAGTTTTTCTTCAATATTACCCGTACCGCTAGCAGAACCATTAATTCCGGAGAGGTTAGGTCGATTCCAGTTGTATTCAGAGACTGGAATATTACTTTCAAATGAATAAGAAAAAGTGCTCCCAGAACAAATTTCAGGCATCAAATCAGCACTGGTTAATACAGGTAAAATTTTGTCAACACTTACTTCTTCAATCACCGAACAGCCCGAAGCCGATGTCCCTTTAATATAATAGTTCCCCATGCCAACTTCAGAAGGACTTTGAAGTTGATTTGTAACTTCAGCATTGCTATAATAGGTATAAGTGAGGCCGGGAGTTGATCCGGTTTTAATTGTTGGATCGGTTAGATCTACAGAGGTTTTACATTCGGGAATATCAATTGTGAGTTGAGGTGTAGGATTCACCGTAACAGTCACACTTATGGGCGTACCAGTACATCCATTTGCTTCAGGGACAATTCGGTATTTTACAACCTGGGGCTGGGAGCTGCTATTGGAAAGCGTTTGAATAATCTGATTTCCCGAGCCTTCAGAAGCTCCGGTGATATCATTTCCCACTTCGGCAATTGTCCAGGAAAATGAAGTCCCACTGCCGCTTAAGTTAATGGAGGTGCTTTCTCCGGAACATATTTGCTGGCTGGCCGGGCTTACTGAAACTGTCGGGGTGGGGTTTACCATCACATCATAGCTTACAGGTGTTCCCGTACACCCATTTACCACAGGGGTAATCGTCACAGTTGCCGTTCCGGTTTTAGCAGTAAACGCCGGGATTTCAGTCACATTAGTCCTGTTGGATAATCCAACAGCCGAACCACCAGAAATATTGAATTTAGTGCCGGTTACATTAGCGCCAAGAGGCAGGATCTCTGTTGTTTGACCGTTACAATACGTCTGGGAGTCAGGAAAAACATTTACTTCCGGCTTCGGTTTTACAGTTATGGTGAAGGTCTCTACTTCTCCTGTACAGCCATTTGCTGAAGGAGTCAGGCTAATAGTGGCTACCTGGGTCACATAAGTGCCATTAGTGGTGGCGACAAATGCAGAAATATCTCCATTTCCTGAAGGACTAAGACCAATATTGGTGTTATCATTACTCCACGCCACTTCACTTCCTGTTACCGAAAAGTTTGAAAGGTCAATCGTGGTAACAGTTTCTCCTTCACATAGCACAATATCATTAGGTTTTGTGATGGTAGGAGTAGGGTGAACTGTAAGGGAAAAGTTTATCGCTTCCCCTTCACAGGCATTCCCAAAAGGAATAACTTCAAATACGGCGGTAACAGATTCATTCGTGTTGTTCTTGGCTGTAAAAGCCGGGATGTTTCCCGTTCCACTGGAAGTCAGTCCAATATCAAGACTGCTTTCGGAAGCACTTTTATAAGACCAGGAATAAGATTTGTTTTCCAAAGAGTTCCCTGTGAATGCTATGGCAGGAATTTCTTCCGTATTGCAAAACTCGCTGCCGTTAATTGATGGCACATCAACGGTGGGTTCAGGAATATTAATGGTTTGGTCTTTAGTACTGAAGTTTCCTTTATCATCAGTGAAAGTCCAGGTAACCGTATATTGTCCCGGACCATCAAAAATGAGCTTTGGGGTTTCCCCTTGAATTTCACCTGAACAATTATCCTGTGCCACAGGAACAGGAATAGCTTCCCCGCAACTCCAATTCTCTAGCGTGCTGATGTTAGGCAGGGTGGGAGCTTCTTTATCTTCAATAGTAACTTCTATAGCTCCTGAAGCCGTTAATCCTGCTGCGTCGGTGACAGTGTAATTAATTGTGGTTTTTCCAATGCTGAAGGTTTTAGTACCCACCTGACCTGATCCGTTTCCTGAAGTAACACCGCTAATGGTCCAGCTCAAAATTTCCCCCGAACAGTTATCGCTAAAACTCACATTTGGAATAGCGATGGAAGCGGTACACTTTCCTGTATCTGTACTCTCAAAAATGTCATTTCCAAGGGTGATTTTTGGCGCTTCATCATCGGTAACCGAAATTTCTATAGCTCCTGAAGCCTTTAATCCTGCTGCATCGGTGACAGTGTAACTAATGGTGGTTTTTCCAATATTGAAGGTTTTGGTGCCCACCTGACCTGTTCCATTTCCTGATGTCACTCCGGTCATGGTCCAGCTCAAGGTTTCCCCTGAACAGTTATCGCTGAAACTCATATTCGGTACAGCGATTGAAGCCGTACACTTTCCTGTATCTGTACTCTCAAAAATGTCATTTCCGAGTGTGATTTTTGGAGCCTCATTATCGGTAACAGTTATGTCGATAGCTCCTGAAGCGGTTAATCCTGCTGCATCGGTGACGGTGTAATTAATGGTGGTTTTTCCAATGTTGAAGGTTTTGGTACCCACCTGACCTGTTCCGTTTCCTGAAGTAACACCACCCATGGTCCAGTTCAAGGTTTCTCCTGAACAGTTGTCGCTAAAACTCACATTCGGAATAGCAATGGAAGCGGTACACTTTCCTGTATCTGTACTCTCAAAAATGTCATTTCCGAGTGTTATTTTTGGCGCTTCATTATCGGTAGCCGTAATGTCTATAGCTCCTGAAGCCTTTAATCCGGCTGCGTCAGTGACGGTGTAATTAATGGTGGTTTTTCCAATACTGAAGGTTTTGGTGCCCACCTGACCTGTTCCATTTCCTGAAGTAACACCACTCATGGTCCAGCTCAAGGTTTCTCCTGAACAGTTATCGCTAAAGGTCACATTCGGTATCGCAATGGCTGCCGTACACTGTCCGGGATCTGTGGTGTCAGAAATGTCATTTCCGAGGGTTATTTTTGGAGCCTCATTATCGGTAACAGTTATGTCGATAGCTCCTGAAGCCGTTAATCCGGCTGCGTCAGTGACGGTGTAATTAATGGTGGTTTTTCCAATACTGAAAGTTTTGGTGCCCACCTGGCCAGTTCCATTACCTGAAGTAACGCCGGTCATGGTCCAGCTCAAGGTTTCCCCTGAACAGTTGTCGCTAAAACTTACATTCGGAATAGCGATGGAAGCGGTACACTTTCCGTTGTCTGTGTTCTTGGTAATATTATTTCCCACATTTATTTCTGGCGCTTCTTCGTCCTTAATGGTAACCGTCATAGAATCCTGATCTGTAGAAGAATTATCACCGCTAGAAGTGAAAACAATAGTAGTTACCCCTTTTTCAAAAGTATGCGTGCCTACCTGTCCTGTACCGGAATCGCTTGTTGCACCACTCATGGACCAGGTAAGACTGTTCCCGGTAAAAGATGCTTCCGGAATATTTATGAATGCTGAACATTTGCCGGAATCGGTCCTCTTTTGAACATCAGCTGGAGCTGTGACCGTGGCGTTTTCAGTATTATTATTGAAGCCAAGGGCAAAAATTCCTTTAGGCGATTCATACCAGGGAGCGGTATAATTTTCAGATGGTTGAGGGTAACTAAAGGATTTGAGATCTGGGCGCGACCAGAAGGCACCTAATACAGGGGAGCCGACCAGTAAAAATAGTATACATATCTTAACAGGAGTAAAATATTTCTCCATACCAAACCATTAGAAATCAGGTGGTAAAAGTAGGAAAAAAAACAAAGCCTTAAATTTTTACTATATTTTAATAGATTAAAGGCTCCAAACTTGGCTAAAGTGCATAAAGCTAAGAAAATTTTAGTAAGTATTATTCGCAAGGTGCAAACCCGGATCTACTCCAGAATTACTTTTTTGGTAATGATTCCCTGTGCTGTATGCAGCTTCAGAATATATACTCCAGCACTAAAGCGTTCTACAGGTAGCTCTTCTTTTATTGTTAACGGGATATTGTAGTAGACGTGAACCTGCTGCCCTGAGAGGTTGTTCAGATAGATTCTATTGACCTTTATCAGTTCGGGATTTTTAATTAAAATGATTCTGTCTTCATTCAGGTACTGGACTTTGAAGGGCCCATCGTCTACAATAACGGGATCTTCAGGCTCTACTACAGGGGTATCATCTTTAAAGACCAGTTTAAAACGATCTGTAAACACACCTTCTTCAACTTCTGTAGTAAAAGGTTCCTGTTTTAAATTATGAATTGTGCCTGTGATGCTGTCTTTCAGGAATATTTCCTGATCTTCTGCAATGTTACCCAATCTATCTATGCTAATCTTTACAACTCCTTGTTCTTTTATCTTCACCCCCAGCTGAAGCTCCCGTTCCAGGTTAAAATCTCCAACTCCCTGTATCACAAATTCGTTATTGTTAAAGTACCAGTACATATCTTCAATATTATTTTCAATAAGAGGGGCGTCATAACCCAAATCGAAGTTATCGGTAGCATTGGGATCGGCAGTGACTAAAATTTGTCGGTGATATCCTTTTGGAGATTTAAATTTCAGCCAAATACGCTGTTGTTCTGACTTTGAGGTATTTGTGTCCTCAATTCCTGAAATTTCTTTCTTTTCCTGGTAGTGAAAAACTGATTTTTTAGCATCATTTTCAGTAACAAATAGTCTTTGATTATTCCTAAATATAACCTGCCCGCCATGGATAGTTATATTTGAAATATTTACAATTTCAGGATCTAAGCGGGTATTGACAAAAAAGCCCTGGCCTACCGGAATGAACTGCTGCGGAATGCGCCCGCCTTCATCTTCAGTAGCATTAATCCGGTCATCTATAGCGACAGCAATTACACCGCCTGAGAGATTATAGGTAGCATAGCCGCCAATATATTCTTCGAGATAATGAGTTTTATTGGCAAAATGCGACCAGAAATAGATGGTTCCGTTAAAGACGTTGGAAGTATTTCGGCCATTGACGACGTCTCGCATATTGTCGAGAATAAATTCATCGGCATCAATAGCTGACGGATATGGATTACCTAAAAGATAATTTTCTCCTGTGCCCGTGGCATTCATAGTTTCCATTAAAATGGTACCGTTGTTTGGGAGCCCTCTAAAGGTATAGTTTTGAGGGTCGAGTATAGCTGCACTACCAGAGGTGCCTTTCATACTGTAGCCTTCACCAACCTGCAAAACTCCTGTACTTCCAATATGTTCCCACCTAAAGTAATTATTTGCCGTACCATGAAACTTGTGAAGCCAGTAAGTACTCACTTTGCGCGGGTTTGTAAAACCAGCATCGGCGTGATTGTAGGCGTTGCCAAAGTTGATCTTAGCGGGGGTAGGGGTTGTTCCATCCATCATAACTGTTCCTACAGAATAATCGGCGTTAAGGCCTCCGGGACTTACAGGGGAAGACCAGTAATTGTAATTATAGCTGCTGGCAGTTCCCTGTTGGTCTCTATCCAGGAAACCTGTTACTTCCCGGTTTATACCCGAAGTCTGATCTACGATACTTCCATCAGGTTGAATAAGTTGTGATTCTCCATTGAGGTCAATAATACCATCAAGCAGGAGGTAATGGGAGATAAAAAGTCTATTTCCACTTCCACCGCTCGTCCATCCTGTGGGATTCGCTCCTTCCATATCAAGTACATTACTTTCAGATAATAAGCCCAGGACTGTAATGTCCCGATTACCGGAAGTGATATGATGAGAAGTTTTTACTATGTTCCAATCAATAGTACCTGTATGCGGAGGGTCCCAAACTTCAGGGCGCAACCAGGTATCATCTGTTCCCCAAATTCCATCTTTACCAGAATAATAGGGAAGGGGTGCAGTATTCTCCTGATTCGTTTCCATATTGACTAACCTTCCCGGAGATGCTGTTGCAGCACGATCTGGGGTTAACCCATTAAGTGGCATATCTTCTGGTAAGAAGATAACTGGACTAGTGGGTAAAGGTTCGGGTGTTGCCGAGATCAATCTGTAGTATCCTGCCAGGTCTGAATAATTCAGCCCACCGGGTACATTCATAGGAATTTGTTCTCCCATTTGAGTGCCATTCGCAATAAGACGCTGATTCATCATAAATCTTATCTGTTCAACTGTCAGCGCTTTTTTCCATAATCTAACTTCCTCTATCCAGCCGGAATAGAAGTTAGTTGTTTTGCCATTAAGCAGTTGAGCTCCTATGATAGTTTGAGGACCGTTGCCACTACCTAAAGTGAAATTTGTTTTTTCTACTCCGTCTACATATAATTTCCCATTAGAAATTGCAATATGGTACCACCTGGTGTTTGGAGTAATTTCAGCCGGAGTGGTGATATTAAAATTTGAGCCTGAGATTATAGTTCCACCAGATACTTCGGGCCTTATCCAGGCTTCAAAACTTACAACTTCATTATAGGGATCATCAATGAGTATGTGGTCGTCTTCCCCATCAAAGTCTAAAGCAATACAGCCCTTAATAATTACCTCTAATGAATCGACTTGTGGAGCACAGGTTTCCGGATTTTCATAAAGGTTTCCATTTTCATCCTTTTCTGTAGGTTCAAGGATCCATGATACATTGTATGTTCCTGCTGCTGTGGTAAGAAGCGTAGCATTAGGGTCATTTTCCGCCGCAATATTATCATTGGGATTAGAATCCACTAAAGTTGCCCCTGCTCCTTCAATAGACCATTTACCCACAAAACCGTCTGGAGTGGGGTAACTGATCACGGGCTCATTCTTCCCATTTAATACTGAAGCAGAAAGTTGGGCTTCAAAATTTCCGCAGCTACCATATTCTGCTGAGACCGTGGTGGTGTATTTATCAAAAACAAAAACCTCTATGTTTTCGGCATTTTCGGCTACCTCACAGGCATTTCCGGTGGAGTCGAAAACTAATTTTGTCTTTACTTCAAAAACGTTAAGACCAATTTGTTTTGGGGCATATTGAACTGAATTAGTAGTTCCAATAGGAATAACCTGTTGAGGATCTGTATAATCATTCCATTCAATAGTAACATTTCTGGGACCTTCAGGTAATTTTATACCATCTACAGCCCAAATATCTCCATCTTTTGCACCATCAAAGGTAAATTTCAATCTCAGATTGCTTTTTCCCAGGAAATTGCCGAGATCTAAGACAATTTTGTTCTTAGGCCGGGATTGGGGAGTGCCGGTTCCAAAACTACTGTAATTGCCACTGGAGGCACTACCACTCATGGTAAATAGAACTGCCTGATATGTATTTCCTCCATCTTCAGAAATTTCTACAGTTATTGTGGCTCCGGGTGTTAGGTTGTAAGCCTGATCGAAAGTTACAATTGCCTGATCCATTGCTCCTATACTAAAAATGTTAGTTTCCATGGTAGCATTATGAGCCCCCGAGACCAGTGCAAAACCTTTATTTCCATCTTCAATTCCCGAATCCCACCTCATAGGATTCATTGAGTATGGACTCGTATTATAATTTGCTGTGTTAAAATTATGTGGAGTAGCTCTTGACCAAAAATCCTGGTTGGTATTGTTGGCGTTGGTTTCGAAGTTCATATCTTTTCCGTCGAGTCTAAAACGCCATCCTTTATTTTTAAGTCCTGCATTATCAAAATTCCCGTTTTCAACTGTGGGAACGGTGTTGGTATAACCCGTTTCTGAACTTAAGGTTACAGTATCTCCCAAACAGACAACACTTTCACTTACTGTTACGGAGCTGGGAGTTATATCTGTCGGAATAACACTCAGAATTGCAGTTTGGGAGAAAACATTAGGGCTACAGGCCCCACTACCTATTTCTACCCTAAACACTGTTGTTTCAGGTAGGTATAAACCCTGTATTGTAGAGGCAGATAACACATTGCCGGTAAAATTTCCTTCTTCTCCCGGAATTGTAATCCAGGAAGCACCGTTAATACTATATTTCCATGCCAGGATGTTTCCTGTATGACCTGATAGGGTAATGGGTAAATATCCAGAAGTCGCCCCCTGGCAGATCATGAATATCCTGCCGTTGTTATTGGTATTAACAAGATCTTCAAAAGCTAATTTCCCGCCAACTGGTAATGGATCAATATTTATTTCCACAGTACTGCTTACGTCTTCGCAAACTCCTTTCCCTTCAATAGTATAAGTAATTTCGTGCGTGCCGGTAATGGCATCTGTATCAGTCCAGGTAATTGCACCAGTAGTAGCGTTAATGCGACTTCCCAAAGTGGGGCTGGAAAAAGTTCCCCCGGTTTCAAAACCATTCACAACCGAGGCGCTTTTTGTGGAGATGCAAAAGGAAGTACTGCTGTATTCAAACCAGGCATCGGATTTTTTTTCGATATTAATTGAAAAAGAACCTTCTACCACATCACACCCATCGGCGTCAACATTCACCGTGTTCGTAATGACGTAACTTCCGGCATCACTGTTCATTATATCAATATTTCCCGTTGTTGTGTCCAGAACAAGGATAGCTCCTTCGGGAGTTGCTGTATAAGTAAAACTACCCGTAACTGCACCATCTTCCAGAATTGGGGCAATTGTTTGTTCCGCTTCAGAAGCTGAGCAAAATTCTGTTGTAGAGTAGGAGAAATTGGGATTCGGTTTTTGATTAATTGTAATAGATGCAGCATGAGTTACTATAGCACAACCCTGGGTAGAATAATCTACAGTATTAATTATTTCATAGGTGCCGGGTGCACTGGCGGCCACATCAATTTCTCCCGTAGCTGCATTAGCAAATACGAGTCCTTCCATAGAAGAGCTAAAAGTGCCGGCCACTCCTTCATTTAGAAAACTGGGAGTAATATTTTCTGAATCATTACAAAATGGATTCTCCCCATAAGTAAAATCGGCTACAGGTTTTTCTCCTATGGTTACTTTGAAGGTCTTTTCGGCAACTGTACAACCTGCTTCCTGTGAAGTTATAGTGTAGGTATAGGTAACCAGGTATTCTCCCGGCGCGGTGCCATTTGGAGAAATTGCACCAGTAGTTGTATCCAGGATAAGGGCGGTGTCATTTACAGAAAATATGCCGGTCCCGTTAGTAAGATTATTTCCGGCAATATGAGGAGTATAGGTGGCAATGTCTGTTTCACAAAATTCGGTGGAAACAGCACTGTTGTCGCTGGGATGATAGCTGAATTCAGTTATGACTGGTTGAGGTATTATTGTTAGACTTCTAGTATCTACAGCATCTTCACATACCTGAACACCTCCAACTTCGAATTTAGCAGTTAAAGTAAATATAAGGGTATTACCAAAGTCTGCTGCCACAGGAGCATAAGTTGCTCCATTTAAATCTGTTGCATTTAAGATTTGTCCTGCTCCATTCGTGGTCCAGGCGAGAGAGCTGTAATTTGTGGCAGTAGCTCCTGTGCCAATGTCAATACTCGTTGAAGTGCTACAAATTTCTATATCTTCTCCCGCTTCAACTTCAGGAGGTGAATAAACAGTTACTGTGGCCGGATTAGAAATAATTTGCGAACAACTTCCTTCAGGACTGCTTATTACTACATCATAAATATCAGAATTTTCCAGAGCTAAATTTTTAATGATCAAATTTGCGGTTGTTGTGCCCGAGTATTTTGATCCATCGAAGATTGGTATCCTATTTTTTCTCCAAACATAGTCATAGATGTTTCCGGTAGCGACAACACCAATTTCAACAGCATTTTCTCCCAGGCAGACGGGAAGGATAGGTTCAGGTTGACTGGTGATCGTGATAGTTTGATTTACTCTGAGTTCGACTTGTTTCGTGGACTGCACATTGGAGCAGGGAGCAGTCCCTTTTACCAGAACAGTATAAAATCCGGCATCAGAAGCATCGGCCTGGGCGATATTTAAGGTGGGGGAATTGGTTCCAACAGGATTTCCATCTTTTGTCCATTCATAAGTCAGACCGGTTCCTGTTGCTTCTATGGAAAATTCAACCGGGAAACCTGCACAAGCTTCTATTGGTGTCGAATCGTCGAGATCTGTTATGATCTCTACCGGCTCATTTACGGTTACCGCACCTGAAACATCACTGGTCACTTCGGGAGTACATGCTCCACCTACAATTACGTAATAGTATATAATTCCCGGAGTACTGGTTTCAGGAAGGAAAGTGGCGGCAGTAGCTCCATTTATTGCAGTACCTCCGGTATTTAAATTCGTTGAATTACTGTACCATTGGTAGGTTAGTTCTTCTCCTGTAGCTGTAATCGACAATTCTGCGGCAGGATCCTCAAAGCATAAGATTTGCTCAGTGGCAGAAGGCTGAGCGGTGATTGCCGGAGGAGCATTCACAGTTACCGCTCCTGAAACACTACTTGTCACTTCAGGAGTGCATGCTCCACTAACAACAACATAATAGTACAAAGTTCCCGGAGTACTGGTTTCGGGAAGGAAAGTGGCGGCAGTAGCTCCATTTATTGCATTACCTCCGGTATTTGAATTCGTTGAATTACTGTACCATTGGTAAGTTAGTTCTTCTCCGGTAGCAGTTACAGACAATTCTGTAGCAGTATCGTTCAAGCATAAAGTTTGTTCAGTTGTAGAAGGCTGAGTAGTGATAGTGGGTGGAGAGTTTACAGTTACCGCTCCAGAAATATCACTGGTCACTGCAGGAGTGCATGCTCCCCCAACAACAACATAATAATACAATGTGCCTGGAGTACTGGTTTCCGGAGAAAAAATAGCGGCAGTAGCTCCATTAATTGCATTACCTCCGGTATTTGAATTAGTTGAATTACTGTACCATTGATAGAATAGATCTTCTCCGGTAGCTGTTACAGATAATTCCGTGGCAGTATCGTTCACACATAAAATCTGTTCAGTTGTAGAAGGCTGAGCAATGATAGTGGGTGGGGAGTTAACTGTTACTGCTCCAGAAAAATTACTTGTCACTTCAGGAGTACAGGATCCACCGATAATTACATAATAATATAAAGTACCTGGAGTACTGGTTACCGGAGTATAAGTAGCGGCATTAGCCCCACTTATTGCAGTACCTCCGGCATTTGAAATAGTTGTATTGCTGTACCATTGGTAGGTTAGGTCTTCTCCGGTAGCTGTGACAAATAATTCTGTGGCAGTATCATTCAGACACAAAGCTTGATCAGTTGTAGAAGGCTGTGCAGTGATTGCGGGAGATGTATGCACGTTTACCGCGCCGGATACTCCGCTGGCCACCGGGGGAGTACATGTTCCGCTGACGATTACATAATAATACCGAATTCCTGCTGTTGTTGCTACTGGTGTATAAGTAGCAGAAGTAGCTCCATTAATTGCAGTGCCTCCGGTATTTGCATTAGTTGTATTGCTGTACCACTGATATGTCAATCCGGCGCCGGTAGCTGTAACTGATAATGGGGTTGCAGTACCATTAAAACATACGACTTGTTCACTGGTTGACGGCTGAGCTGTAATTGCAGGTGGAGCGTTCACGGTTATCGGCCCTGACACGTTGCTGGTCACAGGCGGAGTACATGCTCCGCTGACAACTACATAATAATATGTGGTTCCCTGAGCAGTAGTTAACGGAGTATAAGTAGCAGATGTAGCTCCATTTATTACAGTACCTCCGGTATTAGAATTGGTTGTATTGCTATACCATTGATATGTTAACCCGGCTCCACTAGCTGTAACTGATAAGGGAGAAGCAGCAGCATTAAGACATAGGACTTGTGGAGTCGTCGAAGGTTGAGTAGTGATTGCAGGTGGTGCGTTCACTGTTAGAATCATTTTGTCGGCAACTACCGGACAATTAACATTTCCTGGTTCCTGAGTACTAATTAGTGAAAGTTCTATTGTGCCAGTAAATGTTGAAGGAGGAGAGTAGGTTGGATTTAGAATAGTTTTTTTGCTGAAATCTCCGACAGCTGGTGTAGCAGTCCAATTGTATTTTTGAGCATAACCATTGGATTCTCCAGAAAGTACAATTGAGCCTCCTTTACAGATGGTTTTGTCAATTCCAGCATATACTGAAGCAGATTTGTTGACATTTACAGTAAAAGATTTTTTAGAGCTAATACCACAGGCATTCTTAGCTGAAGCCGTGATATTAAAATTTCCTCCTGAGGCAGCAGCTCCTGTTACATCAACTGTAATTGAATTGGTGCCTTCCCCTCCAATAATTTTCCATCCAGATGGCAATTCCCAAATATAGGAGGACACGTTAGTATCTGGAGTAACTGTATAGACTAATCCTGAAACCGGAGGACAAATGACAGATGAGATATTTATGTTTCCAGTTGTGGCTATAAACACTGGAGTTACAGGAGGTGTAAAACCTTTCATCGTAATAATATTACTTGTTGCATTAACAGGCGATCCGCAGATAGCATTTGAAGTCATTACCACTGAAATTTGAGAACCAGCAGCTAATGAATTTGCTGTAAATGTAGGACTGTTAGTACCTACATTGGTTGTGCCGTTTTTCCATTGGTAGGATGGGTTTGTTCCAGGGTGAATCGGGGTGGCGGTAAAGGTTACCGGAGTTGAGCCCGAGGCTGTTGTAGTACAAATATCATTTGAAGTTGATGAGATGGTGACAGAAGGTACGAGAGTCGGGTTCACCGTCACCGTAATTGTGTAAGGTTCACCTGCACAATTTCCTGCATTAGTTGTAGGGGTAACAATATATTCTACTGTACCTGTTGTTGTATTGCTGGGGTTGCTTAATGGTTGATTTATTGTTGATCCATTTCCCGCACCTGCACCTGTAATACCTCCCGTAATGGTTCCGACGGCCCATGAAAATGAACTTGCGGTAGAAGCAGCCAATGAAATATTTGGTCCGAAGCCACTACATACTGTTGCTGTATTTGCAGTAGTTACAGATGGTTTTGGATTTACTGTAACCGTAATCTTATAAGGTTCCCCTGCACAACTCCCTGTAGTCGCTGTTGGTGTTACAATATACTCAACTGTCCCCGCTGCCGAGGTGCTGGGGTTAGTTAGTGTCTGATTAATGGTAGTTCCCGATCCTGCACTTGCACCTGAAATATTTCCTGTAATGGATCCTAAGGTCCAGGAGAAAGTACCCGGTGTAGATGCAGTCAGTGCAATATTAGGACTTGCACCACTACAAACTGTTGCTGTATTTGCAGTAGTTACAGATGGTTCCGGATTTACTGTTACCGTAATCTTATAAGGTTCCCCTGCACAACTTCCTGTAGTCGCTGTTGGTGTTACAATATATTCAACTGTTCCTGCTGCTGAGTTGCTGGGATTGGTTAGGGTCTGGTTTATTGTGGATCCCGATCCTGCACTTGCACCTGAAATATTTCCAGTATTGGAACCTACGGTACAGGAGAAAGTACTGGGTGTAGATGCAGTCAATGCAATATTAGGACTTGCCCCACTGCATATTGTTGCTGTATTTGCTGTTGTTACAGATGGTTTTGGATTTACTGTTACTGTAATGGTATAAGCTTCCCCTGCACAACTTCCCGTAGTAGTTGTGGGTGTTACGATATATTGGACTGTTCCTGCTGCTGAGTTGCCTGGGTTATTAAGAACCTGATTAATTGTAGTTCCCGATCCTGCATTTGCACCCGTGATGCCTCCTGTGACGGTTCCTACAGTCCAGGAAAACGAACTGGGGGTAGAAGCTGTCAATGGGATATTGGGACTTTCACCACTGCATACGGTTGCAGTGCCGGCAGTAGTCACGGTTGGTTTTGGATTTACTGTTACTGTGATTGTATATGGTGTACCTGTACAACTTCCTGAGTTAGCCGTTGGAGTTACGACATATTCTACTGTACCTGGTGTACTGCCTGTATTCGTGAGGGTCTGATTAATTGTAGTTCCCGAACCAGCACTTGCCCCTGTTATTCCTCCTGTGATAGTACCTACTGTCCAGGAAAAGGAACTGGGCGTAGAAGCACTTAAGGAGATATTCGGACTTGTTCCACTACATACCTCGATTGAATTTGTGGTTGTTACCGACGGTTTTGGATTTACTGTTACCGTAATTGTGTAAGGGTTCCCTTCACAATTTCCTGTTGTAGCAGTAGGTGTGACGATATACTGAACCGTTCCTGCAGCTGAACTGCTGGGATTGGTTAAAACTTGATTTATTGTAGATCCCGATCCTGCACTTGCACCTGTAATGCCTCCTGTAACGGTTCCTACTGTCCAGGAAAACGAGCTGGGTGTAGAAGCAGTCAACGCGATATTGGGACTTGCACCACTGCATATTGTTGCTGTGTTTGCTGTAGTTACTGTGGGAATTGGGTTCACAGTTACTGCAAGAGAATTACTCGTCAAAGGTGTAGCTAAGCAATCGGCTGTAACAACCACTCTAACAGTATGTCCATCCTGAAGAGTATTAGTGGTAAAAGTATTGGAAGGAGTTTTTAAGCCCTGGTTTAGACCGTTAACCTGCCACTGGTAAAGGATATTTGTTCCGGTTCCATCCAGGGCGGCGGTAAATTCCACAGGTTCCCCTGCACAAATCGTTGTTCCCGGTGATGCAGTGATATTTACAGACGTAGGACATTGCCCCCACCCCAAAATCGAGGTAAGAATAAAAGCCCAAAAAGTGAAAACTTTAAAGAATAGTTTTTTAACCATATTCACAGCATATTGGGGAAGGGGGGAGTTAAGACCGAGGGGTGCCTTAACAGTCTAAGGTACTGCGAATTAACTTAAATTATCAGGGCTTTCGGCTAAAGGCCGAAAAAAACGTTCAGAGGTGAGGATTTAACTTATTCTATTTTAATTTAACTTTCTGTATGTAATAATTTTATGATAAAAACTCTTGCCTTGGCAAAGGTTTAAAAGAGTCAAAAAAAAGCCGCCAGGAAAATATTTTCCGGCGGCTTTTAATAAAAAGGTTGTTTTTACTATTCTCCCAGGAATGGGTATCTGTAATCTGTTGCAGTTACAAAAGTTTCCTTGATAGTTCTTGGTGAGATCCATCGATATAAGTTAAGGATAGATCCTGCTTTGTCATTGGTTCCACTTCCACGCGCACCTCCAAAAGGTTGTTGTCCCACAACGGCTCCTGTAGGTTTGTCATTGATGTAGAAGTTTCCTGCGGCATTCTGTAATGCTTTGGTAGCTTCCGCAGCTGCGTAACGGTCTTGAGAAAGAATTGCTCCGGTAAGTGCATATTCTGAGTCATCTACCAGCTTGAGGGTTTCATTCCATTTTTCATCCTCATAAAGGTACACGGTCACAACAGGCCCAAAAAGTTCGGTACACATTGTACTGTATTTTGGGTTCTCTGTAAGTATAACTGTAGGTTCTATGAACCAGCCCTTAGATTTATCGTAATTTCCACCAACTACTATTTCTGCATCGCTGTCATTTTTTGCAGCATCAATGAATTTTGCCAGCTTGTCGAACGAAGCCTCATGAATTACCGCAGTGATGAAGTTGCTCATATCTTCGGGTGATCCCATCTTGAAAGACTTCACATCTTCTATAAGGTAATTTTTAACTTCTGCCCACATACTTTTAGGGATGTAAACCCTTGAAGCAGCACTACATTTTTGTCCCTGGAATTCAAATGCTCCTCTCGAAATAGCCGTTGCAACCTGCTTTGGTTTTGCACTTGGGTGGGCGATAATGAAATCTTTACCCCCGGTTTCTCCCACAATACGCGGGTACGACCTGTAGTTATGTATATTTTCTCCTATTTGTTTCCAAAGGTTCTTAAACACCGTGGTGCTTCCTGTGAAATGAAGTCCGGCAAAATCCCTGTTCTCAAGAATAGTGTCTGAGATCATTTTTGGATCTCCCATCACCATATTAATTACCCCATCTGGCAATCCGGCTTCCTTAAATACTTCCATAATTACCTGGGCCGAATATACCTGCGAGTCGCTTGGTTTCCAAACTGCAACATTCCCCATTAATGCAGGGGCCGAGGGTAAATTACCGGCAATAGCCGTAAAATTAAATGGAGTTACTGCATATACAAAACCTTCAAGAGGGCGGTATTCAAGCCTGTTCCATGCTTCCGAAGAAGATTCCGGTTGTTCCTCATAAATGCGTGTCATGTATTCTACATTGAAACGAAGGAAGTCTATCAATTCACAAGCCGAGTCAATTTCAGCCTGAAATATATTCTTAGACTGCCCAATCATGGTAGCAGCATTGATCTTGTAACGGTAAGGCCCTGCAATAAGCTCGGCTGCTTTCAGGAAAACTGCTGCTCTTTGTTCCCATTCAAGATTTGCCCATTTTTCGCGGGCATCAAGCGCAGATTGTATCGCCTTTTCCACATGCTCTTTTGAAGCTTTATGATAGTCACCAAGGTGATGCTGATGATCGTGCGGCGGATTCATAGGTGCTGTATCACCAGTTTTGATCTCTTCGCCACCAATATAAAGTGGTACCTCTACCTTGCTGTTGTACAATTCTTTATAAGCCTTTAAAACGGCTTCTCTTTCGGGTGTTCCCGGGGCATATGACTTTACGGGTTCATTTACTGCCTGCGGAACCTGGAATACACCTTTTCCCATACTGTTGTAATTTTTTTTGATTTCTAAATGTATGGTCGTAAAGGTAAAAAAATTAAAATAGTTTTACTTACTCAATTTTTTACTGAACTTTACTCAAAATCAGCACCTAAAAGGTAAAAAATCTTAATTTTTTCATAATGTGTACGGTTACTATCCTGCCTTTAAAAGGCCATAATTCGTTTGTTCTTACTTCCAATCGTGATGAGGCTCCGGGGAGGCAAACGCTACCGCCAAAAACCTACGAGGTTGCAGGCTCAAAAATGGCATTTCCGAAAGATGTTTTGGCCGGGGGCACCTGGCTGGGAGTGAGCGATCGCAAACGTGCTATTTGTCTGCTGAATGGTGCCTTTAAGAAGCATGAAAGAAAACTGCCTTACGGCAAAAGCAGGGGAGTGGTGGTAAAAGATCTATTGGCTGCTGAAGATTTTACTGAAGCTGCGGAAGAATATGAGCTTTCTGAAGTCGAACCTTTCACCATTGTAGCAGCCGATTGGCAAAAAGGGCTCTTTTTTGCTGAATTTGTTTGGGACGGAAGCGAAAAACATTATAAAAAATTACCTCTGAAGCCTCACATCTGGTCCTCAAGTCCGCTTTATTCTGAAGAAATGAAGCAGCTTCGGGAAGAGTGGTTTTTAGAACTTCAACTTCAGCAGAAAGAGAATATTAATCCCGAAGCTCTTCTCAATTTCCACTTTTCAGCAGGAAAAGGAGATAAGGAACAGGGTGTGATCATGGACCGCGGATTCGTAAAGACCGTGAGCGTTTCTCAAATTATTGTTTCCGAAGGGCAGGCAGATTTTTTCTATAAAGATCTCGCCACAGATAAGGTGTCAAAAATGACATTTTAGAGCGGTAAGCTGTGGAAATTCCAAAAATACAAGCACCAAATTCCAACAATATTCCGTAGTCTGCTTTTTGGATGGACTTGAACCTTAAACCTTAGGGAAGGTTTCAAAAATGCCATTTTAGAGAGGTAAGTCGTGGAAATTCCAATAATTCAAGCACCAAATTCCAACAGTATTTTAGAAGTCTAATTTTTGGATGGACTTGAACTTTAAACCTTAAACCATGAAAGATGAGGTTTCCAAAATGCCATTTTAGAGAGGTAAGGCGTGGGAATTCCAATAATACAAGCACCAAATTCCAACAATATTACAGTAGTCTACTTTTTGGATTGAGGAAAAGATGAGGTTTCAAAAATGATATTTTATAAGGTGATTTGAGGATGTGATAATTTGAAGATTTGAAAAAGTTCCAGATACGCTAAAATAATGTAACTCCGAACGGAGTTGACGTAACCACAAACTTTGAACGTTAAACCTTGAACTAGTTTAGCGCAAATGGGGCACTGAGTTTAAAGGAGGGGATGGTGACCCTGAATTTCCTGGTAGAAGTAAAATTGATCATGCTGTAAAAGCCGCTCATAGATCCAAATGGTGAGGTGAGCAGACATCCGCTTTTGTAGGTGTGGGATTCTCCGGGTTTTAGAACCGGTTTCTTTCCAATTACTCCTTCACCTTCCACAATTTCTGTGCGGTTAAGCGCATCTTTTATCTTCCAGAACCTGGAACTGAGTTGCACAGAATCTTTGCTTTGATTCTCAATAGTGATTTGATAGCCAAAGGCGAAGTGGACTCTATAGTTTTTATAGAAAGTCCCTTCAAAATTTGTTTCTATAGAGATTTTTATGCCTCTGGTAATTTGTTGAATCATGCTAGTAGATCGCAAATGAAGCCAGCACCGAAAATATGAATGCTAATAAAGCTAAAGTAAAGAATATAATATTTATTATAATAAACTTTATCAACGTTTTAACTCTTCCCTGTCCGTAGAATTTTCTAAAAGCTTTATAGAGGTAAAAAGCGAAGATGAACATGGCAAGCGCGGTGGCAAAATTGCTGTTGAAGAGCGTATTAATGCCCACTGCTATTCCAAAAAGCACAAACCAGGTGGTTTGATTGTGGAAGGTAAAGATGAGGTGTTCCATGTATGTGAAAGGCCTCCTTAAATAAAGCAGCCAGATGAACAGCGCAAACACCGGAAGGTAAAAGAAGATGATGAACGGCAGCTTGCTGTAAAAATAACTCCAGAAAAGATTAGCATCTGAACCGAATATTTTTGAGTTCACGGTTTTCTTGTAAAACCATTGATTAAAGCGGGAATTTGAATAATTGAGGCTGTCTAAAGCAACTTTGGAATTTCTCATCCCGGTAGCTTCATAATGATCTGAAAATACCTGCCATTGCTTTATTCGGGCATTTAAAAAGCTCATGGTATCCAGATCTTTTTCCGCAATATATTCTGGGGTTGAGACGCTGTCGTTGGCAGGAAGAAATACTTCTAAAGGCGGGTTTTCTATACCCTGGGCGGTTAAAATGGAATCAACTTCCTTTTGTTCTTCTGCACTGCCTTCCAGGTCGAAGTTAATGGGTGATTCAACTTCGTGAGTGACACTCCAAAGCAGGAAAAAAATAATGGAAGCGCTTAGGTAAAACCGGTAAGGATTGGCATAGCGCACCCTCTTTCCCTGAATGTAATCTTTTGAGATTTTTCCGGGTTTAAAAAGCAGGGCTCCCAGCGTTCTGTAGAACCGGGAATCGTAAGCAAAAATTCCGGCAAAAAATTCGTTGAAAAAATCGTTAAAAGCCAGCTTTTTGGTACTGTTAAGCTGACTACAGTTTGGGCAAAACTCATCACTGATATCAAGAGGATGATGGCAGTTTAGGCATTCTGTGCTGCGGTACTTCAGTCTATGCCGCTCCTTGTATATCTTCGGTAAATTTTGACCCTCGTTCATGAGAAACTATGCAGATAACTTAATTGCTGATGTTTAATGAAGTAGCTGAGCCCATTCCAATAACCCTGGTAAACCTTCCGCCGGGAGGCAGGTAATAGATAAGCACGGTATAATCGTTTTCGGTACTAACAAAATTTCCGCTTATAAAACCTTCATCAAGAATGCCATCCTTCCGAAGAAATACATATTTGTAATCGTAGTATCCCTGTTTGAAGAGGCGTGCCGTTTCATAAGCGCCGGAGTTAGGGTTGTATTCGAGTTTTGTGCTTTCATCAAGCACGAAATTATTAAACTCGCCGTAAAGATGTACTTCACCTCCTTCAAAAGGCTCTGGGGCAGCGAGGGCAAAATGGGTCCACACGTAGCCGGCCTCAATGTCGTCTTCAAGCGCTTGAAATTTTCTCACCAAAAATTTTCCGTTGATATCGGGATTATAGGTGTAGGGTTTAAATGCCCTTATTGCGTCTGGGAAGAGGTAATGATGATATAGGTCCTGGAGGTCAATGTACTGTATTTTTACGGTTGCCGCCCGCAGATCTTTGCTGTCAAAACTAAGGAATTCGTTACCGGCCCAGAAGGAAGTGAGGTCATTGTATTTATAAATAAGGCTGGTGCCAATGTGGTACTGTGGGCGTATGTTGTAGATCGCGGTTTTTAAATTGTTGTTTTGAAGGATAACCGCCCAGGTTGATTGTTCCGGGTTGCGAATAATGAATTCGGGCGAGTCTACTTCAAAATTCACCACGTGTTTTGTTTGAATATTTCTCACTTCCGAAGATTTTCGCACGGCTACCTGCACACGGGTAAGAGGTTCGTAAACAATGAACTTTCGGGAGAATACCAGTTCTTTATTATCGTTAAAGATCTTTATTAAATAATTACCACTAACCTTAAGCGAGCGGGTATTGTCATTGGGGATGCGCAACTCGTAGTGAGAGTAAAGCTGAAGCGTGTTGAAAGAATTCTCATAGTTAGTAATGCGAACGTTATCAAAGCCTTCTAAATACTCATTTTTAAGCAGTTCTGAAGGTGTCCAGTCGTAATTAAAATGCTCAATAGTGTAATAGTAATTGGCCTCATCGCCTACCAGGTCGTCAAAAGTGAGCAACAGAGGTTCTCCCAGTTTAATAACAGGCACTCCGCTATACTCGTTAGAGCCAGTAAAGATTACGGTTCTTATAAAATTTGGAGGAGGATTTTCTACCGTCTGTGCGGCAGCAGAAAAAATTCCCAGGAGTAAAAAGAAAAAGAAGGATAAGTTTAACTTCATGCACCAAAAATAAATTTAAATATACTCAAAAACTGATTAGCATCATTATTTGTTCACTTTAACAAAATCTAAGGGGAATTTATTCATTTTAAATTGGGATTTGTGGGTCGGAAATGAGTAAATTTGCCCGATTTTAAATGAAATTTAACACTTCGTCCTATGTCCAACGACATTAGAATTAAAAGAGGGATTACGCTTCGCCTGAAGGGTGAAGCCGACAAGACCCTTGTTGACGCACCCCGCTCCAAAACCTATGCTGTAAAACCGCCCGATTTCCATTCGGTCATACCAAAGATGGTGGTAAAAGAGGGTGCAAAAGTAAAGGTGGGTGATGAGCTTTTCTTTTCTAAATACACCGATAAGATTCGTTTCACTTCTCCTGTTAGTGGTACTTTAAAGGAAATTGTGAGAGGAGAGAAACGCCGCATTCTTGAGGTGGTGATCGAGGCTGATGCTTCAGATGACTACCGGGAATTTGGTACTCTTGATCCTTTAAACGCTGATGCCGATGCTGTAAAAAGCCGCATCCTCGAAAGTGGAAGCTGGGCTTTCTTTAATCAGCGTCCTTACGATATTCCGGCAGATCCTGAAGATACCCCAAAAGCTATTTTTGTTTCGGCAATGAACACTGCGCCGCTTTCTGCAGATGTGGAGTTTATCCTGAAAGACCGCATGGAGGCTTTTCAGGCCGGGCTTAATGCCCTTACCAGGTTAACCCCGGGGAAGGTGCATGTTTCTGTAAACGGACAGGGTAGTGGAGTCTTTAAAGGTTTTAAAAATGTGGAAATTCATAACGTTTTTGGTCCGCATCCTGCTGCCAACGTGGGAGTGCAGATCCATAAGCTCGATCCAATCAATATGGGAGATCGGGTTTGGACCGTTAAGCCTGAAGATGTTGCAAACATTGGAGATCTTTTCCTTAGCGGTAGGTTCACGCCAGTACGTACAGTAGCTGTGTGTGGAAGTGAGGCAAAGGAAAGAAAATACTTTAGAACACGAATTGGAGCTCCGGTAATTGACCTGTCGGGTGCTGTAGATACAAAAAATGTAAGGGTGATTTCCGGAGATGTTCTCACTGGAGAGCAGGTGAATACCGGGCAGTATATCGGCTTTTTCCCAAATGAGCTTACTTTAATACCCGAGGGTAATAAGTATCGTGCATTTGGATGGTTACCGTTTACCTACAATAACATTCCTTCTAACTCACGTACTTCCTTAAGCTGGATGTTCCCAAATAAGAAATTTGAGGTGAACACTAACCTACACGGTGAAGAAAGAGCATTGGTGGTGACAGGGGAAATGGAAGAGGTGATGCCAATGGATATTTTCCCTATGCAGTTGTTAAAAGCCTGCATGGCGGCAGATATTGAAAAAATGGAAAATCTTGGGATCTATGAAGTGGCTCCCGAAGATTTTGCACTTGTAGATTATGTGAATACTTCAAAAATAGAGGCGCAAGAAATAATACGCTTAGGGCTGGATCTCATGATCACCGAAGTTGGATAAACTGTTTACTATGGAATGGATTAGACAAAAATTAGATAAATTTAAGGAGCCCTTTGCTAAGGGTAAGAAACTTGAAAAGTATTCTCCGGCAATTAATGCGCTTGATACTTTTCTTTTTACTCCAAATCACACTACTAGAAAAGGTGCCCATGTGAGGGACGCGGTAGACTTAAAGAGGGTGATGATCACTGTGGTGATCGCCCTGCTGCCGGTGCTGCTTTTTAGTATGTGGAATGTGGGATACCAGTACCTCAAACAAATTCAGCCTGAAGTTGACTTCTGGGATGCATTTGGTCACGGTGCTCTTGAGATCCTGCCAATGATCGTAGTTTCCTATGCGGTAGGTTTGGGAATTGAATTCGCTTTTGCCATTTTTAGAGGGCATGAAGTGAACGAAGGTTACCTGGTAACCGGACTTTTAATTCCTATGATCATGCCTGTAGGCTTGCCTTTATGGATGCTTGCAATTTCGGTTGTATTTGCTGTTATAATTGGAAAAGAAGCTTTTGGAGGAACGGGAATGAATATTTTAAACCCTGCTTTAACAGCCAGGGCCTTTGCTTTCTTTGCTTATCCAACATATATGTCGGGTAACCAGGTATGGGTAATGAACGCTTCCCAGGTAGATGGTGTATCTGGAGAAACTATTTTAGGAACTCTTGCAGCCGGACAGCCGGTTGAATACACTACCATGGATATGTTCTGGGGAATGATTCCCGGATCAGTTTCAGAAACTTCAGCAGCATTGTGTCTGCTGGGAGCACTCTTCCTGATCTTTACAAAAGTAGGAAGCTGGAGAATCATGTTGAGCGCAGTAGTGGGAGCTTCTGTAATGGGCTTGATTTTTAACGCGCTTCCTGCAATGGGAGTGGAAGGTAACTCACTTACAAATTTCCCCTGGTACAACCATCTTTTAGCCGGAGGTTTGGCTTTTGGTATTGTTTACATGGCAACAGATCCTGTTTCGGCTGCTCAAACCTATAAAGGGAAATGGGTCTATGGATTTCTTATAGGTTTCTTATCAGTTATGATCAGGGTGTTTAACCCTGCATATCCTGAAGGGGTGATGCTGGCAATACTGTTAATGAACGTATTTGCTCCAACTATAGATCACTATGTGATTCAGGGTAATATTAAACGAAGAGTGAAAAGAAAGGCAGCAGGTATTAACAAACAAGTTGAAACTGTAGTATAGTTATGGAAGAGAAAACAGTAAATAAGACGAACACCAACTCGTACACATTCATTTTCGCCATCGTTATGGTTGTGGTAGTAGGTGTTGTTCTGGCCTTTGCCGCTACCTCGTTGCAGCCAAGGCAATATGAAAACATGCGCCAGGAAAAGATGCAGAACATCCTTGCGACAGTAGGTGTTGAAACCGACAGGGCCGGAGCCGAAGCTTTATTTGAGCAGTACATTAAAGAACAACTTGTTCTAAATAATGAGGGGCAGGAGAAAGAAGGAGTGAATGCTTTTGATGTTGACCTTGCCAAAGAGCTTAAAAAGGTTGATACAGAGCAAAACTTTCCGCTTTATATAGCCGAGGTTGACGGGGAAACCTATTACATTATTCCGCTTAGAGGAGCAGGGCTTTGGAATGCCATTTTTGGATACATTGCTCTACAGGATGATGTAAATACCATCAAAGGAGCCGTGTTTGATCACCTTGGGGAAACTCCGGGACTTGGTGCCGAGATTACTCAGGAGTGGTTTAGAGAGCGCTTTACCGATGAGAAGATCTTTGATGAGAATGGAGAACTTATAGGGGTATCTGTTGTTAAAGGAAACAGCAGTACTTCTAAGGATGATAATAAGGTTGATGCAATTTCGGGTGCAACTATTACCGGAGATGGGGTTTCAAATATGATTTCAGAGAGACTTCAGCATTACCTGCCTTATTTCAAGAGCAAAACAGAATTAAACGTTGCAAGTAATTTATAGTTATGGCACAGGAGACAAAAAATAGACCTGAGCAAATTGCTGAGGTAGACAAGGAAAGTAAGAAAGATGCAATGATCCTTTTTCTTTCTGATTCAGAAGAGAAAGAGCACTTTTTATCAAGAGCCAACAGAAAGTTACTTTCAGATCCTCTTAACGATGATAACCCTATTACCGTTCAGGTTCTGGGGATATGTTCTGCACTTGCGATTACGGTGCAATTAGAACCTGCTATTGTAATGGCAATTGCGGTAACTGCGGTTATGGCTTTTAGTAACATGATCATTTCAGCACTAAGAAACCTAATTCCAAACAGGATTAGGATTATCGTTCAGCTTGTGGTAGTAGCCTCTTTGGTGGCATTGGTAGATCAGGTACTTAGGGCTTATGCTTACGATGTAAGTAAACAACTATCGGTATTCATTGGTCTTATCATTACCAACTGTATTGTAATGGGACGTCTTGAAGCTTTTGCTTTAGGTAATGGTGTCTACAAGTCTTTTCTTGATGGTATTGGAAATGCTGCAGGATATGGTTTGATCCTTATTATCGTAGCATTCTTTCGTGAGCTTCTTGGGGCTGGTAAGCTTTTTGGCTACGAGATCCTTGGGCACAAAGGAGCTACACTGGCAGAATCTACAGGGCTTTACGCTCTTGGATATGAGAACAACGGTTTAATGCTCCTTTCTCCTATGGCACTTATAGTGGTAGGGATCATTATTTGGGTACAGCGCTCAAGAAACCGTAAATTAATTGAAGCCTAATCTATAACTTCAAAAAAACCGACTATGGATTATATAAATTTATTCGTACGAAGCATCTTCATTGAGAACATGATCTTTGCATATTTCCTGGGAATGTGTTCGTACCTCGCAGTATCCAAGACCGTTAAAACAGGGGTTGGATTAGGTGCAGCGGTGATCTTCGTATTGACAATGACCGTGCCCATCAACTTTTTACTTGATAAATATCTCTTAAGGCCGGGTGCACTTTCCTGGTTGAATGAAGAATATGCAACCATCGACCTTAGTTTTCTAAGTTTCATAATGTTCATCGCCGTAATTGCAGCTATGGTACAGCTTGTAGAAATGGTAGTTGAAAAGTTTGCTCCCGCACTTTATGGTGCCCTGGGGATCTTCCTTCCGCTTATCGCAGTAAACTGTGCTATTCTTGGAGGTGCGCTGTTCATGCAGCAAAAAGATTTCTCGGGTATTGGGGAAGCAGTAACTTATGGTTTGGGAAGTGGAATTGGCTGGTTCCTGGCTATTCTTGGAATTGCAGCTATTCGTGAAAAAATCGCTTATTCAAACGTTCCTGCGCCGCTTAAAGGTTTGGGGATCACTTTTATAATCACCGGACTTATGGCTCTTGGATTCATGAGTTTCATGGGAATCAAAATATAGAGAGAAAGCAATGGAAGTAATTATAGCAAGTGTTATTGTATTCTTAGTCCTAATCTTAATCCTGGTTGCTGTTCTTTTGGGAGCAAAAGCCAAGTTAATACCATCGGGACCTGTAAAGATCAATATTAACAACGAAAAAGATATCGAAGTAGGTTCGGGAGGTACGCTCCTGTCTACTTTAGGTGAGAACAAACTGTTCCTTCCTTCTGCCTGTGGTGGAGGTGGTACCTGTATACAGTGTAAATGTATTGTTGCTGAAGGTGGTGGGACTATCTTGCCAACAGAAGAACCACACTTTACCCGTAAAGAAATTGCCGATGGCTGGCGTCTTGGTTGCCAGGTAAAAGTTAAGCAGGATATGAAAATTACCATTCCTGAAGAAGTTTTTGGTATCAAGAAATGGGAAGCTACTGTAGTAAGTAACTACAACGTAGCATCATTTATCAAGGAATTTGTTGTAGAAATTCCTGAAGATATGGACTACAAGGCTGGAGGATATATCCAGATTGAAATTCCAAAATGCGAGGTGAAATATCAAGATATGGATATTACCGCCCACCCTGAAGAACACCCGGGAGAACCTGATAAATTTAAACTGGAGTGGGATAAGTTTAACCTGTGGCCACTTGTAATGAAGAACCCTGAAGTAGTGGAGAGAGCTTATTCTATGGCTTCTTACCCTGCCGAAGGAAGAAGGGTTATGCTTAACGTTCGTGTGGCAACTCCGCCATGGGATCGTGCTAAGAATGACTGGATGACAGTAAATCCGGGGATAGCTTCTTCTTACATCTTCAATCAGAAAAAAGGAGACAAGGTTACTATTTCAGGGCCTTATGGTGAATTCTTTATCAACCACAGCGATGCCGAAATGCTTTACGTTGGTGGGGGAGCCGGGATGGCGCCAATGCGTTCACACTTGTATCACCTCTTCAGAACCCTTAAAACCGGAAGAAAAGTAACTTACTGGTACGGTGGGCGTTCTAAACGTGAGTTGTTCTATACTGAACACTTTAGAGCTTTGGAAAGAGATTTCCCGAACTTTAAGTTCTATATTGCCCTTTCTGAACCTCTTGAAGAAGACAACTGGAAAGTGAAAGATGGAATTGAAGGGGAAGGAGACGGTTTCGTAGGATTCATTCACCAGGTAGTTATCGATAACTATCTTAGCCTGCACGATGAGCCGGAAGAAATTGAATTCTATTTCTGTGGACCTCCATTAATGAACAAGGCCGTAGAGAAAATGGCCGAAGATTTTGGAGTACCACCAGAGAACGTGAGATTTGATGACTTTGGAGGGTAACCTGAAGAAGTTAAAATATATAAAAACAGCTGCCTTTTGGTGGCTGTTTTTGATTTGGGCACATTATATTAAGCTGAATTGACTAATTTTGAGCTATGTCACAATTAACCGATCAGGAACTGCATAACCTTGCAATGAACATTGTAGGTAAAGATCTTGAAGAACAGGGATATGAATTTCTAGGGGTCAATAGTGATTTTAAAAAAGACCCTCAGTTCGTGGCTTTAAGGGATAAAAAGTTGCATTTCGTTGTAGTGCGGGCAATAGAATATCCACACGATCCGCGAGATATTGATATGATCTTTTTGGAAACTGTAAAAGAGCAGGCTTTAAAATTTAATGCCCGTACTTTTTATGCCGGCGTGGGGCTCGCAAATTCCAAAGACTATGAATTACCCGTAATGAGTTCAGAAGATTACGTAGTTAATTACCCCGGATTAAAAGAAATCTAAAAATGACATTTTTGAGACCTGCTGTTAGACTGCTGCTGTTATGTGCCCTGATTGTTTCATGTTCGCAGGCAGATAAGGAAAGAAGCGCTTTTGGAGAAGCCCTTGGTACTACCTACTCCATAAGCTATTATTCCGAAGAAGACATTCCCCTTGAGAAGGCTTTCGACTCCATTTTTGAACGGGTAAATCAGTCTATGAGCACCTACAGGGAATCTTCAGATATTTCAAGGATAAATAGGGGAGACAGCCTGGTAGTGGTAGACACTCTTTTTCAGAATGTATTTAAACTCTCTAAAAAAGTGTGGCGCAAAAGTAACGGCTACTTTGATCCTACTGTGGGAGATCTCGTCAATCAATACGGTTTTGGCCCTGAAAATGGCCCTAAAGAAATAGATTCAATGACTATAGATTCTCTTATGCAGTTTGTAGGTTTTGATAAACTTCAATTAAAAGGGGACCGACTCATAAAAGAAACTCCCCAAATTTATCTCGATTTTAATGCTATTGCTAAAGGTTATACCATAGATCTTATAGGCCATTATCTCAATTCTAAGGGTGTTGATGATTATTTGATTGAATTGGGCGGTGAGCTTTTGGCAAAAGGGGTAAACCGAGAGAGAGAGTCTTATTGGACTGTGGGAATAGATGACCCCACCCAGGAGGAGGGGCAAAGGGAATTAACTGCTACCATAGGCTTGCAAAATAAGGCCATGGCAACTTCGGGGAATTACCGCAAACACCGTACAGATCCTGAGACTGGTGCCCAATATGTGCATACCATTAATCCGCTCACCGGCTTTGCCCAAAAAAGTGATTTGCTTAGCGTAACTGTTCTTGCTGAAAATTGTGCTTTGGCCGATGCCTATGCCACTGCTTTTATGGCTATGGGATTTGACCTCTCAAAAATGGTACTTTCGCAGGAAGATAATTTGGACGCTTTTCTTATTTATTCTACGCTTGGAGGTGAAATGAAGGAATATGCCACCCCGGGTTTTGACGAACTTATGAAAGACTTATAGTCTAGTAGTGAGTATAGCGTATTGAGTATTGAGAACATTAGGTTGGTATCTTCTGATATGGTTCTCCAGGTAATTCCCAGAAAATTCTCTGGCTATTTACCTTCTGATTCACTTTATCTCCCATGAGAAAATTCTAATCCCTAATCTCCATCCCCAAATTAACCACAATAACTAATCACTTCCTGGCCACCGGAATAACTTCTCCCTTTGCGAGCCGGTATTTATCTACCAGTTGTAAATCCATTTGAGAGGTAAGGTTTACTTCTTCTACCCTAAAGCCAACTTCTCTTAATTTGTCGAAGTAATCTCGTCCATACACCCTTACATGGTCGTATTGGCCAAAGATCTTTGCGCGTTCGGCAGGATCTGTAATGGAATCGTCTTCAAATGTTTTTTCGCGATTTAAATCCTGCGGAATTTGCAGAATGGCAGTGCCACCGGGACTTAAGATCCTGTATATTTCCTGCATTGCTTTAGTGTCATCGGGAATGTGTTCGAGGACGTGGTTGCACAAGATGAAGTCAAAGCTGTTATCTTCAAACGGCAGGTCGCAAATATCGGCTTTTACGTCGGCTAAAGGCGAGTTGAGATCTGTGGTAGTATAATGAAGGTTATTCAATTTCCTGAAACGTTTGTAAAAGGCTTGTTCAGGGGCAAAATGCAGTACTTTATGCGGGGCGGTGAAGAAAGTGGTGTGGTCTTTTAGGTAAAGCCATAATAGCCGGTGCCGTTCCAGGGAAAGGGTAGAAGGGGAAAGCACGTTCTCGCGTTGCTGCCCGTACCCATAGGGCAAAAACTTTGAAAAGCTTCGGCCGTCAATGGGATCTGTGTATTTATTTCCGCGGAGGCTAAGTACAAAAAGGGGTTTTACCGCATAGCTAAGGCGGATAAGTACAGGCCGGGGAATCTTGTTCAGAAAAAACTTGAAAGCTTTTCCAATCATACCTTGATATCTCCCCAGTTTTCTCCCGATTTGATGCGGTAGAGCTGCATTTCTGAAACCCCGAATTGCTTTGCCAGCACCCTTATCCGGGTTTTTCGGTTGGGATCGAGCAGTTTTTTCTTAAGTACTGTGGCCTGGGCATAACTTAGCTTGGAGTAGCATTTTATGGTGCCCAGCTTTCGCTTCAGCTTATTTTCCTTTACCTGCGGATTGTTCTGCTGATGCGCAACCCACTCCTTTTTTGTTACCCAGGCAAGGTTGCTCACCTTATTTTCTGTCTTGTTGTAGTTCTTGTGAATAACATATTCGTCTCCTTCCTTCTTCGGAAGAAAAAGTTCGGCAACAACCCGGTGAATATAGCAGGCTTGTTTTTTGCCATTTTTGAGGGTCGCGACAAAGGTGAGGAAGCCCTGCGACTTACCCCCTTTTAGTAGATCTCCGTCAGGATTTTTTACATAGCTCACCACTCTCCCGTAATTAGAAACTGCATACCTGAAGCGGTCGTGCCATTTCTCTCTGGAGTAGGGGAGCCATTTTTCCTGGCGAAAATTTTTAATCATGGAAGTTGATTGTTTGTGCCCTAAATTCTTCTTCTTCATTGCTTTCTATTCCCAGCGCCTCATAAATGTAATGAAAAGTTGATAATAGTTCTGGCTTTCCATCAATTAAAGCTACATCATGTTCAAAGTGGGCACTTGGTTTATTATCTGCAGTGAGAATCGTCCAGCCGTCGCGTAGTTGTTTAATTCGGTGTGTACCGGCATTGATCATAGGTTCAATGGCTACCACCATACCTTCAATGAATTTCTTTCCGCGGCCGCGTTTGCCGTAATTCGGCATCTCTGGATCTTCGTGCATTTTTTCTCCCAGGCCGTGGCCCACCAGTTCCCTTACCACGCCAAAACCGTTCTTTTCGGCATGTTGCTGAATGGCAAAACCTACATCTCCCACACGGTTCCCCAGTTTAAATTCTCTTATTCCTATGTATAGGGATTCTTTGGTAACATCCAGTAATTTTTGTGTTTCAGGGGCAATTTCTCCTACTCCAAAGGTGTAGGCATGATCTCCGTAAAATCCATTTTTAAAGGCCCCGCAGTCAATAGAAATCACATCTCCTTCCTTGAGAGGCTCGTTATTAGGAATACCATGTACCACCTGGGCATTGGGGCTCATACATAAAGAATTGGGGAAATCGTACATTCCAAGAAAACCCGGCTCGGCACCGTGGTCACGAATAAACTCTTCGGCCATTTTATCGAGCTGCAGGGTGGTAACTCCCGGTTTAACTTCAGAAGCCAGCATTCCAAGCGTTTTCGACACGATTAGGGCGCTGTGGCGAATAAGTTCAATTTCTTCTCTGGTTCTTTGTATGATCATAACTTTTTAAAAATACTTAGCAATTTATTCTTTTTTTTGGGCAGCACGGGATCAACTTTAGAAGTCTCTATAAGTTGATGATAGATCTCCCCCCAGGGGGGGAGACCATTAATATTGCGGTCGTCGATAAAAAGATCGGCCAGGATCTTACGACTCATGGCCTTCTCTTCAAATTCTTCTTCCGGATAACTTTTATTGACTGCATAAAAGCTGATGCCTTTGCTCTCGCAAAAGTCTACCGCTTCCTGTAATTTAACTCCGCTTCTATAAGTCCAGAGTATGATTTGATGTCCTTCCTGTTGAAGTTTCTGTAAGGCTTCAAAAGCAAACAAAATGGGTTTGCCTATTTCGGGATAGCGGTTTTCCACCAATGTTCCGTCAAAATCTACAGCTATTGTCAACAATTTGGGCATATGCAAAAATAACAATTTAAATGGCAGCCAAAACTACTCGTAAGAGTGCTTGTATTCCTGCCCCGAAACTATTTTTGCAATATCATCTTCCAGCTCTTCCTGCGGGTATTCTACAAACCTGCCTACTTCTTCACCATCTTTAAAAAAGATAATAGTGGGAACGTAAATAACATCATACTCCTGTTCCATTTCATTAGGTAGGGTTTTGTCTTCCCTTACCGCCATTACCTGCAGCCTGTCTAAATCATAATCGCTAAGCTCCAGTAATTTGTAAAATTTCGGAACTTCCCGTTGGCTATCGGCACACCAGGTTCCCATGAACATGATGATGTCGTACTCATTAATATTCTCTTTTATTGTGCTGAGTGCTTCCTCTCCCGGCTTATAGGATTGGTACATTGGGTCAAACCAGGCAGAATAGGGAGCTTGTTGTAAATCTTCAAGATTAATCTCTCCAATTAAGTTCCCTGCTTCTTCCTCCTGTGAAACCGGTTCTGTCGTCTTCTGTTCATTCTCTGTATTTCCGGTATTTCCGCAATTGGATGCCGTGATCAACAGCAATAAATAAAGGAATATCTTCATCTTTAAAATAGTGGTTTTTGTGTCATTAATTCAGGTTGTTCCACGCCCATCAACTTTAAAATTGTAGGTGCAATGTCTCCAAGAATACCATCCTTAACCGCTTTTATATCGTTGTCTACAAGAACAAACGGTACCGGGTTGGTAGTATGTGCTGTATTTGGACTGCCATCTTCATTGATCATGAACTCACTGTTTCCATGATCGGCAATTACAAGTACAGAGTAGTCATTAGCTACGGCAGCATCCACAACTTTTTTGGCACATTCATCAACTGTTTCGCAGGCTTTCACCGCGGCTTCAAAAACTCCTGTATGCCCAACCATATCTGGATTGGCAAAGTTAAGGCAAATGAAGTCGGCCGATTTCTGATTGATTTCAGGTACAATAGCGTCAGTCAGTTCATACGCGCTCATTTCAGGTTGCAGGTCGTATGTTGCCACCTTGGGAGAGTTGATCATTATACGGCGTTCTTTGTGAAAAGGGTTTTCCCTTCCGCCAGAAAAGAAGAAAGTAACATGTGGGTATTTTTCTGTCTCTGCAATTCTTATCTGTGACTTTCCGGCGTGTTCAAGGACTTCTCCCAGCGTAGCTTTAATATCTTCTTTGCTGAAAACAACGTGAACATTCCTGAAGGTCTCATCATAACGGGTAATTGTAACAAAGTACAGCGGTAAAGCTTTCATTTCCTGCTCCGGAAAATCCTGCTGCGTAAGAGCTGCTGTAAGTTGTCTTCCGCGGTCGGTTCTAAAGTTAAAGAAGATCACTACATCTTCTTCTGAAACCTTAGCTACAGGATTACCCTGGCTATCGATCATCACAATTGGTTTAATGAATTCGTCGGTAACGCCCTCACCATAGCTTTTCTGAATAGCTTCCACAGCGTTTTGACAGGGTTCTCCTTTGCCATTCACTATAAGATCATAGGCCAATTTGGTTCGCTCCCAACGTTTATCGCGGTCCATGGCATAATATCTGCCAATAACCGAAGCCAGTTTACCATTGGTTTTATTTAAATGATCTTCCAGGTCTTCAATAAAACCTTTTCCCGAATTGGGATCTACATCACGACCATCAGTAAAAGCGTGCACATATTTTTGGGAGATGCCAAATTCTTCAGCAGCGGTGAGTAGTCCTTTAAGGTGATTAATGTGAGAATGCACTCCGCCATCACTTACAAGGCCCATAAAATGTATGGCTTTATTATGCGTTTTGGCGTAGTTGAAAGCCTGTTCCAAAACCGGCTCTTTTCCAAGCGAATTATTCTGTACCGCCAGGTTGATCTTTGCCAGGTCCTGGTAAACTATTCGTCCGGCACCAAGGTTCATATGGCCAACCTCGCTGTTGCCCATTTGTCCTTCAGGTAAGCCAACGTTCATTCCGTCGGTGCGTAACTTGCTGTGAGGGTATTTGTTATAAAGGGAATCAATAAAAGGTGTATTTGCCTTATCAACGGCCGAAGTGTTGGGGTCATTGCTGATCCCCCAGCCGTCCAGGATCATCAATATTACTTTTTTATTCATTGAATTAGGGTATTTTCACAAAGATACGAAATATGCATAGTAAGGAAAGCTTGTAAGGCCGTTATAATTAGGCTGAAAAGCAGAAATAGCTCAAAAGGTATTTTTTAACATTTAAAGGTTTAAATTTATGCAATATTTTTAAGATTTTGCAGTTCTTATAAGAGGTGGAGGTGAATGTTAAAATGCTCATTATTACTGAATTAATTGATCTTCTTCCCTTTTTGGTATGACCTTTGAAACATTATAGTCAACTAACTATTTAACAAAAAGATATGATAAACAAAACAACTGTATTTGCTCTTCTTCTTACAATAAGTGCCTCCTTTGCCTTTACCACCAATTCCTTTAATTCTGAAAAAGTCTTTGCTGAAAAAACTTCTGAAAAAGAAGTGATCGAGGTAAAAACCGAATTAACTGCCGAAGAGAAGATTGATCTTCTTTACGAGGAATTCGCTACTGTAAATGCACAAATGCCTTCAAAGGTTTCTTTTACCTATGCAATTACCGGGTATAACAAACTTGAAAACGAAGAAAAGATTGAAAACAGACTGTTGAGTATCGTAGATTTCAGCCTTCCTTCCACCGAAAAAAGATTGTGGATCCTTGATATGGAAACCAACGAGATCATTTACCATACGTACGTTTCTCATGGAAAGAACACCGGAGGAAACATGGCAACTAAATTCTCAAACACACCAAATTCGCTGCAGAGTTCCCTCGGATTCTATGTTACTGCGGAAACTTACTACGGAAAAAACGGACTTTCGCTTTTCATCGATGGCATGGAAGAGGAATTTAACTCTAATGCCCGTGACCGGTATGTAGTGATCCACGGTGCAGATTATGCAAAGGAATCATCTATCAAAAGGCTTGGCAGATTAGGCCGTAGCTACGGATGCCCTGCCGTACCTACTGAAATCTCAAAAGAGATCATCAATAAGATCAAGGGAGGGTCGGCCTTGTTCATTTACCACACGAATAAGGATTATATCTCTAACTCCACTTATTTGAATTCTCAATCGGTTTAAAAAGCTATTCAGTTAATTTCGTGTAGATCTGTTCATCGAGATCGTACACGTCATTTAAAATAACAGTTTCATTCCCGGCCCGCCAGGCAGTCCAGTAAAAATGATGGACCTGGATGGGCCGGTCTACTTTTACAGTAGTTGTTTCTCCAGTTTCAATGATCTCCTTGATCCTCTCTTTTTGCCAGTCATCCTGGTTCTCTACCACGTAAGCAGCCAAATCAACAGCATCTTCTACCCTTACACAGCCCGAACTCTCTGCGCGCTGGGTTTGGCTAAACAGGCTTTTTGCAGGGGTATCGTGTAAATAGATAAGGTATTTATTTGGGTACATGATCTTTACCCGCCCCAGCGGATTCGCAGGTCCGGCCCTTTGCGTAATGTTGTAGTTTAGCGCTTCATCGCTGCTCCAGTCCACGCTTGATGGGTCTACACGTTCACCACTACGGGTGGTAATGGTCATGTTGTTATTGCTTAAATAAGAGCGGTTTGCTGCCATTTTTGGAAGTACATCCTGCGACTTGATCGTTGGCGGAACCGTCCAGGTAGGATTGATCACCAGGTGATCTATAGTATCCGAAAAAATAGGGGTGGGGCGTTCTTTAGCTCCGGCGATCACGTTGTGTTTCCTCACCGTGTCGCCATCTTTGATTACTGCAAGTTTAAAATTGGGAATATTGATCAAAATGTAATGTTCCCCCAAATCTCTCGGGTACCAGCGCCATCTCTCTAGATTTGCCAGTATTTGATTGTAAACCTCTTTTGGCCCTTTATTCAATTCATCAATGGTGGCATCTCCTATAATTCCGTCGGTTTGAATACTTTTCTTCTGCTGAAATTTTCTCACTGCATCTACCAATTCTTCAGAATAAGTTTGCCCAATGCCTGAAGTATCAGCTTTAAAGACCCCAAGCTCCTGAAGCCTTTGTGCAATAGCAGGAATTCGGGGATCTGTTTGCCCCGGTTCAATAATTTCTCCTCGTGAGATCTTTTTTATTGCAGTTTCCTGGGTCTTTTGTTCCTTGTAATCAGCAAGGCTTTTTTTGAGTCCCTGGTATACCTGGTGAGAAGGCTTCAGGTCTTCCAGGATTGAGCTTACTTCCTTCTGTTCTACAGCATCTTTCAAAAGCTTTCCAAAATCTTTTTCTTTTCGGCTAATTCCCCAGAACTCGTGCAGCTCTTCGGGATTCAGTTTTCCGTAGTATAAGTGACGGGCATAGGTGAGAAAAGCATCCGAAAGCAGCAGGTCAAGGCGTGCGGCCTGTTGTGAGCTCAGGTCGGCAGTTGATAAAAGAGAATCAATCTCTTTTCCGTGGTAATCTTTAAAATTGAGGCCTTCTTCATCGGCTTCCTGCAGGCTGTTATACAGGGAATGAATGGTTTTCCCATCGCGCCAAAGAGATTTGTAATCTCTCCCGCTGTATACCTCTTCTAAAAGTCCCCCCTCAAAAATGTCATTTTTAGAAGATATTTCTGTTTTGATCCCATCGGGTGAGGCTTCTGCAATTTTTTCTGAAGCTTTATCAGACGAAGCCCTGTCTGCCGGATTGTTTTTGTCGCCGGTACAGGCGCCAAGGCTTAAAAATAAGATCGATAAAGGTAGTAAAAAGCTCTTTTTCATAATTCAGTAGGTGTTTTGTACATCACAATATGCATGCACACGTTTGGGATCATAAAGGCAGGGCCTGTAGTTGAATATCTATACTTTTTATAGAATTCCACGGCAGTTTCGCGCGCATTGAACCACAGTAAAGTATTCGGATTTCTACTTTTCAAGATTTCTTCCCCTTTATGAAGCAATTTTTCTCCCAGTTTCTGGTTGCGGTGAGAAGGCAGTACGGCCATTCCTCTAAGCTGGTACTGTATTGGGATTTCAAAAATGGCATTTTTACGGGCTACAAAAGTGGCCACAGCCACTACTTGTTCTTCCTCAAAAAACCCCAGGTGAATGGTGTCTTCTTCGAGATCGCCCTCAAAAAAGCACTCTTTTAAAGGTCGGCCGGGGCGTAATACTTCCTGGCGGACCTTATAAGTTTCTTCGGCTGATATTTGGCGGATCATTTATCCTTCGGTGGCCTGTACCTCCCGGTACTCCTCATGCCTTTCAAATTGTTTTGCGGCATAAGCGCAAAGAGGATCTATCTTGATTTCTTTTTCTTTGGCGAAGTCAACACTGTGTTTTACGAGGCTACTGGCCAGGCCTTCGCCGCTATATTTTGGATCGGTTTCAGTATGATCAATGGTCATGATCTGGTTGTCTTTCAGAGTATAGGTGAGTTCAGCAACAATTTCGCCGTCATCTTCAATGTAGAACATCCCTTTTCCGTCTGTTTCTTTATGCTGAATATCTTTGTTCATTTTATCCTTTTTGAATTATTTCGTCTACAATTCCGTAGTCTACAGATTCTGATGCATTCATCCAGTAGTCACGGTTGAAGTCTTTATAAATGCGTTCATAAGGCTGGCCGCAATTTTCGGCAAGAATTTGAGCGCTTTGTTCTTTGATCTTTAATATTTCGGCAGCCTGGATTTCAATATTGGAAGCCTGCCCCTGCGCACCTCCGCTTGGCTGGTGGATCATCACCTTGGCGTGCGGCTGAATGAACCTTCGTCCTTTAGCCCCGGCCGAAAGTAGGATTGATGCCATAGATGCGGCCAGGCCGGTACAAATGGTAGAAACCGGGCTGTTGAGGCTCAGCATCGTATCATAGATTGCAAAGCCCGAGGTTACGTATCCTCCCGGACTGCTTATATAGAATTGAATTTCATCATCTCCCGTGGCATCCAGGTACATCATTCTTTCAATAACATGTTTTGCAGTTTTCTCGTTTACGGTGCCCCAAAGAAAAATTTTGCGTTCATTGAGTAGGGACTGTTCTATGCGATCCTGAATTTTTCCGGGTTTATCTGTGTCTTTCATTGTGTTTTTTAAATGATTGGCAGCTAAAAATATGACTATTTTTGCAGAAAAGATGGGGATGAACCTTGCATTTAACAAGATTTTAAAGGAAGAAATTCCGCATATCCTGCCTATGGTACAGGAGTTAATGGGGCAGCAATTTTCAAACGAGATCCTTACCCAAAGGTTTTCTGAAATGTTTGATCAAAATTACGAATGCTTTAAGATCACACATGATGAGCAAACGGTGGGAGTATTTGGGTTGTGGTTTATGACGCGGCATTATGCGGGGCGCTCTTGTGAACCCGATCATATTTTTATTAAGGAAGAATACCGAAGCAAGGGCGTAGGCAAAAGTTTATTTGAATTTATTTATAAATATGCGACCGAAAAAGGCTGTGAAACTTCAGAATTAAACAGTTACGTTCAAAACTACCGAAGTCATAAGTTTTACCTCAATGAAGGTTATCAAATCAAAGGGTATCACTTTTTAAAAAAGCTGTAAATTTTTCTTGAGCAATAAAAACTTTCGATATATATTTGCAGAGCAATATCAACGCGGGAGTAGCTCAGTTGGTAGAGCGTCAGCCTTCCAAGCTGAATGTCGCCGGTTCGAACCCGGTCTCCCGCTCAAAGCCTCGACGACAGTCGGGGCTTTTTTTTTGCGGGAGATTGGGTGAGAAGCCTATCCCGAGCCCCTCGTCAGGCTCGGGATAAACTCCGTCGAGGGGAACCCGGTCTCCCGCTCAAAGCCTCGACGAAAGTCGGGGGTTTTTTTGCTGCTGCACGGATTACAAATCCGCGCCAACTTCCGAAGCTTCGGAAATTCCCTCGTTAGGTTACGAATGAACGCCATCTCATCTAAAGGGTTTAGTATAATTCTTCAACAGACTTCCCTTTTTACGAATCCCGGAAATGATAGATTGATTAAATAATGGATTCGTTTAATTTTAAACCTTTTTTAGAATGATCCATGAAGATAAAAAATCTGGCCGGCGTTCCCTTTGAAAATGTGCTTTCCTGCTTTCTTTCTGCTTTTGAAGGTTATTTTATAAAACTGCCCGAAGATCCTAACTACTGGTGGGAGCGATTCACCATTGCCCGTGTAAACTGGGAGCTCTCCTTTGGAATGTTTGATGAAGATGAGCTGGTGGGCTATATTATAAATTGTGTGGATCAACACCGGGAGTCACTTACAGCATATAACACCGGCACAGGAGTGCTAGCTAATTACCGCGGAAGGGCAATCGTAGATCAACTTTATGAACACGCTATTCCTGTTTTAAAGGTTCACGGAGTTGAAAAATGTCTGCTGGAAGTGATCTGTGAGAATGAAAGGGCTTTAAAAGTGTATAACCGCATAGGCTTCGAGATTACCCGACAACTCCGCAGCTTTACCGGATCTCTTCCTGAAACTTCTTCGGAAATTACCCTTCAAAAATGTCATTTTTCGCAGGTAATTCAGAGTGGGCTTTATGAGGAAGCGCTTTATTCCTGGGACCATACGGCCAAAGCTGTAGCATTGATGCAAAACCGGGTTCAAACCTGGTGTTTAGGAGATCCCGACTCTCCTGAAGCTTACCTGGTGATCGATAATGGCGGGAATATCATTCAATTGTTTTCAAAAAGAGATAATTACCCCGAGCTTCTGACTGCTGCAGGCTGGTTAGCAAAAGAAGTTAAGCTGAAAAATGTAAGTGCCGCAAGAGAGAGCCTGATAAATACCCTTCAAAAATGGCATTTTTCGAATCCCGTAAACCAGTACGAGATGGAGATGGAAATCTCTTCCTTCTGAGCTAATATTGGGACTTCAGGAATTTTTTTTAACTTCAGCAGTAACACCTTTTAATTATAAACTTAAAAGTGATGCAGACTGCTTATCCTCCAAATATATTACCCAGTGATGGGAAAAGTTACTACTTCGGAAAAATACTTAACGAAAGTGAAGAGCAGCGTTTTTTCAATAATTTGCTGGATGAGGTGGCGTGGCAGCATGATGAGGTTATGATCTTTGGGAAGAAAATTGTTACCGCCCGAAAGACTGCCTGGTATGGCGACCGCGAATTTGAGTACACCTATTCAAAAATGACAAAAAAAGCAAAGCTCTGGATCCCGGAGTTATTAGAATTGCGAAAAAGGGTAGAGGAGGTGACGGGCCTGGAGTTCAATTCGTGCCTGCTCAATCTCTACCACAGCGGGGAAGAGGGAATGTCATGGCACAGTGATGCAGAAGCAGAGTTGGGAAAGCAGCCGGCAATAGCTTCTGTAAGCCTGGGTGTTGAACGTAGATTTGTTTTTAAGCACAAAACTTCAGCCGAAAAAATAGAACTTCAGCTTGAACCGGGCAGCCTTCTGCTTATGACCGGAGATACTCAGAAAAACTGGTTGCACAGCCTTCCGAAGTCAAAGAAAGTAAAGCAAATGCGTATCAACCTCACTTTCAGAAATATTAAAAAATCGAAAATCCGGTGAGGGTAGTGAGGCGTTCTAGGGAAGCCATTCCCAACGCTGAATTTCCTTTGGGGTTCAACGGCGGACTCCATACTGCCACTGCAAACCTGTCGGGGTGAACAGCAACTATGCCGCCGCCCACGCCACTTTTTCCCGGCAGGCCCACTTCAAAACTAAATTCCCCGGCTTCATCGTAAAATCCGCAGGTTTGCATGAGCGCATTAACCCTTTTTACCTGTCGGCCGGTGAGAAACTCTCTTTCAGAGCCTATGGTTGTACCGTTATTTGCGAAAATAATAAAAGCATTAGCCAGTTCCTGGCAAGACATGGCGATAGAGCACTGGTGAAAATAGAAATCGAGCACATCTTCTACATCGTTCTCAATATTTCCGAAAGATTTTAGGTAGTTAACCATGGCGTAGTTACGGTAACCTTTAGACTGCTCGGAGGCGGCCACCACGGGATCAAAATCAATTTGGGGGTTACCGGTTATTTCATGAAGAAAGGTGAGGAGTGCAGCCTTGGCATTACTAAAGGAAGATACCAGTACATCGGCTACTACAAGCGCTCCCGCGTTTATAAAAGGATTCCGGGGAATACCCGAATCGTTCTCGAGCTGCGAAAGAGAGTTAAAAGGGTCTCCCGAAGGTTCAACGCCCACCCGGTTCCACAGCTTATCTCCCATGACTTTCATGGCAAGGGAGAGGGTGAAAACCTTGGAAATTGACTGGATAGAAAAGCGTTCCTGGCTGTCGCCAAAGCAATAGTTACTTCCGTCAAGATCATAGAGGTGCATGCCAAATTTGTTCGATGGCACCTTGGCCAGTTCGGGGATGTAAGATGCCACTTTGCCCGACCGTGGCTGGTCTATAAATTCCTGGTTGATCTGGTTGAGGATCTTTTGGTAATCTACGCTAGTTGAGGTCATTCAGCACGGTTTCCGGTTCTACTTCAAAGGGCTCTTTATCGGCTTCAAAAATTCGGGCGGTAAGTGTTCCTTTCAGCTTAATGTCTTTTCCTTTCACTTCCAGCCAGCTCCCTTCGCGAAGGCCTATAACCGGTGGTGTATTGTGACGGTGAAATTCCATAATACGTGTTTCGCGGGTTTCACCTTTGTGTGTGGATTTAGGATCGGGGTCCAGGTAGTGCGGATTGATATTGAAAGGCACCAGCCCAAGGGTATTAAAGGATGGCGGGTACACAATAGGCATATCATTGGTAGTTTTCATTGTGAGCCCGGCAATATTGGTCCCGGCACTGGTACCCAGGTAAGGTTTTCCCTGGTTTACAGCTTCTTTAAGCACAGCAAGCAAATCGTGCCTGTAGAGCTGTTGTACAAGGAGAAAGGTATTTCCTCCACCGGTAAAAAATCCGTCAGACTGTTTCACAGCCTCATGCGAAGAATCAAATTCGTAGATGCCTTTAATTTCAAGGCCTGCTTTTTCAAAAGCTTTTTGTGCAGTTGCAGTGTAATCTTCATGAGAGATTCCGCCGGGGCGGGCATAGGGAATAAACAGGATGTTGCTGCAGTCTCTAAAATGGCTTTTTAAGAGGGGCAGTAAATATTCAAGATATTCCTGGTTGTGCAGGGTAGAAGTACTGGCAAGAATAAGATTTTTCATGCGGCTTGTTTAGTAATTGATGTAAAATTAAAAAATATGACACAGGGAGATTCTAAAATTTGGCCAATTCTGAAGAGAAAGCAGGTTAAGATGGTAAATAAAATGGCTTGAACAAGGCTTCAGAGGCTAATGAATATATATTTCGGGTTGAAGGATATTTAACGAAAGTTTAGTCGGGAATTAAATTTTTATAAAGAATAGATTTTGTTCCTTTAAGAAAATCAGCATTATGAAATCTTTATTATTCTGTATAATTTTCTTTATTTCCTTCACAGTTTTGTCTCAGGACAGAGTGCAGATCAATGGTAGTGTAACCCCCCCGGTAGGGGAGACGCCCCAGGGTATTACCGTAGTTAACCGCACGGCCAAAAGTGCCACGGTGGTAAATGATCGGGGGAATTTTACCATAAGAGTGATGGCCGGAGATACCTTGCAGTTCTCGGCACTTCAATTTCAGGATTTTTCAGTAGTGGTAGATGAAGGCGTTGTAGAGAACCGGCAGCTCAACGTTTTTATTTCTGAAGCAGTTACCGAACTACCGGAAGTTGTAGTGAGCCCTTATGACCTTTCAGGAAATGTAGAGGTAGATGTAAAGATCATTCCCGTAGTATCAACCGATCTTCCTACAAAATCGGCTGCAGAAATTAATCCGTATAATCACACTTTTCGACCCGATTCGCTGGTTTCTCCCCCCAATGCAGCTATGCGAAGTGGGATGATTTACAGCGGGATGAATTTTGCTAACATCTTCAGGAATATTTTTACCTCTCGTGATGTTACCACAACGGTGGGCGGTGATGACGACCTTGATGAGCAAATTCTTCAGCTTCATGATGATGAATTTTTCCAGGACCAGCTCAATATTCCGGAAGAAGATATATCAGATTTCATTTATTTTGCTGCAGATAATGGCCTTACTGAAGAAATGCTCCAACCAAAGAACGAGATGATGTTAATTGAGTTTCTTGTGGCGCAAAGCCAGAAATACAAACTACGGGAGGCGAATTCTCCTTCTGAAGATTAAGAGTTAAGAAAAAACACCCAGTAAAATTGACATTTTTGAGAGGTGAGTTTTAATATTTTTCTTTAATTATTATGCTTTTGATGTAATTATGCCTGATTTTGGTCGTTATTTATAATATGAAGCATATCTACATTTTTATTTTGCTTTTCACCTCGTTTACGGCTGCTGCTCAATCTATAGGGGAAGTCGAAATTAAGGGAAGCATAAAAGTACCTGCGGAAGCTGAGGCGCAGGGAATTTCGATCTACAACAAAACCACCGGGAAAGGTAGTGTTTCTAACAGGAATGGAGATTTTACGATTAGTGCGGGCTTAAATGATTCTCTTTACATTTCGGCTGTACAATATAGAGATCTTCTGGTGGTAGTTGATAAGAATATACTAAGTACGCAAATTTTGCAGGTAGAGATTTCCGAAGATATCAATGAACTGGCAGAAGTGGTAATTAAGCCTCATAACCTCACCGGAAACCTTGCAGCAGATCTTAAAAACATTCCCGTTTTAGAACTAGACCTTCCCACCTGGTCTGCCGCGGAAATCATGGGTATGAATTACTCGTTTTCACCCGATGCCCAGACAGGTGTTACAAATCCGGGAATGTCGGCAAATATGGAATATGGTTTTCAGCCAATAAAGATCATTGGCGGCCTTGTAGATCTTGTAGCTCCGGCTCCAAAAGACAGGTCTCAGGAAATACGAAGAGCAAGGGCAGGTTATGACCTGCTAGAGCGGGAGTTGCTGAACCGGTATGACCACGAATTTTTTCAGGAGGTCTTAAAGATCGATAAGGAAGAGATCCTGGCTTTTATTGCCTATCTGCACAAGAAAGGAGTATCTCACGCACTTTTAGAAAAAGAAAACGAGCTACAGCTTTTAGACCTTATGGTGCTGCAAAGCACAGAATTTATGAAGCGGTAAAGAAGGTGATGTCTAAAAAAGGATGTTGTTCTGACTTATTATTAAAAAAAAGAGATTCTAAAGTTCCATTGAGCTTCCTTAAAAGACGAAAAGCTCTTCCTGAAGTTGACGATCGGAGTTAGAAAAGGTCTTAAAAGCTTTCTGATTTAAAAATTTTCCACACCAGTATAACTTATAGCAGTAGTATATTTGGAAGACCTTCAGCAGGTGCTCAAAAATGACATTTTTGAGCACCTTTTGTGTTTAAAACTTTCCGCAGATTATAATATTCTTCGGAAGAATATCAGGTGAATTCAAGTTCGCGGGTTCTTAGCCTGGGGCTCTTCTTCTTGAACTTGCGCCCGTACCATAACAGGAAGCCTGTAACTGGCAGGCTGGCACAGATGAGGCTGGCAAAGAAAGCAATAATCTTTCCGGGTAGGCCTGCAATGGCGCCTACGTGAATGTCGTAATTCATCCTGAGTACTTTTTCTGAAAAACCTGCCTCTTCATAAACACCGTAAACACTTGGGGTTTCAATTTCCTCGAGGGTATTTTGGTCGTAAAAACGATAATCTGCAGTGTAATAGATTCCGTCGTGATAGGCTACTTCCACATAAATACTGGAAGAATCGGTGTAAGGATAGTGTATCTCGAGGTCTACAGCTTCAGGATATTCCTTTTTCAGGTCTACAATTAGCGATTCTATAGGAGGATTTTCTGTAGCTTTAAAAGTTCCTGAAGTATTATCTGGGATAGTGAAAACCACTTCCTTTTCTCCTCCCATACCTTTATACACAGCACTTGCAAACCATTCGAATACCATCACCAGGCCTGTGAACACAACAATTACTGCCACAAAGCTTACATAAAATCCCATTACAGAATGTAAATCGAAATTTTTTCGCTTCCACTTGGTGCTTTTCTTCCAGTCGAATGACAGGCGTTGCTTTTTCATTTTCCTGTTTTTGGGCCACCAAAGAACAATACCGGTAACCAGCATAAAGAAAAAGATGAAGGTACTCCAGCCTACTACCTGGCTGCCAATTTCATGAGGGAGCCACAGATACATATGCCCATCGAGAATAAAAGGGAAAAAACCTGTCATGTGGTCTTCCACTTTAAGCACTTCACCCGTGTATGGGTGCAGGTAAACCGACTGGTAGAATTCAGGTTCCAGTTCATAGAAAATAACCTCAATAGGTTCATTTTCTTCTGCGTAAAGGGTCCCGTGAACATACCTGCCGGGCAATTCCTCTTCAGCAAGAGCTTTTGCTTCTAAAGGGGTGAGAATTGAGGCGTCTCTTTTCTCTATTTCAGGGAGGTCATTGGTGAGCAATTTAATCTCCTCCTGGAAAACCCACAGACACCCGGTAATGGCAATAACAAAGACAATTGCACCAGTAACCAGTCCCAGATACAGGTGGATTTGTCTAATCCATTTTTTAAGGTTCGATTTACTCTTCTTACTTTTCTTTTTCATAAGAAATAAAAAAGGCCGCGAGCGTAAGTAAGCTCTACCCGTGACCAAATGAATTACAGTTTAATAAGGCTTTTAATATTCTCTCTTTCAATCTCAGCCACTCGTGTATAAGCGACCGAACCTTTTTGAAACCCATTCAATATAACAGGAAACGTAAAGTAGAACTGGAGCTCCAGTTCTTTAAAATAAGTCTAAATAAAAGCGGCACCTAAGTTAATTAGCGCAGCTTACTTCTCCAATTGTTATTTAGACTTTTTTTAAATAAGAAAAGAATTTGATTGAAATAGCGTGAAGAACCGCCACAGAAAAGGTATCTTCTAAAGATCAATTTTCTCAGCGTTCAAAACTTATTTTGTAGAATAATGTTTCAATTCTCCCTTTACCGGTTATTAATATTTAATCGTCACAATATTTATGTATGACAATAAAATTTCTTTATCGTTGGGTTTAGAACATAAAAAAAGGCCTTCGATTTCTCGAAAGCCTTCATTTTACTGGTAGCGAGAACGAGATTTGAACTCGTGACCTCCGGGTTATGAATCCGACGCTCTAACCAACTGAGCTACCTCGCCATGTTTCTAAAAGAGACTGCCTGTAGGGGCTGTGCTATCTTTTAGCGGGTGCAAATATAAAAACATTTTATCTTGCCGCAAACTATCTTTTAGTAATTATTTAAATTGATTTCTTTTTATGTTTCTAATTAATATTTATATTGCCCGAAACTAACAAAACCGCAGCATGGACGATAAAATTAAGTTTGAAATGGAATTTCCAATCCAGGCTTCCCCTTCTTTACTCTACAACTATATCGCAACCCCGTCAGGCTTAAGTGAATGGTATGCAGATAATGTAAATTCGCGCGGAGAATTATTTACCTTTATTTGGAACGGAAGCGAAGAAAAAGCAAAATTACTAAGCAAGAAATCTGGAGAAAGAGTGAAATTTCGCTGGTTAGCTGATGAGGATTCTCAATATTTTTTTGAATTGCGCATCCAGGTAGATGAGATCACCAAAGATGTTTCCATTATGATTACCGACTTTGCTGAAGAAGATGAAATAGATGAAGGGAAAATGTTGTGGGAAAATATGATTTCAGATCTTAAACAAGTACTGGGTTCAGTTTAGAAATCCCTTATTTAATACTACCTTTGCCCGTTTTAAAAACGGGTTTTTTATGGTTAATATCAACGGACAGTTGTTTGAAGAAAAAGAGGCCTCTCTTTCTATTGCTAACCGTGGCTTTGCTTATGGAGATGCAGTGTTTGAGACTATTCGCGTAATCAATGGCAGGATCATTTTCTGGGAAGATCATTACTTTAGGTTAATGGCATCTATGCGCATTATGAGAATGGAAATTCCGGCTACTTTCTCTCCTGAATTTCTTGAAGCTGAAATTTTACAAATTGTACGTGAAAATGACCTTTTTGACACCCAGGCACGGGTGAAGCTCAATGTGTCCCGGCAAGCAGGTGGTTTCTATACCCCTCAAACCAACGAAATAGACTATCTCGTTACTGCTGAAGCTCTCCCTAATGCTTTCTACCTTTTAAATGAAGACTTCTACGAAGTAGAACTTTTTAAAGATCACTATGTGGCTAAGGGATTACTCTCCACGTTAAAAACTAATAACAGGGCGGTGAATGTTTTGGCAGGTATTTATGCCATGGAAAATGATTATAACAACTGTTTGCTGCTCAACGAACAAAAAAATGTTGTTGAAGCACTCAATGGTAATATCTTTTTGGTAGTTGGGAATGTTATTAAAACGCCTCCAATAACCGACGGTTGTTTAAAGGGGATCACCCGCGGAAAGATCCTGGAAATCATAAAGAAACTGCCCGATTATACTCTTGAAGAGACTTCTATTTCTCCCTTTGAATTACAAAAGGCTGATGAGATGTTTATATCAAACGTAGTTACGGGAATACAGCCGGTCAAAAAATACCGTAAAAAAGAGTACAGCACTGAAGTGGCTAAAGTATTGCTTGGCCGCCTAAATACGCTGGCAAGATTAAGTTAGTTGTACGAAGGATTCTCTGGAGCGTTAGACCAGATTATATAATTGCCACCTAACTGGATCATTTTATCTTTCCAGAAAGTACGTGGTTTACGGTTTAATATGTCTTTATGGTCGTTGTTTTCGGCAACTATCCAGGAATTTGCATTGAGCTCCTGGTTTAATTGATCAAATTCCCAACCGGAGTAACCTAAAAAGAACTTGATTTCTTTATCACTAATGAGATCCTCATTTATAAGGCCTTTCACCGCTTCAAAATTTCCGCCCCAGTAAATTCCGCTGGCTATCTCAACGCTATCGGGAATAAGATCGGGAACTTTGTGGATAAAGTAAAGATTGTCCTGCTCCACAGGTCCGCCATTGTATACCTTGAAATTTCCGGTAATATCTGGCAGAAGATCTTTGAGTGTAAAATCGAGTTCCTTGTTCAGGATAAAACCTACAGAGCCGCTCTCGGTATGATCGGCGATAAGCACCACAGATCTATTGAAGGAGAGGTCTCCTGTAATGGCAGGCTCGGCAATAAGAAGTAATCCTTTGGCAGGTTTTAGTGTAGTCATTTCTTCAATAGTTTCTGCAATCTTTTACCTAAATCTAAAAAAATATTGTACAGCGTCAAATGAGAATAGATAATTTTTAACAAAAAAACTCCCCCGTTTGGGAGAGTTTAATATTTTCTTAGGTTTTGTAAATATTAGTTCACAGCTTTTTGAAGATCTGCACCTGCTTTGAATTTTACTACATTCTTAGCACCAATCTTAATTGTTTTTCCTGTTTGAGGGTTTCTTCCTTCTCTTGCAGCTCTTTTAGAAACTGACCAGGAACCAAATCCTACTAATGAAACGCGATCTCCTTTTTTAAGAGATTTCTCAACATTCTCAAGAAAAGATTCTAGTGCCTTTTTTGCAGCTGCTTTAGAAATCCCGGCATTTTCAGCCATTGCATCAATTAAATCTGTTTTGTTCATAATTTGAGTTTTTAATAGTTGTTGGTTGAACTTTTAATAATTTGCTTTACAAATTTATATGGAAAACTTTCCCATGCAAGTAATATCAAGGGAAAAGCCGGATATTGTTAATAACTTCGGAAAATTGTTGATAACCTTAGTTGATTTTCTCGGAAATACGCTAATATCAGCATTTATAAGGCCTCACAGAACTTTGGCGTTCGCATAAAATTCATAGCCGTTCAAAAGATCCTTAATCGCCATCTTTTTCTTTCCCGGAAGCTGAACTTCCGTAAGTACCAGGAATCCTTCTTTTACTGCTACTTTTACTGTTTTTCCTTCCTGTACAATCTTCCCGGTAACATTTTCGTGTTCAGTTTTTTCAATATCGCCGGCGTAGATCTTCATAATTTCCTCCTTGTTGCCATTACTCAACATGGTCCAGGCGGTAGGATAGGGGCTTAGTCCGCGAATAAGGTTGTACGTGTTTTCTAAAGGTGCTTCCCAGTTCACCCTGGTATTTTTCCTGTCTAGCTTATAGGCGGTCTTTAATTCGCCGCTTTCAGGTTGGGGGGTGGTTTTAACCTCTCCTTTTTTAATTGCCTCTAATGTCTCTAGAATAAGGTGAGATCCGGTCTGCATAAGCTTGTCGTGCAATTCTCCGGCACTTTCTGTAGGGGTGATGGCTATTTTTTCCTGCATGATCATTTCGCCGGTGTCAATCTTTTCGTCTATAAAAAAGGTCGACACGCCGGTTTCTTTTTCTCCGTTAATTATAGCCCAGTTGATAGGGGCTGCCCCGCGATACTGGGGTAGTAATGACGCATGAAGGTTAAAAGTTCCAAATTCCGGCATTTTCCAAACTACTTCGGGCAGCATTCTAAAAGCCACTACTACCTGTAAATTGGCGTTGAGTTCCTTTAGTTCGGCTAAAAAATCATCCGACTTTAAGTTTACCGGTTGCAGTACTTTCAGGTTTTGCTGAATTGCAAATTGCTTTACTGCCGATGCCTGGAGTTTTCTTCCCCTACCTGCAGGCCTGTCGGGTGCTGTGATAACTCCCACAACATTATATCCTGCTTCCACTATGGCTTTGAGTGAATAAACAGCAAATTCGGGCGTACCCATAAAGACAATTCTCAAATCTCTCATAAATGTTTTAATTTATATTTATTAGATGCAGTGATAGCCAAGGCTCCTTTCTCAACCAGTAACTGTAAGACTTTGATGATATGGTCTTCCGGGAAATCAAGTCTTTCAACCATCTCGCGTGAATTGTATTCCTGCCCTTCCAGGAGGCCGATAATTGCAAAGTAAATCCTTTTCATCTCCTCACGATCAAGTTTGGTGTTTAAAGGCCGGCAAACAGAGCAAATTCCGCAGGGCTCAGTTTCCTTTTCCCCAAAATACTGCAACAGTTGTTCACTTTTACACTGCCTGTCGTTCTCAACATATGCAAGCACCTGCTCAATTTTTTCCTGTTTTGTCTTCCCCTGAAGTTTGATGTAAGGTATTAAAGGATTAATAGTGATATCATCTTCCCGGGGCACCAAAAATGTGATTTTTGTGTCGTGTTGATCGTGTTCAAAATTAACTATATCTTCTTTTTGAAGCTGTTGGAGCAGCTTTGTCGCTTCCTGTACTGTAGTTCCTGCTTTCCCGGCTATCACCTGTAAATTTAGTTCAACCATGCTGTCAAAAGCCCCGCCATAGGTGCGTAAAATGGATTTTACAACAGCATCAAACTGCGGATTTGCTTCCAGGTACCAGTTGATCTGTTTTCCAGTAACCAGAAACTGAATTCGTGTTTTCTTCTGAAATTGCTCGGCCAGCGTCAGGATGCTCATCCTGTCCAGTAACTGCATCGTATTATAGGCGAGCAAAGTGTTAAGCTCGTACTTCTGGCAAAACTGGTAAAAGTTTAAATAGTGCTCTGTGCCTTCACCTTCGCCATAGGCTATCCTAAAATAAGAATTCAGTTTTTTGTAAACCAGTTTTACCATCTCAACTCCCGGAAGCGTGGCCAAAAATTGATTTTTAAGCAGGGGAATGTCACTCTTGTTGGTTAGCACAACTGCTTTGGCAGGTTTTCCATCCCTTCCGGCCCTTCCGGCTTCCTGAAAATAACTTTCAAGGCTCTCGGGCAGGTTCAAATGTATCACTGTACGCACATTTGCCTTGTCTATACCCATCCCAAAGGCGCTGGTGGCTACCATTACCCTTTTATCTTCTTTAAGCCATTGCTGCAGGCGTAAAGACTTTTCAGATTTTGGGAGTCCGCCGTGGAAAGAGGTGGCAGAAATGCCCTTTTTTAGCAGGTATTGCTCCAGTTCAATAGTGGCCTTGCGAGACCTAACATAGATAATTCCTGCTTCGTTGTGCTCCCGGAGCAATTGCTCCATGTAGTAATTTTTGTCCTGGGCCTCTTTTACAATATATGCCAGGTTTTCTCTTCGGAAGGATTTCTGAAGCAGTTTTACATCCTTCAATTCCAGTTGCTGCGCGATATCCTTTACTACCGGAAGTGTTGCCGTGGCAGTCAAAGCCACTACATTAACATCAGGTTTTAGTTGGCGCAGCAAAGATATGTTGCGGTAGGCAGGTCTAAAATCATGGCCCCATTGTGAAATACAGTGCGCTTCATCTACAGCAATAAGGTTTACCTGCATTTGTTTGATGCGTTCCTGCACCAGTTCCTGCTGCAATCTTTCGGGGGAGAGGTAGAGGAACTTGTAATTTCCGTAGATGCAATTATCCAGCATGGTGTCCACTTCCCTAAAATGTATGCCGCCGGTGAGTGCCATGGCCTTGATGTTTTTTGCCTGCAGTGCCTTTACCTGATCTTCCATGAGGGCGACCAGGGGCGAGATCACGATGCAAATTCCGGGTTGTATGATGGCGGGGACCTGAAAACAAAGGGATTTTCCGCCGCCGGTGGGCAGCAGGGCAATGACGTCCTGCTTCCGAAGTAATTGTTCAATAATGTCTTTTTGCAGCGGTCTAAAGCTGTCAAAGCCCCAGTACTGCTTTAATATGTCTTCGGGGCTATTCAAGGTGGTTCAGAATAAACAGGGTCCGTTCGGCAATGGTGCCTTCGGGGACTTCTATAGCTTCATAACCGTGAAAGGCATAGCTGCGGGCCAGCTCATCATGAATCTCTACTGCCTGCTCATAACTTTCATAGCGTTCGTTGTCTTCAGTATATATCTGCTTCCACGGAGGCAAAATAAACACCCTGTCATAAACATATTCTTTGCACACGCGATTAAATACGGGAGGATATTCATTTCCGAAGTAATTCATGTAAGCCACAACATCGGGCACCCCACGATCTAGAAAGACCATGTTGGTCTTCTTCTCATGAGCCTCCTTAAACTGCTTAATTCTTCCTTCGAGCAAGAGTTCGCTAAAGAGCAGAGGGTCTTTTAGAAACAATTGATCAATTCCCTTTTTTTGAGACTCTTTTATGATCTCCCGTGACACTTCATGAAAACAAAAATATCCGTGTTTTTCAAGGGCTTCAATGACAGATGTCTTTCCTGTACCGGGACCGCCGGTTATTACAATCTTTCTGGTATTCACCCGGCAAATTTCGCAATTTGCATCCAATTTAAAAAATAGATTCTAAAATGTATCTTTGCAGGAATCATGAAGCAAGATTACTATGAGCGAAGCTAAAGACCCGGAAGAATTTTATCGCAAGCTAAAGTCGCAATTGCTGGACACTGCAAGCTGGCCGTCTATTTATTTGTATAAATTTATAGTACCCACAAAACCTGAGAAAATACAGGGGGTTGAGGAGATCTTCAACAATATGGGCGCCGTTATTAATACAAAGCAGTCCAAAAAAGGTAACTATACGAGTGTTTCTGTAAATGTGAAAATGCAGGACCCCGATGCGGTTATAGCCAAATACAAGGAAGTAGGACAAAAAATTGAAGGAGTGATCTCACTCTAAATAATTGCAGGATAATTTAGTAGAGCTGCTTTTTTCCTGAATAATTTATTTAATTTGCAGTCGATAAACTTCTGCAGTATATTATCACCTAATATTATTCATTTTGACAAACGAATTAGAATATAACTCCGAAAGGAGTAAACTCATCATTCCTGAGTATGGAAGACATATTCAAAAGATGGTTGAACACGCCGTAGAGATCGCAGATGATGAAGAGCGCAATAAAGTGGCGAAGGCTATAATTTCAGTGATGGGGAACCTCAATCCCCACCTTCGGGATGTACCCGATTTTCAGCATAAACTTTGGGACCAGTTGTTCATTATAAGTGATTTTAAACTTGATGTAGAGAGTCCTTTTCCAAAACCATCCAGGGAAATACTGGAAGAGAGACCTGAGCGTATGACTTACCCGCAAAACTTTCCGAAGTATCGTTTCTACGGAAATAACATCAAGCGGATGATCGATGAGGCAAATAAATTTGAAGATGGGCCCGAAAAAGAAGGTCTTGTCTTCACAATTGCCAATCACATGAAGAAGTCTTACCTAAGCTGGAATAAAGATTCTGTTGATGACAAAGTGATCTTTGAGCATTTAAGGGAACTAAGTGACGGTAAGATCAATCTAAAAAATACCGAAGAGGACCTTAGCGAAGCTTCAGAACTTTTGAGAAGCAACAAGAAATTCACCTCTAAAAAGCCGGTTAAAAAGTCAAATAACAGAACACGCAGCCGTAAACGATACTAAAATTACGAATTTTCTATGGGATCTTTTCAAATTGAAGGAGGGCATGCTTTAAAAGGGGAAATTCAACCCCAGGGAGCAAAGAACGAAGCTCTGCAAATTCTTTGTGCCGTATTGCTCACTTCCGAAAAAGTTACAATAAATAATATTCCCGACATCCTGGATGTCAATAAGCTTATTCACCTGCTAAAACAGCTGGGTGTGAAGGTAGAAAAAATTGGAAAGGGATCTTATACTTTCCAGTCCAATGAGCTTGATCTTGATTACCTTAAGAGTGAAAAATTCAAGGAGGAAGGAAGTGGACTTCGGGGTTCAATAATGATCGTGGGGCCAATGCTGGCAAGATTTGGTCAGGGTTATATCCCAAGACCGGGGGGCGATAAGATTGGTCGCAGAAGACTTGATACGCATTTTGAAGGCTTTATAAAACTTGGAGCCGACTTCCGTTATAATAAAGAAGAACGGTTTTACGGGGTGGAAGCGCCAAATGGCTTGAAGGGTACTTACATGTTGCTCGAGGAAGCCTCGGTAACCGGAACTGCCAATATTGTGATGGCAGCTGTACTCGCAAAAGGCAAGACTACTATTTATAATGCCGCTTGCGAACCATACCTGCAACAACTTTGCAATATGCTTAACAGTATGGGCGCAAAGATAAGCGGGGTAGGTTCAAATTTACTTGAAATTGAAGGAGTGGAATCTTTAGGAGGTTGTACGCATACCATACTTCCCGACATGATAGAGATTGGCTCCTGGATTGGCCTTGCCGCCATGACCAAAAGTGAGATTACTATAAAAAATGTAGGCTGGGAACATTTAGGTTTGATCCCCGCTACTTTTAGAAAGTTAGGTATTCAAATGGAGCGAAAAGGGGATGATATTTACATTCCTGCCCATACCAACGGTTATGAAGTGCAAAGTTTTATTGATGGCTCAATTATGAGTATCAGTGATGCACCATGGCCCGGCTTCACGCCCGATCTTTTGAGTATCATGCTGGTGGTGGCTACCCAGGCAAAAGGAGATGTGCTAATTCATCAAAAGATGTTTGAAAGCCGACTCTTTTTCGTGGATAAATTAATAGATATGGGCGCCAAGATCATTCTTTGCGATCCGCACAGGGCTACCGTAATAGGTCATGACTTTAAGTCTCAGCTCAAAGCAACTACAATGGTTTCGCCCGATATTAGAGCAGGGATCTCCCTTTTAATTGCAGCACTTTCTGCAAAAGGAACTTCGGTGATCCATAATATCGAACAAATTGACCGCGGTTACGAAAATATTGATGAGCGCCTGCAGGCAATAGGCGCTAAGATCAAGCGAGTAGCTTAGTTAGAAGTCGAGAGTAAATAGTCAATAGACAAAACTCAAGACTAAATTGATATAAAAAAGGCTGCCGGAAAATGACATTTTCCGGCAGCCTTTTTTACATCATTTACATTATACAATATTCATTATACAATATACATTTGCCTAGTGGCTTTGCATTTCAGCTTTTCTTTTCTGAAGCTGTTTTTCAAGGTCTTTTACCGTTTCGGCAGCAGCGGCTTCAAAGCTGTCAGAATTTGAGGAGGCATGGATCTTTGGGCCCGGAAGGCTCAATTCTATAGCACAGGTTTTCCCGTTGCCGTTGGTAGACTTTTCTTCCTTAAACATTACATCTGCAGAGATGATCCAGTCATATTTATTTTCAAGTTTATCAAGTTTTCTCTGAACAAGTTGTTCTGCCGAAAGTTTTGTGTCTGCGTGTACAAATTGAATGTTTGTCTTCATATTCTTCTTTTTTACTTAAAATATACTTCTTCAAGATAGCAAAATTGCTTCGGAAAGTGGTTAGTTTATAAAAAATATAACGTTCCAAAAATGGCATTTTACTCAGTCTTTTCCTACTGCTGAAGCCTGGAAGCAACTTCTTTAAAAGTTACCTTATTATTTTCCTGAAGTTCATATTCAAAAATTGATTTTCCCTGTACATGGCCATCATCATAGATTGCCAGCACCCAGTTTTCAGTGATTACCTGTACCTGCCTGAATTCCATAGTACCACCAAGCACCGGATCTAACGGAATCAGGTCTTTTTGCTGTTTTAAAGCCTCAGTAATATGTTTTTTGGGATCCTGAATGTCTTCAAATTCCTTTCCGAAGTAAACTGGTATAGTCACCTGATCTTCAGTTGTAACCGGACGGTTTTTCAGGGAATCTATGAGCTGCCTCTTCTGGGTAAGTTCCTGCGAAAGGGAATCAATTTCCTGATTTTTGGACTCTAGCTCCCTATTCTGATTGTTGCAGCTGCTTAAGGCTCCCAAAAAGAGGAGCCAAAGTGCCATTTTTGGAAGGTATGATCTATAAGTCATAGATGTTGTTGTATGAATTGCCTGGAGTGATAAAGAACTCGCCGGTCACGTATCTAAAATGGCGTTCTATACCCGCGATTTTCTTAAGGTCTTCTTCATCCAATTTTACATTGATGCTTTCCAGGTTTGAAATGATGTGTTTCTCGGTAGTAGATTTCGGGATAACTGCTGTGCCACGAGAGACCGCCCACTTAATGAGCACCTGCGCTGGGGAAACATTGTGTTTCTCAGCAATTTCAACAATTGCAGGTTCTTCTAAAAGAGAAGGTTCATCTTCAGCTTTCATTTGCGCACTGCGATCGCCACTTCCTAGGGGAGAATAGGCGGTATTGTGAATGTTGTTTTCGCGACAAAACTGTATAAGTTCAGATTGTGGTAAGAATGGGTGTAGTTCTACCTGGTTCATTTCAGGGGTTTCGGTAGTTTGTGACATAAGGTCGTACAGCTTTTTACTGCTGAAGTTTGATACCCCAATGTGCTTAACCAGACCTTGCTTTTTTGCTTCGATCATGGCATTCCAGGTTTCAATAATAGGGACTTCTTCAAGAGAAAGATAGTCGTCATCATTAGACGGGAAACCAACCCCGTGTTTAAAAGCTACCGGCCAGTGCATAAGATAGAGGTCGAGATAATCTAATTGTAGATCGTCTAAAGTCTTTTTAATGGCAGGAATTACGTGCTCTTTTTTGTGAGAATCATTCCATAGTTTAGAGGTTACCCAAACATCTTCCCTTTTTACCTTGCCCTGAGAAAATATGTCTTTAAAAGCACTTCCAATTTCGGCTTCGTTGCCATAAGTGGAGGCACAATCTATATGACGATAACCGTTATTAAGTGCAATTTTTACTGCTTCTTCAACTTTTCCCTTATCCGATTTCCAGGTGCCCAGGCCTATAGCCGGCATGGTATCTCCGTTTTTAAATTTAAGTGTTTCCATAATATTGTTTTATAAGCTTAAATTAATGAGGAAAAGGCTGCTGCCAAAGGAATTTCTATGGTTTAGCAAATATTTAGTGTTCAGTGCTCAGTATTCGTATTAGTAAGTACCCGGTAAAGATTTGAATGCCGTAGTTTTGAAAACAGGACTTGCATTTTAGAAATTTTTAAACCTTGAACCTTAAACCTTAAACCCGTCATCGTCTTGGATGAAATTCTTCCATCACCTTGCGCAGGTGAGAACGGTCAAGGTGAACGTAGATCTCGGTAGTGGTGATGCTCTCGTGTCCCAACATTTGCTGAATGGCTCGTAAATCGGCTCCGTTTTCCAGTAAGTGTGTTGCAAAGGAATGTCTAAAGGTGTGCGGACTTATATTTTTGTGTAATCCGGTTATGGTGGCCAGTCTCTTTATTATGGTGAAGATCATGGCGCGGGTGAGCTGCTTACCACGGCGATTCAAAAATAAAGTGTCTTCGTGGCCTTTTTGGATATCCTGGTGCGCTCTTATATGGTGTAAGTAAAGCTCAATGTATTTGCAGGTAGATTCGGCTATGGGTACAAATCGCGATTTACTTCCTTTTCCTGTTACCTTAATAAAGCCTTCCTCAAAAAATAGGTCGCTAAGGCGTAGATTGGTTAATTCAGATACCCGTAGTCCGCAGCCGTACAGGGTTTCCAGAATGGCACGATTCCTTTCTCCTTCAGGTTTACTAAGGTCAATGGCCGCAATAAGTGCATCGATTTCTTCAGTAGAAAGCGTATGTGGCAGCTTGCGTCCGGTTTTTGGAGATTCAATTAATTCGAGGGGGTTGGTCTGTCGGTAATCTTCAAAGACCAGATAGCTAAAGAATCCGCGGAGGCCCGAAATTATCCTGGCTTGTGAACGGGCGTTCATAGTTTTGGCAAGCACATAAATGAACTGTTGCACTTCTTCTTCAGAAATAGACAGGGGCGAGACTTTGACGTCATTTAGTTGTAGCCAGTTTGAAAGTTTTTCCACATCCAGACTGTAATTCTCGATGGTATTCGCAGCCAGGCCTCTTTCAATTTTGAGGTAATGGCGGTAATCATTCAAGGCATTTTCCCAGTTCACAGGCTAAATATTGGGCTAAAAGTACGGATTTACGAGTACTTTAATATAAAGTGAGTTTTTCTTAACACTATGCCTCCTACATTTGTCCCTGAACTTTTAAAAATGAAATTTATGAAAAAGTCAATTTTAGTTTTAGCATTAATTGTATTTAGTACTTCCATTTCGACAGCACAAGAGTTTGTACAATTTGGAGCGAAAGGTGGAGTTAACTTTGCTAATATTACCGGAGATGATTTTGATACCGAATCCAGGACAGGTTTTAATGTAGGACTTGTTGCTGAAATTCCGGTGGCAAACAGATTCTCTATTCAGCCAGAGGTTTTTTATTCCGCACAGGGATTTGATCTTGCTGAAATAGATCAGGACAATGTATTTGATATCGATGACAACATCGAATATCAATTAGATTACATTAATGTGCCAGTTCTGGCCAAAATTTACTTTACAGATGGCCTGAGTATCCAGGCGGGGCCTTCTTTTAACTTCAAGGTTAATGAAGAGGTTGATACTATGCCAACAGAAGATGGTGGAGATACCGATCTGGAAGATTACAGCAAAGTCAAAGATTTTGAGTTTGGTGGAGCTGTAGGTTTGGAGTATAAGTTCGATGGTGGTTTCTTTGTACAGGGACGTTATAGTCATGGATTTACTAAATTAATTGATGATATAGATGCTCATAACTCTGTGATACAGGCCGGGATTGGATTTATGTTCTAAGAAAAATCTGAAAATTTATATAAAGAGGCTGTCTTAGTTAAGGCAGCCTCTTTTTTTGTGCCCATTGAAACTACCTGTGAATGTGAGGTTTTCCTTTCAAAGGAATTTTACTTAGTCGACAAGAGTAATGTGTAAATCACTAATTTAGTGATAGATAACCTTTAAAACTTTGAGTTATGAAGAAATTTTTATGTTCTCTTATTTTTATTGCTGTAGGTTTTACATCAACCTACGCTCAGCGCGATATTAGGTTAGGAGTGAATGCAGGAATTCCGGTAGGGGATATTTCAGATGCATCAGATTTTAATGTGGGCGCAGACATTGCTTATCTCATGGGATTTGAGAATTTCCAATTAGGGCCAATGATAGGTTACAACCACTTTTTTGTAGATGAATTTGATGATATTTCTTTTCTGCCTCTTGCCGCCACTGCGCGGTTTAGTCTGGCAAATTTAGAACTTGGAGCCGATTTAGGTTATGCTCTTGGGCTAACCGATGGTATTGATGGGGGCTTTTACTATAAACCCAAAATAGGGTTCAATCTCTTTGGGGTGGGGCTTATTGGTTCCTACACCGGTATTAGTATAGATGGAGGCACGGCATCTTCTGTTAATCTTGGTGTAGAATTCAGGCTCTGATATAAATTCGTTTAAAAAATACCTTTTTTGAGACTTGTTAAAGCGGAAGCTGCGGTTTCCGTTTTTTTATTTTCTACTTTTACTATATGAAAATATTGATCATTAACGGGCCCAACCTCAATTTACTCGGCAGCCGTGAACCAGGAACCTACGGAAGCCAAACTTTTGAAGATTACTTTCAAAACCTGAAAGAGAAATTGCCGCAAGTGGAATTAGCCTCTTATCAATCTAATATTGAAGGGGAAATTATTGACAGGCTTCATGCGGCCGATAAGGAATTTGATGGCATCATTCTCAACGCTGCAGCCTATACGCACACTTCCGTCGGGATTGGAGACGCTGTAAAAGCAATTTCAAAGCCGGTGGTAGAAGTGCACATTTCCAATACTTCGGCCAGGGAAGAATTTCGGCATAGATCTTTTATTGCACCCAACGCCAAAGGAGTTATCCTGGGTTTTGGGTTGCAGAGTTATGAACTCGCGGTACTGAGTTTTACAGAAGTATGAAAAAGGCCTTTTTAAATTGGAGTTCGGGGAAAGATGCGGCCTTCGCCCTTTATCTCACTCAACAGCAGAAAGAATATTCCGTAGAAAAGTTGCTTACCACAGTTAATTCTGAAGTTGACAGGATTTCTATGCACGGCCTTCGAAGTGATTTATTGCTGAAGCAGGCTCAAAGCATTGGTATTCCCCTTGAAGTTCTTCCGCTTGCGGGAAATGTTTCTATGACAACCTATAATAAAATCATGGAAGAGGAAATGCTGAAGCTGAAGAATTCCGGATTCAGTTACAGTATTTTTGGTGATATCTTTCTGGAAGATTTAAAACAGTACCGCGAACAGCAGCTTCAAAAAGTGGAAATTGAAGGGGTCTTTCCGCTGTGGAAAAAAGATACTTCAGCCCTCATGAAGGAAATACTCGCCGCCGGATTTAAAGCTATAACTGTGAGCGTAAATGCAAAGGTTTTAGATAGGTCTTTCTGCGGAAGGCTTGTAGATGAAAGTTTTCTTGCCGATTTACCTTCAGGCGTAGATCCTGCCGGGGAGAATGGGGAATTTCATACTTTCGTTTTTGACGGACCAATTTTTTCAAGACCAGTTACCTTCCAAAAAGGGCAAATTGTAGAGAAATTTTTTACTTCCGCAGGAGATGAAGACGATGATTGCTTTAAAAAAGAGAAGGAAGCCTGGGACACCAAATTTTATTATTGCGACCTTATTTCGATTTGAAAATTTGAAAGTTAGGAATTAAAATTTGGTGCTTGGAATTTGAGATTTTCTCACTACTAATATTTCATATCTAAAATCTAAAATCTAAAATCTCCCATCTAATTAACACAAATTTATCCTCCACTTTTGTGAGATGTTCATGCTAACAATTAAATTAGGGCATGGAAAGGAATATTGTGAAAAAAGGTTTTGTTTTTAAACGCTTTGAGGCCGAGAATATCCCTCCTTTTGACAAGCTTTTTGAGATTTTTAAAGAGCTTATCACTCATACTTCCGGAGATTTTGATGAGGCTATAGAATGGCTCAGGCAGCTGGATGTCGAGTACAAACTCACCGATGAGCAGTACACTATAGATGATTTTATAGAAGACCTTAAGAAAAAAGGTTACATCCGTGAGGAAATTGAGGGAGGTGGAGGAATGGCTATTACGGCCAAGACTGAAAGAGCCATTAGGCAGCAGGCGCTCAATCAAATCTTCGGAAAGCTGCGCAAAAGTCGGTCGGGCAACCACAGCACCAATCAGTTGGGGTTGGGCGATGAGCACACGGGAGAATTCAGGAATTATAATTTTGGAGATTCGCTCGATAAGATCTCCATGACAGAATCTTTGCGAAATGCCCAGATTCAGCATGGCGCCGATGATTTCCGGATGACCGAAGACGATCTTGTAGTCGAAGAAACCCATCATAAGAGCCAGATGAGTACCGTGCTTATGATAGACATAAGCCACAGTATGATACTTTACGGTGAAGACAGGATCACCCCGGCGAAGAAAGTCGCCATGGCCCTGGCCGAGCTTATCACTACCAGGTATCCAAAAGATACCCTCGATATACTCGTTTTTGGGAATGACGCCTGGCGCATTTCTATAGGAGACCTGCCCTACCTGCAAGTGGGGCCATATCATACCAATACTGTAGCCGGGCTTGAACTGGCTATGGATTTGCTTAGGCGCAAGCGTAACACCAACAAACAGATCTTTATGATCACCGATGGGAAACCCAGCTGTTTGAAAGAGCGGGATGGTGGATATTATCAAAACAGTGTGGGGCTAGATCCATATATTGTCGAGAAATGCTACAATGCCGCGAGCCAGGCACGTAAACTGCATATTCCCATTACCACTTTTATGATAGCACAAGATCCTTACCTGGAGCGCTTTGTAAGGGAATTTACCCAGGCAAATCAAGGGAAGGCATTCTTCACCGGACTTAAAGGTCTTGGAGAAATGATCTTTGAAGATTACGAGACCAACCGCAAGAAAAGAATTAAAGGTTAAAATATTAAAGGCCCAAAAATGGCCTTTTTCAAACAAATTTTCAGAACATGGATATACAAAAGCTCAGCACCTTTGGAGCATTAAAGGACTATGGCTATAATAGCAAAAGCATAAAAGAGGAACTCAGGCAAAACCTACTGAAGAGAATTAAGAACAACGAGCCGGCTTTTGAAGGGATTCACGGGTATGAAAACACGGTAATTCCCGAAGTAGAGCGGGCAATCCTCTCAAAGCACAATATTAACTTTCTTGGGTTGAGGGGGCAGGCTAAAACCCGCCTCGCCAGAATGATGGTGAACCTATTGGATGAGTATATCCCTGTAGTTGAAGGTTCAGAAATCAATGATGATCCTTTTCGTCCTATTTCGCGCTACGCCCGTGAACTTTTGGAAGAGCAGGGAGACGAGACGCCTATTTCCTGGATTCACAGGAATGACAGGTTTTTCGAGAAACTTGCCACGCCCGATGTGACCGTTGCCGATATTATTGGAGATGTAGACCCTATTAAAGCTGCCAATCTAAAACTGAATTATGCCGATGACCGGGTAATTCACTACGGAATGATTCCGCGTGCCAACCGCAGTATTTTTGTGATCAATGAGCTACCCGATCTACAGGCGCGTATACAGGTGGCTTTATTCAACATTTTACAGGAAGGAGATATACAAATTAGAGGGTTTAAGCTGAGGTTGCCGTTAGACATGCAGTTTGTATTCACTGCAAACCCCGAAGATTATACCAATCGCGGAAGCATAGTAACGCCTCTTAAAGACAGGATTGGCTCCCAAATTCTCACTCACTACCCAGTAGACATTAAAACTGCCAAAAAGATCACGCATCAGGAAGCCAGGCTTGAGCCGGGGCAGCTGGAAATGGTTCAGGTTCCCGAACTTGCCAAAGACCTCCTGGAACAAATAAGTTTTGAGGCGCGAAACCATGAATATGTTGATTCCCGGAGCGGGATAAGTGCGCGGCTGAGTATTACCGCATTTGAAAATCTTATAAGTACAGCCGAGCGCAGGGGTATCAAAAATGGCGAAAATAAGACCCTTCTCCGGCTGGGGGATTTTCTTGGGGTTATTCCTTCGATTACCGGAAAGATTGAACTGGTTTATGAAGGAGAGCAGGAAGGAAGTGCTATGGTAGCCCAGGAACTTATAGGAGAAGCCGTAAAATCACTTTTCCCAACCATGTTTCCGAAGATCGAAAAGCTGCAGAAGCCTGATGCAGAAGATCCATATTCCGAAATTGTGGAATGGTTCTTCTCCGAAAGCGGCTTTGAACTGCTTGATGAAACTTCGGATGCCGACTATAAAAAAGCGCTGGATTCCATACCGGCACTGGAAGATTTGGTGAATAAATATCAGCCAAACGTACCTGAAGAAGACAAATATTTTCTGAAAGAGTTTGTGCTCTGGGGGCTGGTAGAATACAAAAAGCTGAATAAATTCCGGTTTTCGCAGGGAATGCAATTCAAGGATATGTATGGAAGCTACATTGAAGGACTTAGAAATGAATAAGGGATAAGGAGTAATGATTTATTATTTTAGATTGAATATTTGGTATTGAAATTCCAAGCACCAAATTCCAAACATTGAGTTCCATACTTTCTCTGAATTGCCGTCAGTTCGAGTTTTTTTATTTGCCCTGAAAAGGGCGAATAAACAAGTATCGAGAACAGAGGCAATGCCTGATGCCAAATTCCAAGATTTTAATCATCAGGTTTTAAGCACCAAAAACCCACCCCGCCTAAGGGCACCCCTCCGAAGGAGGGGACAAGCTGAAATTAAAAAAACCTCCGGAAGTTTTTCCGGAGGTTTTTTTATTCTGTGGAACAAATAAACCGCCCCACATTATACATTATACATTATTCAATATACAATATACAATATACAATATACAATATACCTTCTAAAGGTGTATCACTTCCCCGTAAGCATCGGCTACGGCTTCCATCACTGCTTCACTCATGGTTGGGTGAGGGTGAATGGCTTTTAGCACCTCGTGTCCTGTAGTTTCTAATTTTCGGCCAAGAACAGCTTCAGCGATCATATCGGTAACACCGGCACCAATCATGTGGCAGCCTAACCATTCGCCATATTTGGCGTCAAAGATCACTTTTACAAATCCGTCAGGTGTGCCTGCAGCTTTTGCTTTTCCGGAAGCAGAGAATGGGAATTTTCCAACCTTCAGCTCATAACCGGCCTCTTTAGCTTGCTTTTCGGTCATACCTACTGAAGCTATTTCAGGGGTGGCATAAGTACATCCGGGAATATTTCCGTAGTCAATAGGCTCAACATGCATTCCCTTGATCTTCTCAACACAGGTAATCCCTTCCGCAGAAGCTACGTGAGCTAGTGCAGGGCCTGCAACTACATCTCCAATAGCATAGATTCCCTTCACATTGGTCTCGTAGAAATCGTTCACAAGGATCTTATCTCTGTCGGTTTTAATTCCTAGTTCTTCAAGCCCAATATTTTCAAGGTTAGATTTAATACCCACGGCTGAAAGTACAACTTCGGCCTCAAGGGTTTCCATACCTTTTTTGGTTTTAACCTGTGCTTTTACAAGGTCTCCCGAGGTATCAACACTCTCTACAGAAGAGCTTGTCATCACCTTAATTCCGGCTTTTTTGAAGCTGCGCTCAAATTGTTTTGAGATTTCCTCATCTTCAAGCGGCACCAGGTTAGGAAGGAACTCAACAATAGTAACCTCTGTACCCATAGTCTTGTAGAAGTGGGCAAACTCAACTCCAATAGCGCCCGACCCAACTACGATCATAGATTTTGGCTGCTTCTCAAGGCTCATTGCCTGGCGGTAACCAATCACCTTTTTACCATCTTGCGGAAGGTTTGGCAGTTCTCTTGAACGTGCTCCTGTTGCGATGATAATATGATCTGCAGAATATTCTGTTTTCTTATCGTTTTTATCGGTAACCTCGATCTTTTTGCCAGATTTCAATTTTCCGAAACCGTCAATAACATCGATTTTATTTTTCTTCATCAGGAACTGCACTCCTTTGCTCATTCCATCGGCCACATTTCGGCTGCGTTTAATAACGGCACCAAAATCTTTTTCGGCTTTCTCTACTTTTAATCCGTAGTCTCCTGCATGGTTGAGGTATTCAAAGACCTGGGCACTTTTAAGAAGGGCTTTGGTAGGAATACACCCCCAGTTAAGACAAACGCCTCCAAGATTTTCTTTTTCTATAACCGCCGTCTTGAATCCTAATTGTGATGCGCGAATGGCAGTCACGTAGCCTCCAGGACCACTTCCTAAAACTATAACGTCATATTTACTCATATTCGGAATTTTGTGTAACTGAATTTAAGACAGCGAATTTACGGAAATTAACCTTAAACCGAAAGTATATGGTTTCGGGAAATCCTTTCAAAAATGCCCTTTTTGACACCCGGGCAAAAAAAATATCCTCTTCCCCTTAAGGGAAAAGGATATTTTATCTATAAACCGATTATTTCTTATTGGATATCGAGGGCCTGCATCACAGCATCATGGTCGGAAATGTCAATGCTCATTTCATCTATAAATTCTGATGGTACAACTACAAATTTGAAGTATTGGTTTTGAAGGTAATCTTCACTTAAAGTTTCTAGATCAAAATTTCCGGTGATCAATACCTCCACGTCTTCGTCTGTGTGGTTAAAGGAGTACTGGATAATTCTTCCGTCTTCAAGAAAATAAGATTTTGGTAATAAATTCCATGTCTCCACGTTGTCTATAACTTCAAGTCTGTAAGCTAAAATGGCATCAGACTCATAAATTTCGACATCGGCGGGAATTTGGAAGAAGTGGTTGTATAAATTGAAGTCACTGTCAAAAGTGAAATTTCTGGCAGTCAGGTCTCCAAAAGTCTGTCCCAGGATATTGACTCCCGGTTGTCCCGGAGGGCCTTGTGGTCCAACTTCTCCATCGTCGGAGCAGGAGGTAAGGCTAAAACTGACTAGTGCAAAAAGAAAGAATATTTTTTTCATTTTTATTAGGATTTAGGTTTAGATTCAAATTCTATACTGGCCGAATTCACGCAGTAGCGCTGGCCGGTGTCGGTGGGGCCATCGTCAAAAACATGCCCAAGGTGACTGCCGCAGTTAGCACAAAGAATTTCAGTTCTAATCATGCCAAAGCTCCTGTCTTGTACGTATTCTATGGCGCCATCTAAAGCTTCGTCAAAACTGGGCCAGCCACAGTTGCTCTCAAATTTTTGGCCGCTTTCAAAGAGTTTGGCGTCACAGGCAGCACAGCAATAAGCTCCTTCCTGAAAGTGCATGTTATATTTTCCTGAATGAGGCGCTTCTGTACCTTTTTCGCGCAGTACCCGGTATTGTTCTTCTGAAAGTTGCTTTCGCCATTCAGCTTCTGAGCGTTCTATGGGATATTTCTTGATCATATAATTTTGTTTTGTATAAATATTAAAATTAGGGGGTGTTGGCATTCTTAAACAATTGGTAAACTTTATTCCTGCTCTTTTTTCTTCGGAATAAAATCCATGGCAACCCCATTAATACAATGTCTTTTTCCGGTAGTATTTCGAGGTCCGTCATTAAAAACGTGGCCCAGGTGTCCGCCGCAATTGGCGCAAAGTACTTCTAAAGCGCTGAAGCCTCCCGTCCTGTCGGGCCTGTAGTCTACATTCTTTTCATCTACAGGGCGATCAAAACTTGGCCATCCGGTTCCGCTTTCAAATTTGTGGCGAGTTTTATACAATTCGTTACCACAGGCGGCACAAACAAAGGTTCCGGGTTCTTCAATACGGTTGAGTTTACTGGAAAAGGCCCTTTCGGTTCCTTTTTTTCGAAGCACCTGAAATTCTGCTGCAGTTAATTCCGATTTCCACTGGGCTTCAGTTTTGGAAACAGGATAGGTTTTTTGGTTTTTGGCCTCTTGCGCATTTGAGTTACAGCCAAGGCTAAAAACTAAAATTATAATAGAGATTGTAAGCTTCATAGTTTATTTACTACTGAAGATACAAGAACTATACCGAAAGAAAATCAACAATTTTCTTAATTACATCTGAATTACCTAATATGCGACGGTGGCCCAGGCCTTTGGTGGTCATGAGCTCACTATTTTCTAGCTTTTCATGAATATCATAAGCCGAACTGATGTGCACATCCACATCATCTTCATCATGAATAACAAGGGTGGGAATTTTGACTCCTTCCGCAGAAACTGCACCCGAGAGTTTATTCATATCTTCATCAAACTTCCTGTCAAAATAGCTTTTCATTTTGTCTGCTACTTTGTTATTCATCTTCATGTTACGCGCAAATTCACGGGTAATGTGCGTAATGCTGTTCGCTGTACCTATAATGACCAGTTTTTTAACGGGCAGGCCATTAGAAACTGCTTTTAGAGAAGCCATGCCGCCCAGGGAATGCCCTATGGCTGCTTCAAAAGGTCCGTATTTTTTTTCCAAGACTTCAATAGCTTCTATGAAGTGAGGCATCATGCTCATTTTTCCCGATGCTTTTCCATGAGCCGGGGCATCAAAACTCACCACAGCAAAACCTGCTTTTATAAGGGCTTCGGCCATTACAGCGAGTTGGGTGCCGCGGCCGCTCCAGCCGTGAGAAAGCAGTATTTTGCGGGAAGATTCGCCGTATTGGTAAACTACAATCTCCCGTTGAAAATGAGGAAGGACTAACTTTTCCTGCTTACTTTCTCTGTCCATTTTCTTTTCCCGTTCCGGAAGTTTGTACCTGAAAGGGGTTAGAAAAAGTCGGGCCGCAAACCTACTGGCCAAAAAAGGGGAAAGGGTGGTAAGTATTTTTCCTGTGGCCAAAATATAGGAGGGAACCAGGAGCCTCTGCACAGGAGTTTGATCTTTTTTTTGTTGTGTCATAAAAGGGAGAAAGTGTGCAAGGTACGAATATGAATCTTTACGGGGCAAGCTGTACAGCGCCTTTTCAAGATTGGCAGGTATTTTGTTAAACCTAATTTAAAGCTTCAAGTGGAGCCGGTTCGATTTATTAACTTTAACAAAAATAAAACTATCATGAAATTGAGACAAATAACTATAGTGGCTAGTTTTTTACTCCTGTTGGCAGGATGTAAAACGAACCCTTTTACCGGTGAAAGAAACCTGAATTTTGTTTCTAACTCGCAGATTTTTCCGGCTTCCTTCCAGCAGTATAACGAAGTTTTGGCGCAGAGTGAGGTGGTTAAAAATACTTCGGAAGCAAGAATGATCGAGAATGTAGGAAGAAAAATTGCTGTTGCTGCAGAAAGGTATCTAAATGCCAATGGCTACCAGGGATATCTTGATGGCTATGAATGGGAATATTCTTTGATAAAGGATGACCAGGTGAACGCCTGGGCTATGCCTGGTGGTAAGATTGCCTTTTATACTGGTATCATGCCTATTGCCCAAAATGAAACAGGGGTTGCTGCCATTATGGCTCACGAGGTAGCCCACGCCGTGGCCAATCACGGGGCACAACGTATGAGTGCCGCACAGCTACAACAGGTAGGGGGCGCAGTTGTAGGAGCTGCAGTTGGTGGTAAGAGTGAAAGTACCCAACAAATTATAGCACAGGCTTACGGTCTTGGTACCAACCTTGGCGGAATGTTGCCTTTTAGCCGAAGCCATGAAAGTGAAGCAGACAGGATTGGTTTAACGCTTATGGCTATTGCCGGTTATGATCCGGCTGAGGCTGCCAACCTTTGGAGAAGGATGGCGCAGCAAAGTGGAGGGCAATCACAGCCAGAGTTTCTAAGTACGCACCCTAATCCTCAAACCCGTATTAACAACATAGAACAATGGGCTCCCCAGGCTAAAGCCGAGGCCCAGAAGTACGGAGTAACTTCTTTTAAATAGAGGTCTTAAAAAAAACAGTATTTTAGGAGCTGCCAATTTTGGCAGCTCTTTTAATTTGTTACTCCATGAAACAACTCCCCAAGGGAAGTAAAAAATTGCTCAATGCCTGGGCTTTTTACGACTGGGCAAATTCGGTTTATAGCCTTGTAATAGCTTCTACCATATTCCCTATTTTCTATGCTGCTCTCACTATCGTGAAAAATGAAGAAGGCAGGGTGATACAGGATACTGTGCAGCTTTTTGGTTTTAACTTCAACAACGATTCCCTCATTAGTTACGTGACCGCCATGGCATTTATGCTGGTGGCTGTGATAAGCCCGTTCCTCTCGGGGATTGCAGACTATGTGGGGAATAAAAAGAACTTCCTGAAATTCTTCTGTTACCTTGGCGCCCTGTCTTGCATAGGGTTATTCTGGTTTAGTCTTGAAAACCTCATTTTTGGGCTGGTCTGTTATTTTCTTGCATTGGTGGGATTCTGGGCCAGCCTTGTCTTTTATAATTCATACCTGCCCGATATTGCCTTTCCTAACCAACAGGATAAGGTAAGTGCAAAAGGATTTTCTTTGGGGTATGTTGGGAGTGTTATCCTGCTCATCCTGTGTCTTATGCTGGTACTAAACTATGAGTGGTTTGGGTTTGAAAGTGAAGCCATGCCCACCCGTATTTCATTTGTGCTTACCGGCATCTGGTGGATTGGGTTTAGCCAGATCACTTATTATTATCTTCCAAAAGGCAACAAGAAAGAAAAGCTCACGCGAGATGTACTTTTTAACGGGTACAAAGAAATTAGAATGATCTGGAGGTCTTTTGAAAATAATCTTCAGTTAAAGAAGTATCTGCGGGCCTTTTTCGTGTACAGTATGGCGGTACAAACCGTGATGTTGATCGCCACTTACTTTGGCATAGAAGAAGTGAACTGGACAGGGCAGGATGCAACAACGGGATTAATTGTAAGTATACTATTAATACAGCTGGTGGCTGTGGCAGGAGCAACTATTACCTCCCGGCTCTCTTCAAAAATGGGAAATATTGAGACTCTTATCCTGGTAAATGTACTGTGGATTGGTATTTGCGTTTATGCGTTTTTTGTGAGAACCCCCATGCAGTTCTATATCGCTGCAGGGCTGGTGGGGCTGGTAATGGGCGGTATACAAACCCTTTCGCGATCCACCTACTCAAAAATGCTTCCCGAAGGTACGTCAGATACCACTAGTTACTTCAGTTTTTATGATGTTTCAGAAAAAATAGGCATTGTGATAGGGATGTCCCTTTATGGCTTGGTTACACAGGTATTTGGGAGCATCAGGTATTCTATTCTTTTTCTTACAGCCTTCTTTTTGATTGGAGTATTTTTATTGCTGAAGGTGCCTCGTACGGGGAAACTTTCAAAAAAAGAAGCGGCTTAAAAACCCCTTTTTGACACCCTGCCGGGATGAGGTCTTTAAACCGCAGTTACTTCTGAAGTTTTAGTTTTTGCTGATAGATCCAGAACCCATGGTCCTGAAATCCTCTTTTTTAGGATTTCCCCTGTATTCGATATCTCCCGAACCCGGAGTGCTGGCTTTTAAAGATTCTGACGCATAAACCTGAATATCTCCCGATCCTGTTACCATTGCAGAAACGTTTTTACACCTAAAATCGAAAGCACTTATATCTCCAGATCCTGTTACCTTGCAATCAAAATCTTCGGCCTTGCCAGAGAGGTCAATATCCCCCGATCCTGTAATACTTGCTGAAGCATTCCTGGTTTCAACCGGAAGTTTTACATTACCCGAACCGGTGATGTTGATAGAAAAATTGCTGGATTTCACCAGGTCATTGGAGCGTATGTCGCCAGACCCTGTTAAACTTACCTCTTCAATATCTGTAAAAGGAACGGTAATGGTAATGCCCTTATTTCGGGAAGGATTTAAAGAATAGCCTTTTTCGACTGAAATTTTGAGCCTTCCGCTACTAACTTCGGTTTCAATATGCTGTTGCAGGTTCTCTTCAGCCTCGATCTTTAAACTTCCTTCCCTGCCTTTTACCAGGATCACATCCATAGAGCCGGTAAGCGATACTGCCTCATAACTTGGTACTGTCCTGGTTTTTGAAACCATATTCCCGTTGCCGTCTATTTTTTTGGTTCCCTGCCACCATTGTGCCTGGGTTGCGGTGATACAAAAGAGGGCTACAAAAAGTGTTGATAATAATTTTTTCATGATTATTGTTTTTTGGGTGATTGATGTTCTTTAAATATTAATCGGTAAAGGAAACACTGCCATAGCTGGAATCTACATAGATTTTTCCTCCTGTATTTTCGGTGCGGTGGTATCCCTGGTAATAATTATCGCTGCCGCTTTGGTTGCGTTTATTTACAGTGAAGTTACTGTTATTTACTCCATTAACACCTCCATAAGCCGTTTTTATCTCAAAGCTAAAAGGGGCTTCCCTGTCATATCCCAGCTTCACTCCCGTGTAATCGCTGTTGATATTGATGTCTTTAAAGCTGGGCATGATCTTTTGAATTACCAGTGAACCGTAATCCATATTGAGATTGAGGCTGCCGTACAAAAGTCCAAGTTTTATTCCCAGGTAATCGCCTTCTCCTTTCATGTTCTTTAATTTTTCCACTTTTAGGGAGCCGTAGTCGTTGTTGAAAGATAGATGTTCTACTTTTAGAATGTTGGAATCTGTATAATCGGCACTCAGGTTCAGGGTTCCGGCTTCATCAATAGTGAACTCAGAGTAATCTGCGTTGATCCTGGCACGTTTTACATAGCCAATGCTGCTGTTTCGGGTGTAGTCAAAATCCAGCTCATTGTTGTTCCCGTAAAGTTCGCCTATCATGATCTTTCCGTAGTCACAGGAGATTTGAGCATCACCTTTCAGCTTGTCGAGGTTAATGCTTCCGTAGTCATTAGAGAGATCTACGCTGTTGGTCACCGGGGCTTTCACCCTGTAATTGATCTCTATGTTGACATTGCTGCTGCTACCGCCAAAAAGGCTTCCCCAAAAAGAATTGTTATTGTTTTTCTCAAGTATGGTTCTTGCTGTTACCTGCCCACTGGTTTGATTAAAAGCAACATCAATTTCCCTTAGGCGCTGTTCTACTTTTTCTTCGTCATTCCCGTTGGTGCGAACAATGACATCTATTTCTACCCGGTTCTGGTTCCAGGTTACGATGTCGATGTTGCCATAGCTATTGGAGATCTTCAGCATGTCATTGGACGAGACTTTAAATTCTTTTTTTACGCGCTTTTGTTTGGTGTACTTTCCTCTAAGATCTCCTTCTGCACAGGCTACTGCTGGGATAAGGAAGAGGACGATCAAAGCCTTATATAGTTTTGTTTTCATGATTTGTGTTTTTTAGGGTATTTATATCATTTACTTTTTCAAGTACCATTTTTAACAGGTCAATTCTTTTTTGAAAATTTGTTATCATAGCGTAGATCACTCTTTGATCGTGGCCGCTTTTTCCCAGGTCTTTTTTTAAGGTTTCATAATCTTTTTCAAGGATGTCCAGTTGAGTTAGGGCATCATTGATCACTGCTTCATTTTCTGGTGTTTTTTGCTCCTTTAATGCGGCTAGCTCAGTTCTTATAACCGAGGAATAGAATTCCTGGGTTTGCTTCATCTCTGGTGAAACATTTGCCAGTTCCTGTTCTCCCGTAAAGGGGTTGTTAAATATCCCCTGGAAGATGAGCACAGCCACAAGAAAACTTGCTGCTACTGCCATCACAGGTAGCCGCAGGCTAATTAATCCGTTGTGCCTGGGTTTCTTTATTGGAGGGCGTTGCCGTAGTTTTTCCCTGAAGCGATCTTCATGCCGTGGTGTAGGCTCGGCAATATCGAAATCCAGCCCCTCAAAAAGGTCCTTTAAATCGTTATCATTTTTCATAGCTCAGTAATTTGGTGCGTAGGCTTTCTTTAGCCCGTGAAATTGTTGTTCTGCAATTGGCGTAGGTAATGTTTAAGATTTCACATATCTCTTCGTAATCATAACCTTCAATTAAATGGAGGGTTAAGGCTACCCGGTAATTTTCTTTTAAAGATTCCATGGTCTTTAAGATCATCTTTACTTTTGGATTCTGCTCTTCTTCTTCGGAAGCTATCCCTGCCGATTCATCGGCTGCATGCTTAAATTGGTCGTGGTATTCCACTTCAGTATACCGGGTGTTTTTATTGTACACTCCTATGCTGTGGTTTACCACTATCCTTTTAAGCCATGCGCCAAATGTTGATGTCCCTTCAAAAGTGTCAAGTTTGTCAAAGGCTTTTAAGAAGCATTCCTGCATAATATCTTCAGCTTCCGCAGAGTCTTTAACAATACGCAGCGCCACGTTGTACATCGCTTTGCTGTACTTGTTGTACACTTTCATTTGGGCACGCTCGTCTCCCCGGCGGCATTTCTCCAAAAGCTCATCAATATGTGTGGTGGTTAGTGTCAAAATCTAAAAGCTTTACTATAAAGATGGGGTAGAACAAAGTTTGTTACAGTTTTGCAGAATTTTCTTTTAATTGATTTTCTGAACGTTGGCATAACAATTGAAATAATGTGTCTAAAATGTGCTTTAAATGCCTGTTATACAGCATGAGTAAAGGTAGTAAAGTAACTAAATAGATTGTGATATAATAACTGCAGTGACAGTTTGACTTAAAAACAGATATGGGCAGAACAAAATTTAAAAATCTTGACAGTCTGTCATTACAGGGAATAGATGAAGATGCAGAATTGATTCCCCTAATGACCCCTGAAGATGAAGAAGAAATAAATAAGGAAGACCTTCCTGAAATATTACCTATTTTACCCTTGAGAAATACAGTGCTATTTCCCGGGGTGGTAATACCTATCACGGCAGGTCGCGATACTTCTATAAAACTTATTAATGAAGCCAATAACGATACTAAAGTTATTGGGGTGGTTTCTCAAAAAGATGAGAAGGTAGAAAATCCTACCGCACAGGACATCAATAAAATTGGGGTAGTTGCGAGGATTCTTAGGGTGCTTAAAATGCCCGATGGAAATACCACCGTGATCATCCAGGGTAAAAAACGGTTTGAAGTAGATGAAGTAATTGCCGATAAGCCATTTTTGAAGGCCAGGATCATTGAAGTGCCCGAGGCACGTCCTGCCGAAGAAAATGAGGAGTTTAAAGCCATTATTGATTCTATCAAAGAACTGGCTTTACAAATTATAAAGAACAGCCCAAACATTCCTTCGGAAGCTTCTTTCGCGATTCAGAATATTGAGAGTCCTTCGTTCCTGATCAATTTTGTTTCTTCAAACATGAATCTTTCAGTAGAGGAGAAACAGAAGCTACTTGAAACGAATGATCTTAAAGAACGTGCACTTTCCACGCTTAAGTTTATGAATGTGGAGTATCACAAGCTGGAACTTCGCAATGACATCCAGAGCAAGGTGCAAAGTGACATGAGCCAGCAGCAGCGGGAATATTTTCTTCACCAGCAAATGAAGACCATTCAGGAAGAACTGGGTGGTGTTTCTCATGAAGGGGAAGTTGAGGAAATGCGCGCCAGGGCGAAAAAGAAGAAATGGCCTGAAAATGTAAAAGAACACTTCACTAAAGAATTGTCTAAAATGCAGCGGATGAATCCGCAGGTGGCCGAGTATTCCATTCAGCGGAATTATCTGGACCTGTTCCTGGACCTGCCGTGGAACGACTTCAGCAAAGATAAATTTGACCTTAAGCGAGCCCAGCGTATTCTTGACCGTGATCACTATGGCCTTGAAGATGTGAAGGAAAGGATTATAGAATACCTTGCGGTTCTTAAGTTGAGAAATGACATGAAATCTCCTATTTTATGTCTCTACGGGCCCCCGGGAGTTGGTAAGACCAGCCTGGGCCGTTCTGTTGCCGAAGCTTTGGGTAGAGAATATGTGCGGGTTTCCCTGGGCGGACTTAGAGATGAAGCCGAAATAAGGGGACATAGAAAAACTTACATCGGTGCTATGCCTGGAAGGATTATTCAGTCTCTCAAAAAGGCAGGAACCAGCAACCCTGTTTTTGTTCTTGACGAAATTGATAAACTGAGTATAGGTCATAGCGGAGATCCTTCTTCAGCTTTACTGGAGGTGTTGGATCCTGAACAAAACAGTGAATTTCACGACAATTTCCTGGAGATGCCCTTTGACCTTTCCAAAGTGATGTTCATAGCTACAGCAAATAATTTGGGTAACATTCAGCCGGCCCTGCGTGACAGGATGGAGATCATCAACGTGACCGGGTATACCATTGAAGAGAAAGTTGAGATTGCGAAACAGCATTTACTTCCGAAGCAGTTAAAAGAACACGGCCTTACCAAAGACAACCTGAAGATTGGCAAAAAACAACTGGAGAAGATAGTTGAAGGTTACACCAGGGAATCTGGTGTGCGTAGCCTTGAAAAGCAGATTGCCAAAATGGTGCGATATGCCGCCAAGAACATGGCGATGGAAGAGGAGTATAACGTTAAGATCAAAGATTCGGATATTCTTGATGTTTTGGGCAGCCCCAAACTCGAGCGCAACAAATATGAAGATAACGAGACTGCCGGGGTGGTTACAGGCCTGGCCTGGACGCAGGTAGGAGGAGATATCCTGTTTATTGAATCTATTCTTTCTAAAGGAAAAGGCTCCCTCAATATTACCGGGAACCTGGGGAAAGTGATGAAAGAATCGGCTACCATTGCTTTGGAATATATTAAAGGAAATGCTGAAGCCCTTGGGATAGACCCCGAGGTAATGGAGAAATATAATGTTCACATTCACGTGCCCGAAGGTGCTACTCCAAAAGATGGTCCCAGTGCAGGAATTACAATGCTTACTTCCCTTGTGTCGTTATTCACCCAGCGAAAAGTGAAGAAAAGCATCGCCATGACGGGAGAGATCACCTTGCGGGGTAAAGTGCTTCCGGTGGGCGGGATCAAAGAAAAGATCCTCGCTGCAAAAAGGGCCCACATTAAAGAGATCATACTTTGTGTAGAAAACCGAAGGGATATAGAAGATATTAAAGAAGAATATCTTAATGGCCTTACTTTTCATTATGTGAAGGAAATGTCTGAGGTCATTGACCTGGCTATCCTCGATGAGAAGGTTAAAAATCCTAAACAGTTATAGAAAGTAATTGAAATTAGGCCCCGCTAACAGCGGGGCTTTTTTTGTTTAAGAACGATTTCCTTTTAAACCTGTAAGAAATACCTATTTTTGCAGAGGTGCCAAAAATGGCATTTTTGAGAGTCTTTATTTCTGGCTCTTTAAGCTGAAGAACCAACATTTATGACCAGAAAGATCACCATTGCAATAGACGGGTTTTCATCAACAGGTAAAAGTACCGTGGCAAAGCAGCTAGCCAAAGAGTTAGGCTATGTGTACGTAGATACTGGCGCGATGTATAGGGCAGTTACCCTTTATGCGCTGCGGAAAAAATTTATTTCTGAAAATAATTTTGATGTTGCCGGACTTATAGCCGATCTTTCTCTTATAAAACTGAAGTTTATCTTTAATCCTGAAGTGGGTTTTGGTGAAATGTACTTAAATGGTGAGAATGTGGAAAAAGAAATTCGCCAAATGCAGGTTTCCCACTATGTGAGTAAGATTGCAGCGGTGCCACAGGTGCGGGAAATGCTGGTTGCACAACAACAGGAAATGGGCAGGGAAAAAGGCATTGTAATGGATGGGCGTGATATTGGGACAGTAGTTTTTCCAAATGCCGAGCTTAAAATTTTCATGACAGCCAGCGCCCGGGAGCGTGCCCAGAGAAGGTTCAAGGAGCTTTCTGAAAGGGGAGAAGAAGTGACTTACCAGGAGGTGCTTGAAAATGTTGAAGAAAGAGACCTTTTAGACACCACAAGAAAAGATTCGCCCCTTGTAAAAGCAGAAGACGCAAAAGAAATAGACAACTCCCACCTCACCCTGGAAGGACAATTTGAGAAGATCCTCGAGTTGTACGATGAGGCAATAAACAATTAGCAAGCATTAAATTCCAGGCACCAAATTCCAAAATTTTAATTTGAAGATTTGGGAATTTGAAAATTTGAAGATGAATCCTTTTGGCCGCTCTCGTTGCTATTAAATAAGGTTTCAAAAATGACATTTTAAGAAGGTAATTCGAAGATTTGGAAATATGTGTATATCTGCGAAATCAGCGGGAAATATGAATGATTCAAAAGATTCGTGAATTCGTGGCTAAAGCCACATTTAAAATGTGATGCAAAGACCATCTTAGAATCCACATTATACAAAATACATTATCCAATTTCTGATTCTCATATCTCATATCTCAAATCTAAAATCTCATATCTAAATATTGACAATTGTCAATATTAGTTGTATTTTTGCACTCCTTTTAGCAATAGGTCGGGAGACTAAAAGGGTTGAAAATCAATATTATAAACACTTCTGTGTTCTTTTATTGCAAATATCTTCCGGAAGAATACAGGATACAAATTAATTATCAGCAATGGCTGAAGAAACAAAAAATCAAGAAGTTCAGGGTTCTGAAAACGCTGAAATTCAACCGGTAGCAGGTATGGAGACTAAGTCTCAACCTGATGCAGAGGTACAGCAACAAGATCCTGAGCAATTCTTAAAGGAATTCAACTGGCACAACTACGAAGAAGGAATTGATCCTATCGACGATCAAAAGCTGGAAGAATTTGAAAAGCTTGTAGCAGAAAATTTCGTTGACACTTTACATGATGAAGTAGTTACCGGAAAAGTGATCAACATTACAGATCGTGATGCGATCATTGACATCAATGCAAAAAGTGAAGGTGTAATTTCTCTTAATGAGTTCCGTTACAACCCAGATCTTAAAGTTGGAGATGAAGTAGAGGTATTGATTGATGTTCGTGAAGACGCTACAGGACAGTTGATCCTTTCTCACCGTAAGGCTCGTGTTATTATGGCATGGGATCGTGTGAACAAAGCACACGACGAAAGTCTTATTGTGAACGGTTACGTGAAATGTCGCACAAAAGGTGGTATGATCGTAGACGTATTTGGTATTGAAGCTTTCCTTCCTGGTTCACAAATCGATGTGAAACCAATCAGGGATTACGATGCATACGTAGGTAAAACAATGGAATTCAAAGTCGTGAAGATCAACCACGAATTTAAGAACGTTGTTGTATCTCATAAAGCACTTATCGAAGCCGATATCGAAGAGCAGAAAAAAGAGATCATTGGGCAGCTTGAAAAAGGTCAGGTACTTGAAGGTACTGTTAAGAACATCACTTCTTACGGTGTATTCGTTGACCTTGGAGGTGTTGACGGACTTGTTCACATCACCGATCTTAGCTGGTCACGTATCAACCATCCAAATGAGATCGTTGAACTTGATCAAAAACTGAACGTTGTTATCCTTGACTTTGATGAGGCTAAAACAAGAATCCAGTTAGGTCTTAAACAACTTAGCAAACACCCATGGGAAGCTCTTGATGAGAACCTTAAAGTAGGTGACAAAGTAAAAGGTAAAGTAGTTGTGATCGCAGATTACGGTGCATTTATCGAAGTTGCTGAAGGTGTTGAAGGTCTTATCCACGTTTCTGAAATGTCATGGAGTACCCACCTGCGCTCAGCTCAGGACTTCGTGAACGTTGGAGATGAGGTTGAAGCTCAAATCCTTACTTTAGATCGTGAAGACAGAAAAATGTCTCTTGGTATCAAGCAATTGACTCCAGATCCATGGACTGACATCACTTCTAAATACCCGGTTGGTTCAAGACATACAGGTATAGTTCGTAACTTCACTAACTTCGGAGTGTTCGTAGAACTTGAAGAAGGAATTGACGGACTTATCTATATTTCTGACCTTTCATGGACCAAGAAGATCAAGCATCCAAGTGAATTCACTAACGTAGGTGATAAACTTGAGGTAGTTGTTCTTGAATTAGATGTAGAAGGACGTAAATTAAGCCTTGGTCACAAGCAAACTGAGTCTAACCCTTGGGATAAATATGAATCAGAATTCGCTGTAGGAACTACTCACACAGCTGCAATTACAGAGATCGTTGACAAAGGTGCGACTATAGACTTTAATGAAGATATCACTGCATTCGTTCCGCAACGTCACCTTGAAAAAGAAGACGGAAGCAAACTGAAGCAGGGAGAATCTGCAGAATTCCAAATCATTGAATTCAATAAAGAATTCAAGAGAGTGGTAGCATCTCACACTGCTATCCACAAGGAAGAAGAGCAGCAAATTGTAAAGCAGGCCCAAAAGAAAGCCGCTGCACAACAAGCTCAAAGCAACACTACTATTGGTGATGTTAACGCAGAACTTCAGGCGTTGAAAGATAAAATGGAAGGAAAAAACTAATTTCCTGAAATTTTTAAATATTTAAAACCTCTCCGGGAAACCGGAGAGGTTTTTTTATAGATAAAACCGGTTCATTTTATATTTAAGTTGCTTTAAATCAGCAAAATACCTATAAGAGGGTATTGCCTTGAGTGGAACTTTCGGGTAACTTTCTCGTTCATTTTAAAAACAGATGTTATGAAATTTCCATTATTAAAAGGTATTTATCTTCTTATGTTCTTAAGCGTATTTTTAGGGTGTGATTCAGAAGATGAAGACCGCGAGCCGCAATTACCCGAAGTAGTTACAGTAATTGATGAATCTGAAGCTGTTATCACCTATACTTCTGTCCAAATTTCAGGAACCGTTATGGAAACTGACAGTGAAATTCAGTCTTATGGGGTTGTTTGGGGTACCAATCCCAATCCCACTCTTGAAGATAATGTTGCATTGCCCGAAGGGCAAAGTGCTACCACCTCCATATCGAAAAGTACTCAAAAACAATCTGAAAGCTCTTTTGTTGTGAAAATTGAAGACCTCAATCCCGGGATCAATTATTACTTCAGAACCTTTGCTACAAATGAGGCGGGTACGGCTTATGGAGAGGAGCTGAGTATTGAAACAGATAGCCTGGAAGGATCTAAATGGGAAATTACTTACCATCATGATGAAGATACTTCCTGGATTGGCCATGTAGTTTTTCATGAAGACGGTACGGCTTTTTATACCGAACCCGCAGCACCCGGGGTATACGATCTATGGGGAGAGTGGAGTATTGAAGACAACGTGCTCACCTACGATATGATGGCGGATGATGAAGGAGAAAGCTATATCCTCACCGGTGAACTTCAGGAGAATGAGATGAGTGGAACATACACTTTTCTTACTTCCAACGGGATGACAAACCGGTCGTGGACTGCCACGCTCATAGAATAATTATAGATGATCAGGCGACAATATTGCAAATAATGCCTGGTAACTGCCATGAGAATGTACTGTGGAATGAGGATTTTAGAACAATTTTTGGATTTGGTTTAAAACGTTAAATAGATCTTCTTAAAATTTGGAATTACCCGAAACTCAGCTTGTGAAAATGCTGGAGAAGCCTTATCTTCAATAAAAACCAACCAATCATGTCCAAGACCATTATATTCAGGAATCGTCCTGCAGGGAAGCCTTCCGCTTCAGATTTTGAAACTGTTGAAGAGAACGACCCAAAGCCGGGAGAAGGAGAGATTCTGCTCAAAGCACTATATATTTCGGTAGATCCATATCTGCGTGGAAGAATGAGAAATGAAGAATCTTATATTCCTCCTTTCAAACTTAATGAGCCGCTGGAATCTATGGTGGTGGCCGAGGTCGTGGAAAGCAAGAACCAAAATTTTCAAAAAGGAGAGTATGTCTCAGGAATGCTAAAATGGAAGGAGCTGCAGGTATCTGCCGGTACCGGCTTGAACAGGGTAGATACCGAACTCGCACCTTTACCAGCCTTTCTTGGCGTGCTGGGATTAACGGGGCTAACTGCTTACCTGGCTCTCGATAAAATTGGGCGGCTTAAACCTGGAGAGACTCTTGTAGTTTCGGGTGCAGCCGGCGCTGTGGGAAGCATAGCCGGGCAAATTGGAAAGATCAAAGGCTGCATGGTAGTAGGAATTGCCGGTAGCGATGAAAAAGTAAAACATCTGGAAGAAAAATTTGGCCTTGACAAAGGACTAAACTATAATAAAGAGGAGGATATGGCCGACGCCATTAGAAGGATTTGTACCGATGGGGTAGATGTCTACTTTGACAATGTTGGAGGTGAAATTCTGGATGCCGTGTTGCAAACCATCAATAAAGACGCCCGAATCATTAATTGTGGGGCGATATCTCTTTACAATGAAGCCGATGTGCCAACAGGACCACGTCCCGAAAATATTCTCATCAAAAAAACAGCTTTGATGCAGGGCTTTTTAATTCGTGATCACGCAAAAGACTTTGGAAGAGCGCTGCGGCAGTTAAGCAGCTGGTTAAAGGATGGAAACCTCGATTATGATGAAACTACCGTAGAAGGCTTTAATAAACTCCCTGAGGCGTTTATAGGTCTGTTTGAAGGGCGTAACATGGGTAAGATGGTCGTGAAGGTTTAACGCTCAAAGTTTAAGGTTTAAGGAAGTAAAAATCATATCCGGTAATGAAAAAATTTACCGGCAACTAACCCGCAACCTTGAAACCGGCAACCTCACAACCCACAACTTAAAAGGCGTAAAAGGCTCAGCCTAAATATTCTTTCCCCTGCATAATTTGCTCAAGCACTCTTTTGTGTACGTTTAGATCTTTTTCACTGTACAGTACAAAAATGATATTTTTGAGATGTTTAAAAGAAGAAATGCTTTCTATGATTTTTGTGAAAGCAACTTTTGCAGCGTCTTCTACAGGGTATCCAAAAATGCCGGTTGAGATAGCCGGAAAAGCAATAGAAGAAATTTGCTTCTCTTCAGCTAGTTCCAGGGCATTTGAATAACAGTTAGCCAACAACCTATCTTCCTCCGGCTGGTCCTGCCCGTAAACCGGCCCCAGGCAATGAATAACGTACTGGTTTGGGAGATTATACGCTTTTGTTATTACAGCTTCTCCGGGCTTTATAGGTGCCATTGGCCGGGCTTCACTAGCAAGCTCTGGTCCTGCGGCTGTGTGAATAGCTCCCGCGACTCCGCCGCCGGTTTCCAGCTGTGCATTGGCTGCATTGACCACTGCTTCACAATCTCCCTGATTCGCAATATCACCCTGTCGCAGCTCTATTGTTACTCCCGATATAGATTTTTTCATACTTCTCTAAAATAGCAAATTTTTATCCCTCTTCAAACGCTTCCTGATTTTAATCATGCTTTTCAATTGCTGTATTTTTTAATTTACAATAAATTAAATCAGAGTGTTATGAAAGATAAAGTTGTAATTATTACAGGTGCGGCCTCGGGAATAGGAGAGGCCACAGCTCTTCTTTTTGGCCGCGAAGGTGCTAAAGTTGTAGTTTCTGATATTAATTCTGAAGCAGGGGAGGAAGTAGTGAAACGCATTAAGAAATCGGGTGGTACAGCCAGTTTCTTTAAAGCAGATGTAGCCTCAGCTGCCGAAAATAAGGCCCTGGTCGATTTTGCTGTAAAAAATTACGGAAAGCTTGATATTGCTGTGAATAATGCAGGTATTGGGGGCGAGGCAAACAAGATTGGCGATATGAGCCTGGAGGGTTGGCACAGGGTGATCGATATCAACCTGCACAGCATTTTCTACGGAATGAAGTACCAAATCGCAGCTATGCTGAAAAATGGACAGGGGAGCATCATCAATATCTCTTCTATTTTAGGTAGTGTGGGCTTTGAAGGTTCTGCCGGGTATGTTGCTGCAAAACACGCTGCTGTGGGTTTAACTCGTAATGCGGCAATAGAATATTCTTCTCAGAAAATTAGGATCAATGCTGTGGGACCGGCATTTATTGACACTCCTTTGTTAGACCAGCTTGATGAGGATATAAAAAAACATTTGATTTCTTTACATCCCATAGGACGATTAGGCAGGAGCAATGAAGTAGCTGAATTGATCTTTTGGCTCGGTAGTGACAAAGCTTCATTTGCCACCGGTGCATATTATCCTATAGACGGCGGCTACCTGGCAAGATAAGATTGAAGTACGAAGGTAGAAGTACGAAGGTTGTATGTCCCTGATATAGGTTGACCACTAAAATCAACTTATATGAAAGCAAACATTCGCTCGGTAAAGAAGCACAGACATTATTCCTTAGAGTTTAAAAAACAAATTGTAGCAGACTTTGAAAGTGGAGACTATAGTGTTCCTCAGCTTGAGAAGCTACACGGTGTAAGTAATAACTCCATTTATAGCTGGATTTATAAATTTTCTACCTTTAACGAGAAAGGTTTTAGAGTTGTAGAAATGAAAGACAGTAGCGAAAAAAAGATGCAGGAAATGGCATCCCGGATCAAGGAACTTGAAGCTGCTTTAGGACGTAAACAGATCCAGGTAGAGTATTTTGAAAAAATGATCGAATTAGCCAAGACAGAGCTGGATATCGACATTAAAAAAAACTACAGCACCCCACAATCACATGGTTCAGGGAAAACAAAAAACAAATAAGTTTTTCTATGAATCAACTTTATGAAAGTGTTGGAATCAGTAAACAGGCTGTACATCAATATGCGCGAAGACAGACTTTATTTGATCGTCGCTTGATGGAGTTAATGTCTGAAGCCGATGATATTCGTAGAGACCATCCTGGTTGTGGGGTGGAGAAAATGTATTATACCTTAAAGCCTAATTTTATTGGAAGAGATCGCTTTGTTGAGACTTTTATGCAATTAGGTTATCGTCTCAAAAGGAAAAAGAACTACAGGCGTACTACCATTGCAGGTAGCATCTACTATCCCAATAAAATAAAAGGCATAGAGATCAATGCACCTTCGGTAGTATGGCAAAGCGATATTACTTACTACAGGGTAGGAGATAGATTTTATTATGCAGTCTTTATTATAGATGTTTACACTAAGAAAATAGTGGGTTATGAAGTCTCCGATCACATGAGAGGGACAGCAAACCTAAAGGCTTTAAAGATGGCTTTAAAAGATAATAAAGCTCCAAAAATCCATCACTCAGATCGTGGAAGCCAGTACACTTATAAGTCTTACACAGATCTTTTAAAATCAAATAAAACAACTATAAGTATGGCTTTAAGCGCCCAGGACAATGCCTATGCCGAAAGGATTAACAGAACAATTAAAGAAGAGTATCTGGATCATTGGAAGCCAAAAACCTTTAATCAGCTCAAGAGCCAGATAAATAAAGCAGTGAACAACTATAACAACAAAAGATCACACGATCATCTGGGGAAAAGAAATCCAGAAAAGTTCATTAATTATTGGTTAACCCTTAAAACAAAAGACCGTCCAATAATTACTATTTTTGATAATGAAAATTAATATCTAAAACCGGTCAACACTAATCAGGGAAGTTCAGGTTATATAAAATTTGGAAGTACGAAGTGTTTAAAAAATGAAAGAGTCTACTCCAACAGGAATAGACTCTTTCATTTAAAAATATTTTTGCGGGACACTATCCCGTAAAGTGTGTAAGTTTTAAATAAAGGGGTTTGACTTTTTATCTAAAGTTGAACCCTTTCTTCGTATATAGTCAAGAACTGATTGAGGACGATTCCCCAATTTCTAATGGGCATAGACCATTTTTTGGTTGCTTCCCTCAGAGCCAAATATACAGATTTCATTACAGCATCATCGGTTGGGAAGGATAATTTGTTTTTAGTGTACTTTCTGATCTTACCATTCAGGTTCTCAATAAGATTGGTGGTGTAAATGATTCGCCTGATCTCCAGCGGGAACTCATAAAAGACGGTAAGGTCTTCCCAGTTGTCCCTCCAGCTTTTTATCGCATAAGAATACTTAGAGTTCCATTGGGTGGCAAAATCTTCCAAGGCAGCTTCTGCGGCTTGTTTGGTAGGTGCATCGTATATCAACTTCATATCCCTGGTAAAGGCTTTTTTATCTTTCCAAACTACATACCTACAGGCGTTTCTGATCTGGTGAACCACACAGATTTGAGTTTTAGACTGTGGAAAAACATTCTTAATGGTATCCGTAAATCCATTGAGATTATCAGTGGCAGTGATTAAAATGTCCTCAACTCCCCGGGCTTTCATATCGGTCAATACGCTCATCCAGAAGGCGGCAGATTCATTCTTTCCTAACCAAAGGCCAAGAACTTCCTTTTTACCATCTCTTCTAAGGCCTACAGCTATGTAAATGGTTTTGTTGACTACCTTAGAGTTCTCTCGAACCTTGAATACGATTCCGTCCATCCAAACGATCAGATACACAGGCTCTAAAGGACGATTTTGCCAGGCTACGATATCATTGCTGATTCTGTCTGTAATTCTGGATATAGTAGAAGTAGAGACATCAAAACCATACACCTCAGAGATTTGCTCCTCAATATCGCTATTGCTCATTCCCTTTGCATATAGTGATACAATAACATTTTCAATCCCGTCCACCATGTTTTTTCGTTTGGGAACGATCATGGGATTAAAAGAGCCATCACGGTCGCGGGGAACCTTTATAGTGTCTTCACCGTAAGAGCTGCGAACCTTTTTCTGAGAATAACCGTTCCTGGTATTTCCAGATCCAGACTTTTGGTTCTTGTCGTAATCCAGATGGCCATCAAGTTCACCTTCAAGTATTTTCTCCAATCCTCGTTTTTGAAGTTGCTTGAGAAAGCTGCTAAGTTCTTCTCCGGATTTAAACTGTTTTAAAAACTCATCATCGAATAGATCTTCTTTTTTCATCAATGTGTAAATATTAGTGCCTGGATTTTGCAGGCAAGGTTAAAAAAATAACGGGGCTAACAAACCCCTTTATTTAAAACTTACACAGTTTTTAATATAGTGCCTTTTGCGGGTTGTTTCCCTCACAATACACTACCTTCTTCTCCTTTGCCTGTTGTTATTGCGGTTGCGATTGTTTCCTGTAGCTACCGGAGCAGGTTCAGCGTTTAGATCCATAGGGTAAGGGTGTTCCTCTACCACCGGGATTTTAATAGCTGCCAGTGTTTCTATATCTTTTAATTCCTTGCGCTCATCGGCGGCACAAAACGAGATGGCAATACCTTCGTTTCCGGCACGACCGGTACGTCCAATTCGGTGTACGTAAGTTTCGGGAACGTTTGGGAGATCGAAGTTAAATACATGTCCTAACTCATCAATGTCGATTCCGCGGGCGGCAATATCGGTTGCTACCAGTACATTCAGTTTTCCACTTTTAAAGTTCTTCAATGCGTTTTGCCTCGCATTCTGACTTTTGTTACCATGAATGGCTGCCGAATTGATCTTTGCTTTATCCAGGAACTTTGCAACTTTATCTGCACCATGCTTTGTCCGGGTAAAGACGAGGGCGCTTTCAATGCCGTTGCTTTCCAGGAGATGGAGCAGTAACTTTCTCTTATCAGGTTTGTTGGTAAAATAAACCCTTTGATCAATTTTATCTACTGTTGAAGACGGCGGAGTAACTTCTACTTTCACCGGATTTTTCAGCATCATCTTAGCCAGATTCTGTATTTCATCGGGCATGGTGGCCGAAAAGAAAAGGGTCTGCCTTTTTTCTGGCAGGCTTTTAATAACCTTTTTTACATCGTGGATAAAACCCATATCCAACATCCTGTCGGCTTCATCAAGAACAAAGATCTCGAGGGTTTTAAGGCTGATAAAGCCCTGGTTCATAAGATCCAGTAAGCGGCCTGGGGTGGCGACAAGAATGTCTACCCCTCGTTTAAGCTTTTCAACCTGCGAATGTTGTGAAACACCTCCAAAAATAACCGAATGCTTAAGCCTGGTATGCTTGCCGTATGCTGCAAGGCTCTCGTCTATTTGTATGGCGAGCTCCCTTGTTGGGGTAAGGATTAGGGATCTTACTCCTTTTCCCGAGAATCTTTTCTCATTTAATAACTGGAGGATAGGGAGGCCAAAAGCGGCTGTTTTTCCTGTTCCGGTCTGGGCTACTCCTAAAAGATCTTTTCCTGAAAGAACTACTGGAATGGCTTGTTTTTGTATTGGTGTGGGCGTATCATAACCCTGAGTTTCGAGCGCCTTAAGTAAGGCCTCATCTAAATTTAATTTTTTAAACGACATTAAATTGTTTTATGTGAAATGCTGGAAAAGACGTTGCACTTTCTTGAAACAGCTGCTGTTTTTTATTCTGAACCGGCTTACAACCTGCCGTGTATCTTGTAAAGAAGATGGCAAAGATAAGCTTTTTATCTGCCGGTTTTACAATCAGCAAGAATCGGGCCGCTTATTTCAGAGGTAGAAGGGGCTATAAGATCTGGATTTGATACTTCTCCAAAAGGCCCCGAATATTTTCTGCAGAAAAATGAGCCCCCTTGATGTTGTTATTTTCAGGATCTATGCTGAAGTTCCTGGAAGTGCTAAAATCGGCTTTTTCAAGCCTGGTACCTATAAAGGTGGCACCGCTAAGATCACAATTCTGGAAAGTGGCTGAAGTTAAATCGGCTTCAGAAAAATCTACCTGAATAAGTTTGCAATCTTCAAAAGAAATATTCTTCAGTTTTAATCTTGAGAAAGAAGAAAAGTTTAAAAGGCAGTTGTGAAAGGAAAATGACAATAAAAATGGATCAAGCTCATGAAAATTTAGCCCCATCAGTTTACAGTCTATAAACTCTGTGTCCCTGATGCAGGTTCCTCTGGTAATGCAGTTGCTAAGGTCACAGGCTTCAAAAACACATTCCGAAAATGTCATTTTTGACAGGTGAGCGCCGGAAAAATTAATGGCTTTAAAAGTACAGTTGTCGTATTCGCCTTCGGGAAGGTTGCCCTCACGAAGATTTTCTGAGGTGAAATCTTCGTCTCTAAAATAAGCTTCGTTCATGAATTTTAGCAGCCTTTGCCTTTCCCGCCTTTACAATTTGTAGATTCGGCTACCAGGTATGCTATGCTACCGCCAAGATCGATCTTTAGGGTTGTAGAGCCTAAATCTGAAGCTAGGCGTTTTTTTCCATTTAGCATAAGCTCATTGAAACCGCTAATCGTAAATGTTTTGGTGTTCTTATCGTAAACTATTTTTTCGGCTTTCTCAATCTCTACTATAGAGGTAGTGAAATGTACATTGCCGGTAAGCTCTACAATTTGTTTATTCTCGCGCGTTACACTTTGGTCTCCAGAGAAGGTAATTCCCTTACTTTCAAAAGTGACCGGGCTCTCCTGCGCCATTGCTCCCGTTCCTAATAGGGTGAAGAAAAGAAGGAAAAGAAATTTCATAATCAGCATTTTTTTGATGTTGACAAGGTAATTATTTATTGCTAAACATTTTAGTTTATTTTAAGGTTTTTTCAGGGAATACGGAGTATTTTCATCATGAAAAATGAACCTTTAAAATGCCATTTTTCAGAAGAATTGATTTTCGGTTCATACAGGGAATGGCCCAAAAATTGTCGAAATTAGTAGTAATAGAGTTAGGGGAAGTAATCTTATTAATATTTGATTATTAGTATCTTATAATTGTTTTTAATGCTTTGAGCAGAAGACCATGAAATGCATTCGGAAAAATATCGCTCATTTTCTTTTAATCCTTCTTGTACTTACGGGATGGACTTCCTGTGAACGATCTGAAACGGCTCTTCAGTCTCAAAATTTAAATCCACCAGAAGCTACAATTGCACCAACTGTAAAGCAGGAAGTCGAAAAGTTGCCCCTGTTTGTTACCTATCATCGTGACAGCCTTGAAAATACTGCCCAGGTTGATAGTTTTAAAACGCGGTTTAACGAACTGGAGCAGGAATTTATTTTTGCCATCAACCGCGTGGACGCCTACCGGCTAAGGGCAGGTGATGTTCTGGTGATACCCGATACGCTCACCAAAAACTTTTTAGATTATTCTCCTTTTCCCCAAAGATTGGAAATGCTCGATTCCATACCCAAGACCGTGCTTATCTCGAGAAGAATACAGGGATTTGCATTATACGAGAATGGAAAACTTCTAAAATGGGGACCCGTGAGCTCGGGAAAAAAGTCTACGCAAACTCCCGCAGGTCTCTTCTACGGAAACTATAAGGCCCGCAGTAAAATTAGCACGGTAGATGATTCCTGGCTTATGCCTTACTACTTCAATTTTATGAACTTTGAGGGCGTCGGTGTGCACCAATATTCCCTGCCTGGTTACCCTGCCAGCCACGCTTGTGTGAGATTGCGAAAAGATGATGCCATTAGCATTTACAACTGGGCCAAACAGTGGAAACTTGATGATACAGGCCAAATTGTAGAACACAACGGCACTCCTTTTATGGTTTTTGGAGATTACAACTTTGAAGGGCCCGTGCCCTGGCTGCAACTGGTAGAGAAGCCTAACTCCAACTACCTGAATGCCCGGGAACTGGAAACCCTGAGCCAATATGTTGCGGAATATAAAAAGGATAAAAGAAACTTTGATCTTCCCGAACCTGATCTCGAGGAACTTGCTGTAACGCCACCCGAAGGGCTTGAGACGATCCGCTAAAAATGACCGGAAATAAGAAAGGTTGCCAAAAACGCATTTTTGACAACCTGTTCTCCTCAAACAATTACTTTTAAACCCTGTACTTTTCTTTGTATGCCAGCACGGCCTTTTCGAGATCGTTTCTGTCTTCTATGAACGGCACATGCCCGCCATTATTTTCCCATAAAAGAAGATTCGAAAATTCAAGATCCTTATAATGTCGCGGCCCCACCATATAGTCATTGGTGCCGTAGAAGTAGAGCACCGGCATCTTCATACCACCACTAAGCAGTTTAAAGTTTTGCCAGTAATCGTTTCTGTTCATGATATTGTTGCTTAGATCGTAATTGAAATTTTCGATTTCTCCAGACATTTGGTCGAGCTTTGTAAAAGTTTCAGGATCTCTGGAGCCCATTTTCCAGAAAAGGCCTTTTTCCTGCAGCTTTCCGCCATACTCATTCATTCTTTGTGCCAGGGCAACTGTGTCTCCCGCACAGCTATAGGTTTCCCCAACATATTCTGCTGCCTTTGGAAGTCAGCTTTCACAAGCCGATTCTATAAGGTTGAGCGTGCAATTTATCATGAGCATTCCTTTTTGTGCTTCAGGATACCTTTCGGCATAACCCATTTGTAAAACGCCTCCAAAGGAGTGCCCCAGGGTAAGCCAGTCTTTAAAACCCAAAGCTGCCCTTACTTCTTCAAAGTAGAGCGCCATACGGTCAAGGGAATAATCCTGGGTGGGTGAACTTTGTGATCTTCCAACCCACCGTTGATCCAGGTAGACTACTGTAAAATGCTGTTCTAAAAATTCACCTGTCAATTTCTCAAACCAATAGCTGCCCGATCCCGGCCCGCCGTGAATGTAAAGCAGTGGAGTGCCCTTGCCTTCTACTTTCACGTAAAGGTCAACCCCGTCTGAAGTAGTAATGGTCTTTTCACCCGCCAAAACATTCTGGCTTAAGAGTAACATGACGATAATCAGGAATAATCTATCCATTTTTGAAAGGTTTAGATGCCTTAGAAAAGTGAGCAGGTTTTGATTTGAAAAACCTGCCCTTAATATTTCTTCTTCAGCAATTTCTCCTATAGACTTTTCTGGAGATCATTTGTTACAGTCAGCATTGTTGAAAATGAAATTATTTCTGGATTTGCCTATTATAATGGCTGAAACTGAGCAAAAAAAAAGATCCCGAAGAAGACAAACAATCTTCAGACGGGATCTCTTGTGTAGGGGGACTGGAAACTTATAATACCAAAGATTCTGCCAGATTTATCTTCGGAATTAAAATAACTTCAGCTTTTATAGAATTTGTGATGAGACAGGCTTTTTCGGCTTTAAAAAGGATCTTTTCGGCCTTCTCTTTATCATCTTCATTGTAGATAGTAAGCACTGGCTCAAGTACAATTTGAGACATTATAAACTTACCCTCCTGTTTGCTCAGCTTTCCTTTTGCAGGGCAACTTAAACTTTCAAATTCCAGTTTTGAATTTTCGGCAATTGCCAAAAAAGTAGTCATAAAACAGCTGTTTACTGCAGCTGTATAAAGATGTTCCGGAGACCAGATTCCGGCAATTCCCTTTGGAAATTCGGGAGGTGTGGCCACTTCGATTTTCTCATCGAGTTCAGGAGAAGATATTTCCCCTTTGCGATCTGTTTTCCAGTGTAAATCGACGTTATAGATATGTTCTTCCATAAGTGTAATTATGTGGTAAATATAATTCTGTTTATTTTCTTAATTCCTGATCTCGATCAGGTTCCAGCGCACAATTTGGCTCCGTACAATTTCCTGCTGCACATCCAAAGCTAAAAAGCCCCATAGCAGCAACGTAAATACCTAAAGCAAGCCCCCACCACTGTGCTGCACTGGCAGCCTGAAAAATTATAAGCATGCCATTAATGAGGTAAGCAGCTCGTACCCATGTCCAGTTTTTTAAAAACCTGTTTTTCATCCTATTTTATTCTGAAGGTTTCTCCAGCCGCCGCCGTTATGTACTTCTGTGAATCCTGCCGATTTCAATATATTTTTTGCCGAAGCACTTCTCATGCCCGAAGCACAACAGGTAATAACAGGCTTATTTTTATCTCCAACTTTCTTCAGGTTTTGGCCCAGGCTGTTCAACGGAATGTTTTTTGACCCATTGATGTGCCCGCTGCTAAATTCCCCTTTGGTGCGCACGTCAACAATAGTGGCGCCCTGTTCAAGTAATTGGGCATAATTTGTTTTCGGACCAAGTCCCAGTATTCGTTTTAAACCTTCTATCATTTTAAGATGCTTTATTTTGTAGGTAATTTACTTCGAGCCAGGAACCCCCGTTCACACAATTAATACCGGCACGGGTGAGATATTGTTCTGCTTGCGAACTTCTTATTCCCGATGCGCAGCAAAGAATGATTGGAGCCTCCCATGATCTCAAATTCTCAATTTCATCGGGTAATTCTGTAAGGGGTATATTTTTGGAACCTGCTACATGGCCACCAGCAAATTCTGCTCTTGTTCTAACGTCCAGTATGGTTCCTTTTCCTGCTTGTATGATCTTTTCCGTTTTCATAAGTGTTATCATTTAAAAACAGGACAAAAGTAATTCCTAAGTTGCGCCGGTACAGTTACTTTTGTTACACAGGGTGGCAGCAAAAAAAAATCCGGAGAATTTAGAAGTCCCCGGATTCTTTTCATTTGTAGTTTCAATCTAGTTGATATTATTAATTACCTTTTTCAGCTTTTCCCGTACCTGCGTGGCAACATCTCCTAAAGTGTCATTTTTAACGGCTTGCATGGAAGCCACAGGATCAACGGCTGATACTTCAATCGTGCCGTCACCGGTTTCCTGCACTATCACATTGCAGGGCAACATGGTCCCAATCCTGCTCTCGGCTGAAATAGCCTGGTGCGCCATTTTCGGATTGCAGGCACCAAGAATTCTATACTTTCTGAAATCTACATCCAGTTTCTTTTTGAAGGTTTCCTTCACATCGATCTCTGTTAGAATACCGAAACCTTCTTTTTTGAGTTCTTCGGTAACTTTTTGAATGGCTGTGTCAAAATCCTGTTTTAAAGTAGTGGTAAAATAGTAGCTCATGACTGTAGTTTTATCTGATTATCAATATACTACAAAAAAAGCTCTTTTGGAAGGGATAAACAGTGACAATTGTTACAGAAGGAAAAATGAAAAACCTGAAGGGAAAGGTGTGTAGGGGACATCCTAACCCTAAAGGTTTTCGATGTAAAAATACTTCAGCCTATTCTATTGAATATTAAACTTCTATAGATTTATCTTATTTAACTAACGGTCGTTTTTTAGCCTTTGATCTCTTCGGAATGATGCTTCAAAAATGCCATTTTTGACACCTCATTTTTCTGCGGAATAAAAGACATGGCCCTTTCGGCTATTGCAGTGATGGAAAGGCTGGGATTCACCCCCGGGTTTGCCGAGATCATTGATCCATCAATAACCAATAAATCCTGATATCCAAAAACTTCATTCCTGGAATTGATCACTCCTTCTGAAGCATTTTTGCCCATCACCGCACCGCCTAAAATATGGGCTGTAGTGGGAATTCCGGCAATGCTTTCCAGTACAAAAGAAGTGGCTTTGCCGTTGATGGCTTTGCTGTACCTTTTGGTGAGGTCTTTTGAAGCAGGAATATCTGAAGTAGGTTTTTCCCCCGAACCTATCCCGCTGGACATGCTTCCGAAGAAATTTCTCTTCAGTTTTATCGTGCTGTCAATGCTTTGCATAAAAAGCAGTACCGCAGTACTTTTTGACCAGCCATTGATAAAATATGTTTTGAACCAGGAAACCGGGGAACTTATTAGCTGAGAAATAACATTCAATATACGCTGCGGGGGAGTCTTTCCTGTGGCCATTGGCAGGTGTAATAACTTCCAGAAACCCGAACCTCTGGAGTAACGCACTACCTCAAGATGGCTGTTGTCATCTGTGTGCAGCAGGCTCCCTATGGCTACGCCTTTAGAAAGGTCTTTCTTCCTGTCGGCCGTAGAAACGCTGATGAGGGTCTCGTTATTTGTTCTGATTTCGTCTCCCACTTTATCGGATAACTTCGGAAGACTTTTCTGCTTCAGCTTGAGCAAAAGTTTTACCGTACCCAAAACTCCGCCGGAAAAGATCACTCCCTTGCTCCGCAGTTTTTTGGTCTTCCCGAAGTAGGAGGTACTCGATTTGAGTGTCACTTCATAAGCTTCCGAAGCAAGCTTTTTTACATCAGTGACTTCATTTTCTGCCAGTATTTTTGCCCCCAGCTCTTGTGCCAGCCAAAGGTAATTCTTGTCAAGGGTGTTTTTTGCATTATACCTGCAACCGGTCATGCAGCCGCCACAAAAATTACAGCCGGTTCTATCTGGCCCTTTGCCGCCAAAGTAGGGATCCTCTTTGGTTTCTCCCTCTTTTCCGAAGTAAACAGCTACATGAGGGTGTTCAAAATGCTCTTTTCTGCCCATGTCCTCAGCCATTTTCTCAAGGGCTTTGTCGGCATCAAACAATCGTGGATTAGGCACTGCCCCCAACATCTTTAAAGCAGTCTGGTAATGTGGTTTGAGATCCTCTTCCCAGTCTTCCAGCTGCCTCCACGAACCAGAGGTGTAAAATGCCTTTTTTGGCACCGGAAGGGTGTTGGCATAGACCAGCGAACCGCCACCCACACCTGTGCCCGAAATTACTGCCACATGCCTGAAGACGCTCAGTTTCATGATGCCAAAAAATTTCAATGCCGGTATCCAGAGCCATTTTTTCAGGTTCCAGTTGGTTTTGGGAAAATCTTTGACTTTAAACCACTTTCCTTTTTCGACTACGAGTACTTTATAACCTTTTTCTGAAAGTCTCATCGCACTCACCGAGCCTCCAAAACCACTGCCAATAATAATATAGTCGTAATCGTATTCCATTTGGTAATAGATGCTTACTGTATAAATTTAAACTTTTTCGGGGGAAATTGTAGGCAATTGATTTCTTGTTTTTCTGAAAAGAGCCAGCAGGCCCAGTAGAGGCCCGGGTGCCAAAAATAAAAGGAGATAAACCGGATCGAGCACTTCAAGCACAAAACCTGTCAATTCGATGCTCACAATAGTGATAGCAAAACCTATGCAGTTCACCACGGTCAATGCCGTGCCCCGTGTTTCGGAAGGTGCATGTTTTGCGACAAGGGTAGAAAACAGGGGAGAATCGGCCACTACAACCATGCCCCAGAAAAGGAGAAAAATAATAAAGAACGTTTCTGAAGTTTGCAGAAACATAAGGGGAGAAATGATACAACACGCAGCCGAAAGTAGTAAAGCACCTGCAGCACTTCTCTTAGTGCCCCAACTTTGGGAAAGAAGACCAATGACCGCACAGGCGAGTCCGCCGGAGCCAATGATGAAAAAAGAAAGTAAAGGAATATTGAAATTGCTGTGAGGGTGAAGGACGCTGTACACCTTGAGTACCACAGGAACAAAGGCCCAGAAGGTGTATAATTCCCACATGTGCCCAAAATACCCCAATGCCGCTGCCCTAAACTTCGGAATTCTAAAAACCCTGAGCATGGCTGAAAAATCCTTTTGTAACATTGGGTTTCGGTAGGGGCCATCCTGCACAAGCAGTAAAATGAGGCTCCCTCCCAAAAATGCCAGAAATGAAGTAGTAATTAGAACGCTTTTCCACGGTAAACCCTGCAGCCCGGTTACTGTTAAGAGTAAGTGCGGGAGTGCTGTTCCAAGAACCAAAGCACCTACCAGGAAACCGAGAGATTTGCCAAGGCCTTCCCGATAATAATCGGATGCGATCTTCATTCCCACGGGATAAATTCCTGCAAGGGAAAATCCTGTAAGAAACCTAAGCATTAGCAAACTGCCGGAGCTGTTGCTTTCCACAAGCATCCCCAGGTTAAAAAAGGCGCCAAAAATAGCAGAATAGAAGAACACTTTTGAGGGGGAATACCGGTCTGCAATTCCCAGGAAAGCAAAACCCAGGGTGCCGGTAATAAAACCGAATTGTACTGCCGATGTAAGGTGCCCGAGTGCGGCAGGACCGAGATCAAAAGTCTGGATGAGATCGTTCATCACGCCATTACCTGCAAACCATAAGGAGGTGCAGCAAAATTGTGCAAATACAATGACCGGTAAGCTTAGCCGCGACGTGCCCATTCAGGAATTATCTACAGCTAAGAAACGAAAACTCCGCTAAATTAAACGAGGGCTTCTTTGATCTTTTTAATCGGACTTTTTTTCTTCTCCCTGGTGTCAACACCAAGAAATTCGTTTACCGGGCATACCCTGGTGATGGAACTTTCAGCAATCAGGGTTCCTGTAACTATGGCCGCAAGACCTGCAAGTTTTCCCTTGTTCCCGCCAAGGGCAAAAAAGCCTATTCCCATAAGGGCAGGGCCTGCAATACTTCTAATGAGCTGATCTTTTTTACCTACATTTTCTTTCATAATTCTTTTTTTCTGAATTTTCTATTTAAGATAACGTAAACCTGCTACTTTTCCAAGTTTTGGAGCACCTAAGTTCAGAGGGAATTCCGAATTTTAAAGACTTCAGGGAAGGTGAATTTTCAATTGAAAGAGAAGACTTCAGTTAGAGCTGAATTTTTCCGAAGTAAAGATCTTTAAAATGGCATTTCAGAAAGAAATTTTAGCGACTGGGTTTCTAAAGATTTTGTTCAGGATATTTTGTTTTTTCCTCTAAGTCTTTGTCAATGAATTTCACGAGGTTGCCGGCCATGCCTTCAAAAACAAAAAAGTGGAAGGGAAGCACGGTGTACCAATAGAGGCGACCCGCAAGGCCATGGGGTCGAAAGGTCGCGGTTTGTTGCAGAAAATGTTCCCCATTTCTTTCAGTGATCTTAAACTCCAGCCATGCTTCGCCGGGTAATTTCATTTCGGCATATAGCAACAAGCGGCGGTTCTTTTCATCGGCTGCCAGTACCCGCCAAAAATCTAAAGTGTCACCCGTATTGATATGGTATGGATGCGTGCGCCCGCGCCTAAGCCCTACGCCACCCACCATTTTATCCATAAAGCCTCTTATTTTCCATAACCTGCTGCCGTAATACCAGCCACGTTTTCCGCCAATCGCCCAAATATTTTTTAGAACCGCATCTGGATCACCTGTGATCTTCTTTTCCCGGTAATCTTTAAAGCAGCCATCGGTAGGTACATTGATATGCTCCAGTAAAGAATTATCTGAATAACTGGAGGCCAGCGAATCTTTCCAGCTGGAGATAACGCTGTTTTGCTCAATTTTTTGGAAAGCCAGCGCTACAGCCTCTTTATACGGAATGGATTTTATTCCCAGCATTTTTTCAAGATCATTATCTTTCGCAATGACCTCAACTTTCATGCTGTCTACAAGGTTTATGGCAAGCTTGTAAGAAGTTGACGTAACAAAATAAAGCCAGTAGGAGGAAAGCCGGGGAGTCATTACGGGAACTGTAATGATCTTGCGTTTAAAACCTCTTACATCTGCAAACTGCAGCATCATTTCTTTGTAAGTAAGCACATCGGGCCCACCAATGTCAAAAGCCCTGTTAAAGGTGTCTTCCCGTAGAAGCACCCCTTCTAAATACTCGAGTACATTTCTTATAGCGATTGGCTGACTCTTGGTGGTGACCCACTTGGGAGTGATCATCACCGGCAGTTTTTCAACCAAATCGCGCATGATCTCAAAGGAAGCACTACCCGAACCCACAATAATTCCGGCTTTAAGAGCTGTGAGTGGCACGCTGCTTTTGCCAAGGATCTCTTCTACATTTTGGCGGGAAGAAAGATGTTTGGAAAGTTCTTCTTCGTTATTAATCCCGGTGAGGTAGATGATCTGTTTTACCGAAGTTGGCTCCACAAGCTTTAAAAAATTATGGGCCGAAGCAGCTTCCATTTCTGCAAAATCTCCGGTACCTGCACTCATAGAATGGATGAGGTAATAAGCGGCATCAATGTCTTTAATAACTTCAGATGAAGGCAGCGGCTTCAGGAAGTCAACTTCGAGCAGAGAGATCCTGTCGTGTGCATATATCCCATCGGTAGGAAACCTGTTCCTGTCCCTAACGCAACACACCACCTCGTGGCCGCGGGAAAGCAGTATAGGAAGGAGGCGCTTTCCAATATATCCTGTGGCGCCGGTAAGGAGTATTTTCATAGCTTCAGCTTAATTTTTACTGAAGATATGAAAAGATAAGCAAAAGCGCTTTTTAGATCTGTTTCAATTCTTTAGCAGCCCTACATGCACCAGGAGAGAACGAGCGGTGGGTGCCAAAAATGGCATTTTTCTTCCCTGATTTTTTGCAGATCTATTCTTCCTGATCTCTTTCGTCAAGAATCAGTAAATCGGCCGATGCCCGGTTTAGTGCGATTGGGATATTGTTGATCACTGCAGTCCTTATGAGGGTCTGGATGTCATGTTCGTGACCGTGGGGAGTTTCGGCATCAATGAAAAAGATGATCATGTGCACTTCCCCCTGAAGTATTTTAGCTGCCAGGAGAATGTCGCCGCCGCTGGGGCCGTGGCCAAAACCGGTAACTTTTATATCCAGCATATCGCTGAGCAGTTTAGAAGTGTTGGAAGTGCCTATGAGTTTGTATTTTAAGAGTGCTTCACGATGTACTTTGGCCCAGTTAAGCAAGTCGGTTTTGCGGCTGTTGTGGGCAATTAATGCAATGGTTTTCATGTTGTTGGTTTAGTTTTATCAATAAAAAATTCAAGGGTATAATGAGCATATTCCGGTTGGCTAATGCCTTCGGAATAAAATATATATTCTGGCTGGTTGTTTTTCCGGGTATATGCAATGAATTCTGAAGGGAATTCGGTTGATGTTGCCATTTTTAGTGCTTGATGTATGTAAAATTAAAGAATAAAGGTTAAGCAAAGGACTACTGAAAATATCAGGAAACTTAAAAATAGCTTCGGAATATTTTGACAGGAATTTAAGATTGTAATTAGTATTTTAGGGCTATGACTGAAATACTTGTACCTGAAACAACTACCCCCGGAATTCTCCTGGTTTATACCATAATCTTCTTTTTTGCAATCCTCTTCAGGTATTTTTTGGCAGCAGGGGTCTTTTACTACTATTATTACGTCAAAAATTTTAAGAAATATGACGAAAGAAGGTTAAGTAAAAGGCTGGCTAACAAAAAGCAGTTGAAAAAGGAGATTGTGTGGAGCATAAAATCATCGGCAATTTTTGCCCTGGTGGGGGCGGCTACCTACTGGCTGTGGCTAAAGGGACATACCGCTGTGTACCTGGAACCCCCTCTTTATGGCTACTGGTATTTGCCGGTGAGCCTTTTAGCTATTTTACTCATTCATGAAACCTATTACTACTGGGTGCACCGCTGGATGCATCACCCCAAAGTCTTCAGGATTGTGCATAAGGTACATCACGATAGTCGTATTCCTACACCATGGACGGCTTTTTCCTTTCATCCATGGGAAAGTTTGATCGAAGCACTTATCCTGCCATTGATTCTTATCTTTTTACCTGTGAATATCTATGTTTTGGGTTTTTACCTGTTGGTCATGACGGTAAGTAGTGTAGTGAACCATCTTGATATAGAGATCTATCCGCTGTGGTTCCAAAAAAGCCGTTTTGGGAAACTATTTATTGGCGCCACCCATCACCACCATCACCACACAGAATTTATGACCAATTACGGCCTATACTTCACGTTTTGGGATAAAATAATGGCTACTGAAAGCCGTAAAATGAAATCCTGATTACTTTAACCTCTTAAAAATCTTTTTTTCTGAAAAAAGGTTTTTTCGCAGGAGTTGCCGAAACTCTTTATCTGTTGGTGCAAGTAGATAGTATTCGAATTTACCATCTTCAGATGTTATTTCTCTAACAGGTCTGGATTCCTGTACCTCCATTATGAGTTGTTCAGATTCTGAAGTTAAATTGGCGCAGTGGGTAACAATCTTATTCTTGGAAGCCTTAAAGGGAAAAACATTCCAGTTATCCTTATCATAAAGGTTTAATATATAACTGTTATTCATTTTCTTTAGCACAGTTTGTGGCTTAGAAAGGTATCCGTAAACACCTGCTTCTGTACCTCCTGAATATCGAAAATAATTCTTTTCAATAAAAAGTGTGTCTTCATTATTTGAAACAAATATGCCATGCATTTTTGAAGGAAATTCTGAAATTGAAGGAGCAGAAGATGGTTGTGGACTTTCAAATTTTACGGCTGTACATGATGAAAGAAATAAAGCCATGATCGGAAAAAGGATCAGCTTTTTCATGGGGAGAGAATTTAGAAAAATATGAAGTATAAATTTACTGATTTAAAAAAAGATGGGGTAGATATTCAGTGCTTTTTTACTGTAAATTTTACATTTAAATACCGGGCTATTTACATTCAAAACACTCCTGCAAGTTTGCAGGTAGCTCTACATCTTCACTTCCCTTTAACGGCCCTGAAATGGGTTCTTTTTTATTGATCTCCTCATGAAATTCTATGGCATATTCCTGCAGTTTATCCCGGCGATGTCTCAGTTTTGCAGCTATTTCATTCCCATTGAGTTGCACCAGGCTTTGAGGCCAGGCTTCAAGAGCTTTATTGATTTCAGTGTCTGTTAAATGCTGTTGCAGGTATTGTGCTTCCTCTATGAAAATCTGCCGGGGCACATCTTTCAGGAAGTAAACATCAAAAGGATAAACAAACCCAGGTATATGATCAATATCCTTCTGAAAAGGCCTCACCATGGGCTGTACCAGGTGATTGGTAAGGATGGTGGGAATAACGCCATCAATCCTGAAAAAAGCATTATCCCTGTCTCCTGGCAACGGAATTGCCACTTTGTTTTGCCCCCGTTGTTGTATCACCCAACCCCATTGTTTTGTATGCCGGTCCCAATCACCAATAAGGAGGTCGAAAAGCCGTGCCCGCACCAGTTTTTGGCGGTCAATGTGCAGAGTCTCCTTCAGGTTGATCTTCATTTCCTGGAGTTCATCGGTCTCCACGATTTTCTCTACGTTATTATAAGAGGTCCAATTGACTTTACCTTCGGTTTCAAATTCGCGAAGGAACAGGCGATTTCCGTATTTTTCGGAATATTTTCCCATCGCATCGTGCCGTGGCACAAAGACAATTTTTGGGTGGGTATGAAGAATGCCGGCAGCATCGGCAAGAGCGGCTGCAAGAACAGCTCCATAAGGATGTTGCGCAGAAATACCATCTACCACAATGTTTTCGAGGCCAAGGGTTTTTGCAACTTCTGGAATTAAAGGGGAAGGATCTTTGTTGATACTGCGTAGACTGTAAAGAGCGCCGTCTTTACCTACAATTTTAAGAGACTTTGTTTGATTACCGCCGCCTTCTTCCTGGATTGTAAAAGAATCAAGAAGAAAAATTTCGGCCTGTACCGGGGCCTCCCAGGCCTCGCGGTAGTTATCGCCTTGCATAAAACGCTTAATGGCGTTAGCTTCGTATCTATTAGTCGCTACTGCCGTTACCCTGTCTCCATCCTGGAACCTGCCCGAAGAAACTTCGGATGGAATGACTTTCGAAATGAATAATTCCGAAGGGCCTATTGAAATCGACCAGTAAGTGAGGCCAAGAAATACAAGGAGAAGAATTAGCAGTGCAAGTAAAAATTTTTTCATCTCAATTTTCTTCAGTGAAGAAAGTTTTATGCCACCACAACTGGTGGCTAAGTTCATTATCAAAGATTAAAATTCCATGGCCGAAACTACCTCGAGTCTTACAGGCTGGTCTATTTTCTTTTCAATTTCCTTTTTAACTTCCTGTATACGTTGAGGCGCAATATCTTGAGGGCCTACCAGCCGCAGTGACACTACCATGGGTGAACCGAATCTTATGCGCACATCTCTCAAAACCACATTCTGAATTGTTGCGCCTTCAAGAGCACGGGTGATATTGGCCTCTTGCATAATCCTGTCAAAAGAAAGGGTGAGGGGAACAGCCACAAGAACCACGATAACGAGGGTATAAACGAGTCCCATTTTTGCCCTTTTAAAGGGGGCAAAGCCCAGAAATAGGAAAGTGAGGCCCCCAAACAATATAATGCCTGCAAGGTTTGTGGCATATAATAAAATTGCACCCGAAAATACTTCCCAATCCCACCAGCCAATACCAATCCCGGCTACCGCAAGGGGCGGAACTAACGCAACTGCAATGGCTACTCCTGCCAGGCTTTTTGCAATGCCTTCATTGGCGTGGGCATAAGCTGCCGCAATACCCGATGATACTGCAATCCCCATATCAAGTAAAGTAGGGGAGAGCCTGGCTTCAATTTCGGGGGTGAGTACTTTAAGAGGGATCACGAGACTTACCCCCGCGGCAAAAGCGAGCGAAACCAGGGTGCCGGCGGTAATGGTGACAAAACTTTCCTTTAACATAGGTACATCATATCGCACCATTCCCATAGAAAAAGAGACAATAGGCGATATTACCGGTGCCAGTATCATAGCGCCAATAATTACCGGTGAGGAATTCCCAAAAAGCCCAAAAGTTGCAATAAGGGTAGATAAGATCATCATCACCATGAAAGAGGTGCTTATTGTCGAGTTGTTTCTAAGTACCTTAAACAGGTCCTGGAATTGCTCTGTGCTGGCACGGGGCAGGATTGGCAGGCTCCTTTTAATAAGTTCCTTTCGGGTTTCCCCTGTTGGCAGTCCTTCAATTTTTATACTTTTTCTTCCGTTTTCCTTTTCGGTTTTATCACTGTAAACACTTTGCTGTTTAAGAATAAGCGTTTGTTTAAGGACTTCAATATTGAGTTCTTCAGCTTGTTTTTTCTCTCCATCAATGGTGTAATCAACGGGTTCTTTCCCGGCCACCTGCAGGTTTGAAGTTTTTATTTTTCCGATGAAAGAAGGGAGCTTGGTGAGCGTCTTTTTGCTAGGCACAAGGCTTCTAAGGAAGAACCACAACAATACCATAAGGTTTTGCGGTGCAAGTACGAAAGCCTGAAAAGCCCCGTCGTTTATAGAACTTTCCTCAAGCAGGCGTTTTGAAATTAGAGAACTCGATGCATGTTCTACTACAATAATTCCTAAAGCAGAGGTGTGAATTACCTTTTCTCCGTCTGTACTTATTTGATAGGAATGGTGAGAAAGCGAGGAAGCTTTGCGAATATTCCGAATAATATTCACCACCTCCTGAAAAAAGTTCTTTTTGCCGTGCCTTTGGGAAAGTAAAAAGATGTCTCCAATATTTATGGAGCTAAAAACCGGTATGTCGTTACAAAACAGGAGGTCAATATGATAAGGGTTATCACACTCGGTAAATTGAGTGATCACGTCTTCAATATCTTCTGAAACTCCCAGCCCTTTTGAGGTGAATTTATTTTCGGGATGAGGTAAGATGGCAATAGGCCATTTGTTTTTTGCTGCCACGGGAATGATCTCTCTCAATGCAGAATCGGGCAAAAAGAGGAGAAGGCATGAATCTGCGTCAATATCGAATTCTTTGTCCAGCGGAAAAGACACCGGTTCATATTCAATGTTCTTTAAAACCGGGAGGATATTTTCCTCTACAGATTCTTTTTCCTGGGATTCGTGTAAGAGGTAGAGCATTAAATTTTTACTGCAAGATAAACTTTAATTTGCCTATTTCTGAAGAAGGAAATTATAAAAAACTCTTTATTTATGGGTGTAGCCTAAATTTTATTTGATCCTTGCAGATGCAGTTCTCACAAAAAAAATCATACTTTTGTTATGTTAACTTCAGTTATTATGAGCCAAAAAGTGTTGCTTGCTTCAAAAGAGATGAACATCATTTTACAACGTTTGGCCTGCCAGTTGATTGAAAATCACGATACCTTCAAAGATTCGGTGATCATTGGTATACAACCACGGGGTGCTTTTCTCGCAAACCGCATCTATAAGATCCTTAGGGAAGACTATGGTATTACCACGATTAAGATGGGGCAGCTGGATATCACTTTTTACCGGGATGATTTCAGAAGAAGCGATAAACCTCTTGAGGCCAATAAAACCCATATAGATTTTGTAGTAGAAGATAAGCGGGTGATCTTTGTGGATGACGTGCTTTATACCGGAAGGAGCATTAGGGCGGCACTTACCGCGGTGCAATCTTTTGGAAGGCCACGTGAAATTGAGCTTCTTACGCTCATAGACCGCAGGTTTAGCAGGCATTTGCCCATTCAGCCCGATTATAACGGGAGACAGGTAGATGCTATAAATGAGGAAAAAGTTAAAGTGAACTGGAAAGAGAATGAAGGGGAAGATGCCGTATACCTTATTAGTAAATTATAAACATGAGTGAACTAAGTGTTAAGCATTTACTGGGGATAAAATACCTGAATAAAGAAGATATTGACCTCATATTTGAAACCGCCGATCATTTCAAGGAGGTGATCAACAGGCCCATCAAGAAAGTACCTTCCCTTCGTGATATTACCATAGCCAATTTATTTTTTGAGAATAGTACCCGAACCCGGCTTTCTTTTGAGCTGGCCGAAAAAAGGCTGAGTGCCGATGTGGTAAATTTCTCGGCGGCCTCTTCTTCAGTAAAAAAAGGAGAAACCCTTATAGATACTGTGAATAATATCCTGTCTATGAAGGTAGACATGGTAGTGATGCGGCACCCCAATCCCGGGGCAGGAATTTTTCTGTCAAAACATGTAAATGCCAGTATCATCAATGCCGGGGATGGAGCGCATGAACATCCCACCCAGGCTTTGCTGGATAGCTATTCCATTCGTGAAAAGCTGGGCGAAGTACAGGGTAAAAAAGTTGTGATAGTAGGTGATATTCTGCATAGCAGGGTAGCCTTATCAAATATTCTGGCATTAAAACTACAAGGTGCCCAGGTAAAAGTTTGCGGCCCTTACACCTTACTTCCTAAATATATAAGTTCGTTAGGGGTAGAGGTGGAGCCAAACCTGCGCAAGGCTCTCGAATGGTGCGACGTGGCAAATATGCTGCGGGTACAAAATGAAAGAATGGACATAAGCTACTTCCCCAGTACCCGGGAATACGTGCAGTTGTTCGGATTAAATAAAGAACTCCTCGATTCCCTTGGTAAAAAGATCGTGATAATGCATCCCGGCCCAATCAACAGGGGAGTGGAGATAACCAGTGACGTGGCAGATTCCGATCAGGCTATTATCCTTGATCAGGTGCAAAATGGAGTGGCTATTAGAATGGCAGTGATCTATCTCCTTGCGTCACAAATTAAATAGTTATGAAAATAACAGAAAAGGAGAGTTATAAAATATTTGAAGACGAAAAAGATAATGTGACCCGGTTTGCCGCATTTTTGGAAAGTATTCATCCAAAGTTTAAAGATGACAATGTGGTGATAGATATCTTAAAATATGGGGAGCTGCGGCTTGATGAACTCCTAAAGTTCCTGGAGCTTTCAAATAGGCATAGAGAGGGAAACAGGTCTTTTGTTATCGCAAACGATACGATTAACATAGACCAGGTGCCCGAGGAACTGCTGGTAGTGCCCACCCTCACAGAAGCCGAAGATATTATACAAATGGAAGAGATTGAAAGAGACCTGGGATTCTAGGTCTTTTTAATTTTAAAGACCCCGAGACATGAAATTGACCGTGCTGGGCTGTTATGCGGCTACACCAAGAACTTTTACAAATCCTACCTCCCAGGTGTTGGAGATCAACAATGAAGTTTTTCTTATTGATTGCGGAGAAGGTACTCAGGTGGAGTTGCGCCGGCACAAGATCAAGTTCGGAAAGATTAAACACGTTTTTATTTCCCATCTTCACGGCGATCATTTTTATGGTTTGATTGGTCTAATTTCAACTTTTATGTTGTTGAACAGGAAGACCGAACTCCATATCTACGGCCCCAAGGGCATAAAGGAGATCGTGCTGCTGCAACTTAAATATGCTAACTCCTGGACCGGCTATCCGCTTTATTTTTATGAATTATCTTCTACCGGGCCTCAGGTAATTCTCAACACCCGTAAAGTTACTGTAGAGACTATTCCTTTAAATCACCGCATTTATGCCAATGGGTACCTCTTTCGGAAAAAGCCAAAACCCAGGAAGCTGTTGATGGAAGAAGTTGAGAAGTATAATATTGATGTAGCTTATTATAAAGGCATCAAAAAAGGAAAAGATGCTGTTCTTGAAGACGGTAGGATTATCCCTAATGTTGAGTTGACCGAAGATCCCGAACCTCCCGAAAGTTATGCCTTTTGCAGTGATACTTCCTATACTCCCTCGCTGGCTGAGCAATTAGAAAATGTTACGGTGTTATACCACGAATCTACTTTTCTAGAGGAGCACGCATATCTTGCTGCGCCCACGGGCCATTCTACTGCACGAGAAGCAGCTGCTATTGCCAGGGCGGCTAAGGTTTCTCACCTCGTGCTGGGTCATTATTCCACCCGTTATGAATCTATAGAGGCATTTAAAAAGGAAGCTAATGAGGTTTTTGACAGCGTGCATCTTGCCGATGATGGCAAAGTTCTTCGCTTTGAATAGCTGCATTTTATCGATCTAATATGTCTTTTATCTTCAGAGTTTTAGCGCTATTTTTGTAGGGTTTGGAACCCTGTTGTGTTAAATTTACCTTAATGTGTGTAGTTCATCGATTAAATGGCTTGTTAATCGAAAATAATTCTTAATTTTCCTATCCCAAATCTACTGACTACCATTATGAAGAATTTAACCTACTTGACATGGTTAATGGCTATTTGTGCGATTACTCTTACATCTTGTTCCAAAGAAAGTGTAGATGAAGTAGAATCGGCAAACCTCACCACTAAACTCGCTCCTGTTAAATATTCCTCAATTGAACTTAATGTACTCGAGCTGGTCAATGCCTACAGGGAACAAAATGGATTGAACAGTTTATTATACCTGGATGAAGGGTCCCTCGAGGCTGCCGGTCACAATAAACATATGATTGAAGATGATGAGGTATGTCATCATTTCTTCGGAAGCAGATACCAGGCACTTGTTAAATCGGTTAATGCCAAGGCTGTGAGTGAGAATGTTGGGTTTGGTTATAGAACTGCCGAAGCTGTAGTTAATGCATGGATCAAAAGTGATGGCCATCGTGAAAATCTTGAAGGTGATCACACTCATTTTGGCATCTCGGTAAAGGAAGGAAAAGACGGTAAATTCTATTTTACCAATATTTTTGTAAGAAAGTAATACTAAGATTTCATATCATAAATAATTTACGGTTGGTTAGGAGAGCCTGTCTTAAAATTTATTCAAGACAGGCTCTCTTTTTTAGGCTGACTTAGTGAAGATTATCACAAAGTAATCATTCAAAGCTTCCTTTTCTTCTACTTTTCAAGCCACATACAAGCCATTTACTTTTTTTAAAGAGGGTAGCATTCCACCTCAATTTCCTGGAGGTATAGTACAAGAAAAGAGGCTGTCAAAAAGCCTCTTTTTGTTATCCTTTTGGTTCTTTTAACTTCTGATGTTCAGGTTTAAAAGAATCTGAAAAATCACTTTCAGAATAACATTTTAGGAGCTTATAAGACAGCCTCTTTAATGGTTGGTTAGTTTGGGCGATCTATTCCATTTTAACCACTTTAAAAATGGATCTTCTATTCAATTGGTGTTGAACTTCATTACAATTATTACAGTCTATCTCTGGCTGCTCTTCTCCATAACCTTTGTAAGTTACAATTCTTTCGGGAGCTATACCGTGTTGGACCAGGTAATCATATGTAGACTGGGCCCTTCTTTCTGCAAGGCGACGGTTATATTCAAGAGATCCTCTCCTGTCTGTATGTGAGCCAATTTCAATTACCAGTTCAGGGTATTCATTTTTCATCAGGTTCACCAGCTTATCCAGTTCGGCGGCAGCATCTGGACGAATATTGTGCTTGTCAAAATCGAAATAGATCTTGTTGATCTCAGCTAAATATTCCACATCATTAACAGGCGACAGTTCGATATCGTAAACAAGTTCGGTTTGGTCATCCATCTCAAAAGTGTTTACTGTACCCAGTTTTTGGTCGTATTTAATATGTTTCGCTTCAATAGGATATTTTACATCTCTGCGAATCTCCAATTCATAATACCCAACACTGTCAGTCTTTAAAAAAGCTATTTGTTGCTCGTTTTCATCCTTTAAGCGTACGGTCGCATCGGCAATAGGTTTCCCATTTATAGAGTCGGTCACGGTTCCTTTAAGCACTAAAGGTGCCAACATACTCAGCTGGTAAATGTCATCACTTCCCTTTCCGCCGGGTCTGTTGGAAGCCACAAATCCTTCAGAAATATCTTCGGAAGAAATTGTAAAAGAAAAATCATCGAGATTGCTGTTGATGGGTTCCCCCAGATTGTAGATCTTTTCCTGATTTTGAAGATCTACTACAAAAACGTCCAGTAGGCCATAGCCTTTATGTCCGTCAGAAGAAAAGTAGAATTTGCCATCTTCAGCAGCAAAAGGGAAAACCTCATTTCCGGGAGTGTTTATTTGTTCTCCAAGATTTTCGGGGGTTCCAAAAATGCCATTTTTGACACTGACTTTATAAAGATCCGATCCTCCAAATCCTTCAGGAGCTTCCGAAGCAAAATAAAGTGTTTGTCCGTCTTTCGAAAGGGCCGGATGGCCCACTGAATAATTGTCGTTATTAAACGGAAGCTCTTCAATATTCGTCCATTCCCCGTTTATCAAAGAAGCTTTGTAGATCTTAAGGTGATTAACACCTTCGCTATCTTTTTTTCCGTTTTTATTGTTGATGTAATTATTGCGCGTAAAGTACATGGTCTTTCCATCTTTGGAGATCACCAGCGGACCTTCATGCCTTACGCTGTTCACTTCTCCGGAAAGCGATTCCAAAATGCCATTTTTGGAAGGTACCGTGTAAATATCAAGGAAAGGTTCGCCGTTCCAGTCATAGATCTTCGGATTCTTAGCACCTTTGGCCCTTGCCGAAGTGAAATAGATAGTCCCATTGCCTTTGTAAGCACCAAAATCACTGAATTCCGAATTAAAATCGGCATTTTTAAGCCTGAAGGTTTCCAGTCCCGGGTAAATTGCAATTTTCTCCTCGTTAAGGAGGTCTTCTACCAAATTCTCATTTTTGCCCTCTTCAAGGTACTTTTTGAGCCACTGCCTTGATTCATCATAACGGCGCACGCCGCGTAAAGCCTGGGCATATTTGTAGTAATATTCGGGAGATACGCCGGGTTGCTCAACGACTTTGGCATATAGTGGCGCTGCATTTTCCGGATCCCTCAACAAAAAGTAACTATCGGCCAGTTTCTTTTGGTTGTGTTCAACCTTATAGTCCTTCTCCAGCAGATCTTTGTAAACATCTATGGCCTTCGCATAAGCGAAACTTTCATATAACCTATCTGCTTTTTTTTGCATGCCCGACTGAGCCGAAAGGAACAGGGACTGACAGATTAAAAGGAGGAGTAAACAGTAGTTTTTTTTCATCATCCTGGTAGTTTAATTAAAAGAACCTTGGGGATCTATATTTGGTGTTTTGTCTTCGGAATTCATATATCAACAGGATCTCGTGCGTGCCTGAAGTATAGGGCTGTAGATCAGAAACAGAGTATTCATAGGCATACCCAACTCTAAAGGAAGGAAGGATTTGAAAATCAACAAATCCACCTATGGCATCATCCAGCCGGTAATTTGCCCCCAGGTACACTTTCTCGTCATAAATGAATGTACTCGAAATATCTACAGAGAGCGGGGCTCCATTTGTTGCTTTTAGCAAGGTACTGGGGCGAAGCTTCCAGCTATCGTTGAGATCAAACACATACCCCCCGGTTAAATAATAATGCACCTGTTCAAGGGCTACATATTCGCTTTTTATGTTATTATCATTATTTAGCAGCTTTGGTGCAGAAAGCCCTACATACCAATCTTGAGAAGAGAGGAATAGCCCGGCTCCAAAATTGGGTGTCCACCTGTTAAATACATCATCATTAAAAAATGGATCATCTACATCTTGCAGCAAATCTTCATCTAGGTTGTAATAGCTCATTCCTGCTTTGAGTCCAAAAGAAAGGGTGGTGAAAGCATTTACATTAATGGTATAGGAAAAATCTCCATACGCATAAGTGTAATTCTCATAACCGGCTTTGTCGTTGATCACCGAAACCCCAAGCCCAATTTTTTCGTTGCGAAGAGGGGAGTGGATAGACAGGGTCTGCGTTTGCGGTGCCCCAGCGAGTCCTGACCACTGACTCCTGTGAAGCCCAACTACCGAGAGAGCATCTCTATTTCCAGCATAAGCAGGATTTATCGAAATAGTGTTGTACATATACTGCGTAAATTGTGGCAGCTGCTGTGCATTGGCACATACACCAATAAGTAGAAGAATTATGACGGGGTAGAATTTTTTCATGTTCATCGATTATTTGGTTCCTAAGTAGATATATCCCTGTATTGGTTCAAGTCCACTTTGTTTTATCTCAACAATGTAATAGTAAGTACCTGCAGGTAATTGATCTCCGGTTATAGAGTTACTTGAACTTCCATCCCAGCCATCAGTATAATTATTTGATTTATACACTTCATTCCCCCAGCGGTTAAAGATTTGAACAGCATAAGTGAAGCCACAGTCAATACCTTTACCTACTTCAAATTTGTCATTAATGTTATCTCCGTTTGGAGTTACAGCTTTAGAGATACTATTTCGCACATCTTCTATTTCACAGGGAAGAACAATACAGTCATCGTTAATGCTAACCTGAATAGTAGTGGTTGAAGTACAGCCACCTTCATTGATCACATAATCAAAGCTGTATAATCCCACCTGAAGTAGGCCCGGATCTACTGCCCCGTTTTGAAGCGCACCTGTTTGATTGCTGTCTACCCAGGTTCCGTTCTCGTTGTACTCTCCAATTAATAGGTCAGAGAGTTCAAAAATGACATCTTCGGTACAAAGGTCTGCAGTGGTAGTTTCAATTTCAGTTGAAGTTGGATTTACATTAATAATTTGTGTAAAGACAGCTTCATTTCCGGCACAGTCAGATGCGAACCAGGTTCTGGTGATTACAGAGCTTCCGTTTTCCCCGTCGGTTGTACTCTCATCAAACTCTACCGTAACCTCAGGAGAACAATTGTCGGTAAAAGTCAGTTCTGGTGTTGCGGGAATTTCCTCACAGCTAATGTTGATCACTTCCTGAAGTTCGTTCGCCAATGTTGGTGCCGAATTATCTTCTACGGAAATGATCTGCGTATGGGAAATAGCATTTCCGTTATTATCAGTCGCAGTCCAGGTTCTGGTTAAAATATATTCTGAAGCACAATCTGAAGCGACCATTTCTTCGGAAAATTTCACATTCACCCCGCAGGCATCGGTCGCAGTTAAAGTAGCTGCTGCCGGAACCTCGTCACATTCTACCGTTGCATCTGAAGGTAAAGCTGAAGTCCATACCGGCAACTCATTGTCAGTTACAGTTACATCAAAACTACAGGTTGCAGTATTGCCTGAAGCATCTTCGACCTGGAAAGTCACAGTGGTAGTTCCCACAGGGAAAACTTCTCCTGACGCCGGACCTGCAATCTGGGTCACAGTCACGTCACCTGAGTTATCAAAACCTTCCGGAGTTGTAAATTCTACCACCGCGCCGCAAATTCCTGCATCAACATTTACATTGATAGGAGCAGGACACTCAAGCGTCGGATCTTCATCATCAGTGATCACTACATCAAAGCTACAGGTAGCAGTGTTTCCGGCAGCATCGGTTACAACAAAAGTGTTGGTTGTAGTTCCAAGCGGGAATTCAGAACCAGAAGCTAAACCTGCTGTTTGTTCAACCGTGAACTCACAGTTATCGGAAGCAACAGGAGCATCGTAAATCACCACGGCAGTTGTTGTGCCTGAAGCTACAGTGTCAAAAATGTCATTTGTACATGAGATTTCCGGAGCGATGTTGTCCACCACAGTCACAGTGAAAGTAGTAGTCACTTCATTTCCTGAAGCATCCGTTGCAGTGTAAGTTACGGTAGTTTCCCCTAGCGGGAATTCAGATCCTGAAGCTAAACCTTCAGTTAAAGTAACTTCCACACCTTCACATTTATCAGTGGCAGTCGGTAGTTCATATTCCACAGTTGCAGAACAGGAATCAACATCTACATTCTGAGTAATGTTTGATACTGAAGTGATTGTTGGAGCTTCATTATCAGTTACAGTTACGTCAAAACTACAAGTTGCAGTGTTTCCTGAAGCATCTTCTACCTGGAAGGTCACAGTAGTAGTTCCAACTGGGAAAACAGCACCAGATACCGGACCTGCAATCTGGGTCACAGTTACGTCACCAGAATTGTCAAAACCTTCCGGAGTTAAAAATTCTACCACAGCGCCACAAATTCCTGCATCAACATTTACGTCGATGTTATTAGGACAAGTGAGTGTTGGATTCTCATCATCAGTAATAGTTACATCAAAGCTACAGGTAGCAGTGTTTCCTGCACCGTCGGTCACAACAAATGTATTTGTTGTAGTTCCAAGCGGGAACGCACTTCCTGAAGCCAAACCTGCTGTTTGTTCAACTGTGAAAGAGCAATTATCAGAAGCTACAGGTGCGTCGTAAGTCACAACGGCAGTAGTTCCGTTTTCACCTACAGTCTCAAAAATGTCATTTACACAGGTGATTTCAGGAGCGATGTTGTCCACCACAGTCACAGTGAAAGTAGTGGATACTTCGTTTCCTGAAGCATCGGTCGCGGTGTAAATCACGGTAGTTTCCCCTAGCGGGAATTCAGAACCTGAAGCTAAACCTTCAGTTAGTTCTACAGTGACACCTTCACAATTATTGGTGGCAGTCGGTAGTTTGTATTCTACAATTGCAGAACATGAATCTACATCTACATTCTGAGTAATGTTGGCCACTGAAGTAATTTCAGGAGCTTCATTATCAGTTACAGTTACATCGAAGCTACAGGTAGCAGTGTTGCCAGAAGCATCTTCGACCTGGAAAGTCACAGTGGTAGTTCCCACAGGGAAAACTTCTCCTGATGCCGGACCAGCAATCTGGGTCACAGTTACGTCACCTGAATTGTCAGAACCTTCCGGAGTTGAGAATTCAACCACAGCACCGCAGATTCCTGCATCCACATTTACGTCAATGTTTTCGGGACAAGTGATTGTCGGATCCTCATCATCAGTAATAGTTACAGTGAAGCTACAGGTAGCAGTATTCCCGGCACCGTCGGTCACAACAAAAGTGTTGGTAGTGGTTCCAAGTGGGAACGCACTTCCTGAAGCTAAACCTGCTGTTTGTTCAACAGTGTAAGAGCAATTATCAGAAGCCACAGGAGCGTCGTAAGTCACAACAGCAGTTGTGGAGCCAGAAGCTACAGTGTCAAAAATGTCATTTACACAGGTGATTTCCGGAGCGATGTTGTCCACCACAGTCACAGTGAAAGTAGTGGTTATTTCGTTTCCTGAAGCATCGGTTGCAGTGTAAGTCACGGTAGTTTCTCCAAGCGGGAATTCACTTCCTGAAGCTAAACCTTCAGTTAAAGTTACTTCCACACCTTCACAATTATCAGTTGCAGTCGGTAGTTCGTATTCCACAGTTGCAGAACAAGAATCCACATCTACATTCTGAGTAATGTTGGCCACTGAAGTAATTTCAGGAGCTTCGTTATCTTTTACAGTCACATCAAAGCTACAGGTTGCTTTGTTTCCTGAAGCGTCTTCCACCTGGAAAGTCACAGTTGTGGTTCCGACAGGGAAAACAGAACCAGACAGCGGACCTGCAATCTGAGTTACAGTCACGTCTCCTGAATTGTCAAAACCTTCCGGGGTTGAGAATTCTACCACAGCGCCACAAATTCCGGCATCAACATTTACATTGATAGGAGCAGGGCACTCAAGCGTTGGATCTTCATCATCGGTGATCACTACATCAAAGCTACAGGTAGCAGTGTTTCCGGCAGCATCGGTTACAACAAAAGTGTTGGTTGTTGTTCCAAGTGGGAACGCACTTCCTGATGCTAAACCTGCTGTTTGTTCCACAGTGTAAGAACAGTTATCAGAAGCAACAGGTGCATCGTAAGTCACAACGGCAGTTGTTGAGCCTGAAGCTACAGTGTCAAAAATGTCATTTACACAAACAATTTCAGGAGCGATGTTGTCCACCACAGTCACAGTGAAAGTAGTGGTTACTTCGTTTCCTGAAGCATCCGTTGCAGTGTAAGTTACGGTAGTTTCCCCTAGCGGGAATTCAGATCCTGAAGCTAAACCTTCAGTTAAAGTAACTTCCACACCTTCACAATTATCAGTGGCAGTTGGTAGTTCGTATTCCACAGTTGCAGAACAGGAATCAACATCTACATTCTGAGTAATGTTTGATACTGAAGTGATTGTTGGAGCTTCATTGTCAGTTACAGTTACATCAAAACTACAGGTTGCAGTATTGCCTGAAGCATCTTCGACCTGGAAAGTCACAGTGGTAGTTCCAATAGGGAAAGTTTCTCCTGACACCGGACCTGCAATTTGGGTTACAGTCACCTCACCTGAATTGTCAAAACCTTCCGGAGTTGTAAATTCTACCACAGCACCGCAGATACCTGTATCAACATTTACATTGATAGGAGCAGGGCATTCAAGCGTTGGATCTTCATCATCGGTAATGGTCACGGTAAAGCTACAGGTAGCAGTGTTTCCGGCAGCATCGGTCACTACAAAAGTATTTGTTGTAGTTCCAAGCGGGAATTCAGAACCAGAAGCTAAACCTGCTGTTTGTTCAACCGTGAACTCACAGTTATCAGAAGCAACAGGAGCGTTGTAAGTCACCACGGCAGTTGTTGAGCCAGAAGCTACAGTGTCAAAAATGTCATTTGTGCAGGAGATTTCAGGAGCGATGTTGTCAACTACAGTCACAGTGAAAGTAGTAGTCACTTCATTTCCTGAAGCATCGGTCGCAGTGTAAGTCACGGTAGTTTCACCTAGCGGGAATTCACTTCCTGAAGCTAAACCTTCAGTTAAAGTTACTTCCACACCTTCGCAATTATCAGTTGCAGTTGGTAGTTCGTATTCCACAGTTGCGTAACAAGAATCTACATCCACATTTTGGATGATATTGGCCACTGAAGTAATTTCAGGAGCTTCATTATCTTTTACAGTCACATCAAAGCTACAGGTAGCAGTGTTGCCTGAAGCATCTTCCACCTGGAAAGTCACAGTGGTAGTGCCCACTGGGAAAACTTCTCCTGACACCGGACCTGCAATCTGGGTCACCGTAACGTCACCTGAGTTGTCAAAACCTTCCGGAGTTGTAAATTCTACAACAGCGCCGCAGATTCCTGCATCAACATTTACATTGATAGGAGCAGGACACTCAAGGGTTGGATCTTCATCATCGGTGATGGTCACAGTGAAGCTACAGGTAGCAGTATTTCCTGCACCATCAGTCACTACAAAAGTATTTGTAGTGGTTCCAAGCGGGAACTCACTTCCTGAAGCAAGTCCTGCTGTTTGTTCAACTGTAAACTCACAGTTATCAGAAGCTACCGGTGCGTCATAAATCACAACGGCAGTTGTGGAGCCAGAAGCTACAGTGTCAAAAATGTCATCTACACAGGTGATTTCCGGAGCGATGTTGTCTACTACAGTCACAGTGAAAGTGGTAGTCACAGTATTTCCAGAAGCATCAGTTGCGGTATAAGTCACTGTAGTTTCACCTAATGGAAATTCAGAGCCAGAAGCTAAACCTTCAGTTAAAGTTACAGTAACACCTTCACAATTATCAATTGCAGTTGGTAATTCGTATTCAACCGTAGCTGAACAAGAATCTACATCTACATTCTGAGAGATATTGGCAACTGAAGTAATTTCAGGAGCTTCATTATCAGTTACAGTAACATTGAAGCTACAAGTTGCTTTGTTTCCTGAAGCATCTTCCACCTGGAAAGTCACAGTGGTAGTGCCCACTGGGAAAACAGCACCAGATACCGGACCAGCAATCTGAGTCACAGTTACGTTACCAGAATTATCAAAACCTTCAGGAGTTGAGAATTCCACAACAGCGCCGCAGATTCCTGCATCAACATTTACGTTGATAGGAGCAGGGCACTCAAGCGTTGGATCTTCATCATCGGTGATAACTACATCAAAGCTACAGGTAGCAGTGTTTCCTGCACCGTCGGTCACAACAAATGTATTTGTTGTTGTTCCAAGCGGGAATTCAGATCCTGAAGCTAAACCTGCTGTTTGTTCAACCGTGAACTCACAGTTATCAGAAGCAACAGGAGCGTTGTAAGTCACCACGGCAGTTGTTGAGCCAGAAGCTACAGTGTCAAAAATGTCATTTGTGCAGGAGATTTCAGGAGCAATGTTGTCAACCACGGTTACGGTGAAAGTAGTGGTTACTTCGTTTCCTGAAGCATCGGTCGCAGTGTAAGTCACGGTAGTTTCTCCAAGTGGGAATTCACTTCCTGAAGCTAGTCCTTCAGTTAAAGTTACTTCCACACCTTCACAATTATCAGTGGCAGTCGGTAGTTCATATTCCACAGTTGCAGAACAGGAATCAACATCGACATTTTGAGTGATATTGGCAACTGAAGTAATTTTAGGAGCTTCATTATCAGTTACAGTAACATTAAAGCTACAGGTTGCAGTGTTTCCAGAAGCGTCTTCTACCTGGAAAGTCACAGTGGTAGTTCCCACAGGGAAAACTTCTCCTGAAACCGGACCTGCAATTTGGGTTACAGTCACCTCACCTGAATTGTCAGAACCTTCCGGAGTGGCGAATTCAACCACAGCGCCACAGATTCCTGCATCCACACTTACATTGATTGGAGCAGGGCACTCAAGCGTTGGATCTTCATCATCGGTGATCACTACATCAAAGCTACAGGTAGCAGTGTTTCCGGCAGCATCGGTTACAACAAAAGTGTTGGTTGTTGTTCCAAGTGGGAACGCACTTCCTGATGCTAAACCTGCTGTTTGTTCCACAGTGTAAGAACAGTTATCAGAAGCAACAGGTGCATCGTAAGTCACAACGGCAGTTGTTGAGCCTGAAGCTACAGTGTCAAAAATGTCATTTACACAAACAATTTCAGGAGCGATGTTGTCCACCACAGTCACAGTGAAAGTAGTGGTTACTTCGTTTCCTGAAGCATCCGTTGCAGTGTAAGTTACGGTAGTTTCCCCTAGCGGGAATTCAGATCCTGAAGCTAAACCTTCAGTTAAAGTAACTTCCACACCTTCGCAGTTATCAGTTGCAGTCGGTAGTTCGTATTCCACAATTGCTGAACAAGAATCAACATCTACATTCTGAGTAATGTTTGATACTGAAGTGATTGTTGGAGCTTCATTGTCAGTTACAGTTACATCAAAACTACAGGTTGCAGTGTTTCCAGAAGCGTCTTCTACCTGGAAAGTTACAGTGGTAGTTCCCACAGGGAAAACTTCTCCTGACACCGGACCTGCAATTTGGGTTACAGTCACGTTACCTGAATTGTCAAAACCTTCAGGAGTGGTGAATTCAACCACAGCGCCACAAATTCCTGCATCAACATTTACATTGATATTTTCAGGACACTCAAGGCTTGGATCTTCATCATCGGTGATGGTCACAGTAAAGCTACAGGTAGCAGTGTTTCCTGCACCGTCGGTCACAACAAATGTATTTGTTGTTGTTCCAAGCGGGAATTCACTTCCTGAAGCTAAACCTGCTGTTTGTTCCACAGTGAAAGAGCAATTATCAGAAGCCACCGGTGCGTCGTAAGTCACAACGGCAGTTGTGGAGCCTGAAGCTACAGTGTCAAAAATGTCATTTACACAGGTGATTTCCGGAGCGATGTTGTCCACTACAGTTACAGTGAAAGTAGTGGTTACTTCGTTTCCTGAAGCGTCGGTCGCAGTGTAAGTAACTTCAGTAACTCCAAGAGGGAAAGTTTCTCCTGAAGCTAAACCTTCAGTTAAAGTAACTTCCACACCTTCGCAATTATCAGTTGCAGTTGGTAGTTCGTATTCCACAATTGCAGAACAGGAAGCTACATCAACATTTTCAGTAATGTTTGATACTGAAGTTATTTCAGGAGCTTCATTGTCAGTTACAGTTACATCAAAACTACAGGTTGCAGTGTTTCCGGAAGCATCTTCCACCTGGAAAGTCACAGTAGTAATTCCAACTGGGAAAACAGCACCTGATACCGGACCTGCAATCTGGGTCACAGTTACGTCACCAGAATTGTCAAAACCTTCGGGAGTTGAGAATTCTACTATAGCACCACAAATTCCTGCATCAACATTTACGTCAATGTTTTCGGGACAAGTGATTGTCGGATCCTCATCATCAGTAATAGTTACAGTGAAGCTACAGGTAGCAGTATTCCCGGCACCATCAGTCACCACAAAAATGTTTGTAGTAGTTCCAAGCGGGAATTCAGAACCAGAAGCCAATCCGCCGGTTTGTTCAACAGTGAACTCACAGTTATCAGAAGCAACAGGAGCGTCGTAAGTAACAATAGCAGTAGTTCCACCAGAAACTACGGTTTCAAAAATGTCACTTGGACAAACAATTTCCGGAGCGATAGTGTCTTCAATAATCACTTTTTGAATAGCAGTGGTTTTGTTTCCGCTCTTATCGGTAAAGATCCAGGTTATGCTATGTGTTCCCTGTTCAGTGTAAGAAACAGGATCTGTTGTGGTTGCAGTAAGGTCCCCGTCGCAATTATCGGTAGTCACGGGAGCTTCAACATCGGCAGCGCATTGTGCAGTCACGTCCTGTAGGTTTATGGCTTCAGGCGCAGTAGTGTCTTCGACCTTAATGACCTGTTGTACTTCAACGCTTCCGCATTCAGAAGTTATTCTGAAGGTCCTTGTAATAACAGTGGGTAAAGTACTTTCCAGATGGTCAAAATATTCAACTTTTTGGATATCTTTTTCCGAAGTAATTGTACCACCAAGACTTTCAAAAACATTTTGAGTTATTGCAGTCAGCTGAGTGGAATATCCGGGAATTGTGGAGCTGTCAAATTCAGTTCCGCAGCCTTCAATCTCTATATTGGAGGGTGGAGTTGCTTCAGGTTTACCGGAAATACTTACGGTAATTGTGGTTTTGTTAGGGCTTATACAGCTTAAAGATTCCCCTTCGGCTACGTAATAGGTAAATTCTCCAGCTTCTAAAGTAGATGGAGTGATAGAGCTTTGAGGCTCACCATCTTCCGAAGTATAATAGAAGAGAGAATAATTAGATTTACTTGGCGTGGCAGTGAGCGCAACCGCTTCTTCGTTAATACAATAGGAGATATCTTCGGCTGCAGGGATTGAAGTGATTTCGTCAATGGTAATACTGAAGGGAATGTAACAGGAATTTGAGCCTTTTAAAATGGCGTAGTATTCTGTAGTTCCAGCAGTAGCAGGGAAATTTCCTGTAATTTGAGTAGAGCCTGAAGTCACAGGATAGCTATCGTAAAACCTGCTGCCCTGAGGAAAATACGACTGAATGTCACTCACCGAAAATCCACTTTGGGTATCGCAGGTTGAGAAACTCAGCTCGTCGGGGGTCGCCTGACAGTTATTCTGAATGAAATTTGATGCATCAATGTCGATAAGCAACGGACTGGTTATGGGTTGCATTTCACAGGTGCCGTTGTTCTGGTATCCCTGAATTAGGCCTTTATCTGTGAAGGTGGCACCCGTAATTGCCCCTTTTCCACTTAAAGTACCTGTAAAAGGAATCTGGAATTGATGCCCGCAGCTGGAGTTTTTAAGAATGGCACAATCTTCAGTAACCTTAAAATTGAGGTTTAGGCTTCCAAGGGAATTACTGTTGTCCGTTGGAAGCGGGAGGGTGCCTATAGTCCAAATTACAGAACCATTAGCTCCTAGGGATGGATCATAGGTAACGTTGTTAGGAGACGGAGCCGGGCCGGTAAATTGCGTTTGATTGCCCGTATACTCCAGATTGAAAGGTACCGGAATGATAATTGTCGCATTTTCAATTTCTTCGGAACCCTTGTTGTAAAGGTCTATATTATAAGTAATTTCTTCACCAGGTACTGCAGTTGTCTGGCCAATAGAGGTAACAGCTTCAAAATCGGGCGTGTAAGCGTCTACAGACATCGCCATGTTAAGAATGATGTAAGTGTCTTGTGTAGAACCATATCGGAAAGTAGTAGAAGTCTGGTTGTTTCCAATCACCTGGTTGTTCTGGTTGTTGATATTAAACATGCTGATGTCAACACCGGTATTGTTAAGGCGGTTTGGATTTCTGGCACCGCTGGTTTGTATGGAAGAATTAAAGAAGTTATCGGTAGAGTTCAAACTGTGACTTAGCGACTGCCATGAATTTCCATTTCGCTTTTTTATGCTGAAGTAATCCCCGCTAATTCCTCTATCGCCTTCACCGGCCATCATCCCAAGCTTCATGTTAATATCGCCGGCCTGGGCAGTATTAAAGCCTGATACAGGAATTTCATACTGGCGGGTTGCATTACCCTGCACATAAGCATACCCATTAAAAACAGTAACGTCCCGCAAGTTCATTTGCTGGTTCTCATAGATCACAATCATTCCCCAACCGCCGTAATAGCCGGTAGAACCACCGTTACCTTCAGAAACAGCCATATCGGCCACCCAGTACTCACCGGTACCTCCTGCTTTAACAATGTCGGTTACTTCGGCATAAGCGGCATACATATTATTGTCTCCCGGAACATTATAGGTAATAGCCTGTATGTCTTGATAAGAAGAGCCAGGCCCCCTGAACTTTACTTTGCTTTTTTTGTAGTTTGGTACATTATCACTGGTTCTTCCGGTCCAGTACAGCCCTGCAAAAAGTACGTTTGAGCATTCGGGACTGGCGCCATTTTCATTAGAAAATGAAAGAGTGGCACTAGATGAATTGGAAGTATTTCCAACCTCATCGGTATCTACTTCCACCATGTAGTTGTTACTATTCATCCTCTCATTAGAGTAATCCCACAACGTCATGTTGGTATTCCCTATCATGGTAAAATCCCCCTTGATATTGTAGATCTTCCTGTTGGGAGAGTCTTCCGAAGTTGTCTGAATAAAAGGCTGTCTTACCTGGGCACTCATTTGAAGTACTGAACCAAATAAAACAAGGAACAGGGTAAAAAGGTTCCCGGGGTTTATTGCAGAAAATTGTTTTGCGTAGTTTTGTTTCATAATGCCAAATTTTGGTGCCAGCGTCGTCTTATTCGGGGGTTGAGATTATATACAGGACCTTCAGGTTCCCAATATTCGAGAACATGTTTTCAATCCTTGTTGTACTACATTCAAAAGTGCACTCCACAAAAACATATTCAAGGTTTTCGAAACCCTGCAGCCTGCTTAAGTCAAAAGATGCATTGAAGTCTGCTTCACTTTCTATTTTCATTTTCAAAAGCTTCACATTATTAAAACCGGGATTGGCAGTAGAAAGCCTGTTGAAGTTGCCTGCACTTAATTCTGCTTTCATAGGAGCTTCTTCCCCTAAAATCTTGTACCCCGAACTTCCAATAAAAATGGTAGGGTTTAGGTCGTAGATCAAGCCTGAAAGCTCTTCGATATCATTTTTGGTAAACTGGCCCGAAGAGGTAACAGGTGAATTTAAGAGTTCACCAAAGTTTACTGCTGTATTTTGACTTGAGGCACTAAAGGATGCCGAAAAACAAAGGATGGTGAGTCCGATAATTTTACTAAAGGTCATATTCTTGATCATAGAATTGTATGTTATAATTGAAAAGAAAAAGGGAGCCATAGGTTGAAAGGAAGGAGTGAATATCTCCTGTAGGCGGTAGCCAAAGCTTGTAGGTTTTTTTGAGGTTATAAATAAGTTTTGAAATAGATCTGGGGGGGAGGAATCTTATTTCTGAGGTAAATGTATTTTCTAATTTCTGTTAAAAAAAGAAAATTCAAATGTTTTAGATGTAGTGTGAGGTTTTACGGACAAACTGCACACGGACAGTAAATTATAGCAGGGATTAAGAGGGGTGTTGATTATATTTAAGACTGCGTTATCTTTAATATAACTATGAAATAAGTAAGAAAAATAATATTAAAAACATCTTATATTTTTAGCGGTTTATTCCTTGAAATTAATGGGATGAAAGGAAAATTGAAGCCAGGTTTAGAGTCAAATAATTCTTACAGGATTTGCCATTTTTGACCCTGTGTACTGGCGTTGTAAAACCTATATTTTGTAAATTGGCAATATGAAAAATAAGCTTCACGATTACCGTAAACTCTATCAGAAACATGAGTTACTGGAAGAGGAAATCCCTAAAGATCCCTTTGAATTATTTCATGTTTGGATTAGGGAAATTGAAACAAACAAAGAAGTTGACGAAGTCAATACAATGAACCTCTCTACCGTTGGGCTGGATGGTTTTCCCATGTCACGCGTAGTGCTTCTTAAGGAATATGATGACGAAGGATTTGTGTTCTACACCAACTATGAATCTGAAAAAGGTAGGTCTATAGCGAAAAATCCCCGGGTTTGTCTTTCTTTTTTCTGGCCAAAATCTGAACGACAGGTGATGATAAAAGGGCTGGCTGAAAGAACTTCTGAAGAAGAATCAACTACCTACTTTCATTCGAGGCCACGTGGCAGCCAACTTGGAGCCTGGGCTTCGCAGCAAAGTTCTGTAATTCCTTCCCGCGAATACCTTCAGAAAAAACTGGAGCTTCTTGAAGAGGAGTTTGATGGAAAAGATATTCCAAAACCTGTATATTGGGGAGGTTATAAAGTCATACCTTCGGAATTCGAATTTTGGCAGGGCAGGCCAAACCGCCTGCATGACCGTATCTATTACAGTAAGGAAGGAGAGGCATGGAAAATGGATAGATTAGCACCATAATTATGAAAAAACTGATTCTTGTTAGACATGGTAAATCTTCATGGAAAGAAGATTTACCCGATGCTGAACGCACTTTAAAAAAGCGGGCCTTCAAAGATGCCGGCCTGGTTTTAAATGCCTTTTCAGGTTTCCGGGAAAAACCATTGAAGATATGGAGCAGTTCTGCAACGCGTGCGCTAGATACCGCCAGGATCTTTCAGAAAAGACTGGAGGTTGAAGACAAAGATTTTACAGTTAAGAAGGAGCTTTATACTTTTGATGCCAAAACACTTCTAAACATTATAACTTCATGTGAAGATGATGTGGATTCTCTTATGGTGTTTGGTCATAACCCGGCAATCACGGGGGTTGCAAATCAATTAGGAGATCAGCATTTCTCTAATGTGCCCACTACAGGATTGTGCGTGATAACATTTGAAGCTGAAAAATGGCAGGAGATAAAAGACGGGCAAACAATTTTATACCTGTTCCCAAAGAATTTAAGATAAATGGAAGAAAATCAGTATATCAACAGGGAGTTGAGTTGGTTGCAGTTTAATGCAAGGGTGTTGCAGGAAGCTGCAGACAAAACAGTGCCATTGATTGAGAGGCTGAGATTTCTTGGAATCTTTTCAAATAATCTCGATGAGTTCTTTAAGGTACGGTATGCTACTATTAAACGGATTGATCTCGCCGGAAAAGGCGGAAAGAATGTTTTGGGAGGAATAAAAGCCAACCAGCTTCTTGAAGAGATCACCGAAATTGTAATTGAGCAGCAAAGCCAGAGTTTAAAGATCCTGGATGCCATTCAGAATAAGCTGAAAGATCACAATATCTTTATTATAAACGAGAAGCAGGTTGCTAAACCTCAACAGGCTTTTCTTAAAAATTTCTTCCTTCAAAAGGTGAGCCCTGCCCTGGTAACCATCATCCTGAACGATCTTGATGAATTACCACGGTTAAAGGATAGCGCGGCATACCTTGCCGTAAAGATGACCATGAAAGATCCCGTTCCAAAAAGGGCAAATTCGGGCGTGCTTCCAAATCATGCGAAAGAGAAGAAATACGTACTTATAGAAATTCCCCGGAGTATTGAACGCTTTGTTGTGCTCCCAAAAGATGGAGACAGGCAGTACATTATTCTGCTCGATGATCTTATCCGCTATCATTTGCATTCCATTTTCAACATTTTCGAATATGAGAGTGTCACTGCTCATATGATCAAAATTACCCGCGATGCAGAACTTGATATTGACAGCGATCTTAGTAAATCCTTTATTGAAAAAATTTCGGAAAGTGTAAAAGACCGTATTGAAGGGGAGCCGGTGAGATTTGTGTACGATATGAATATTGATCAGGACACCCTTCAGTATCTTATGAGCAAGATGGGCATTGATGCGACCGACAGTATTATACCCGGCGGGCGCTACCACAACAGGCGTGATTACATGAATTTTCCCAGCCTGGGGGGAGAAGAGCTGCAGTATAAACCGTATGAACCCCTGCCAATTCCGGGGTTGATCTTACAGGGTAGCTTGTTTAAAGAGATCGCAAAAAAGGATTTCTTGTTGCACACTCCTTACCAGTCTTTTTCTTATACCGTAAAATTCCTGAGGGAAGCAGCACTTGATCCGGCAGTAAAATCGATCAAGATCACCATTTATCGCCTGGCTAAGATCTCTCACATAGCAAGTTCATTGGTCAATGCGGTCAAAAATGGGAAAAAAGTAACTGTACAAATCGAACTTAGAGCGAGATTTGATGAGGTGGCCAATATTAAATATGCCGAGCAACTACAGCAGGAAGGTATCAACCTCATTTTTGGGGTTAAAGGTCTTAAAGTACATTCTAAAGGATGTGTTATAGAGAGACTTGAAAATGAGAAAATGATGCGCTACGGCTTTATAAGTACCGGAAACCTGAATGAATCTACTGCGCGGGTATATTCCGATCTCACACTTTTTACAAGTAATCAAAGCATACTTAAAGAAGTGAATAAGGTGTTCGACTTTTTTGAGGTAAATTACAAAGTGAGCCGGTACAAACATTTACTGGTTTCGCCACATTATACCCGCAGTGGCCTTGTTAAGTTGATCCAGACAGAAATTGACAACGCCAAAGAAGGAAAATCATCGGGAATCAGGTTAAAATTAAATAGTTTATCTGATTATTCTCTTATTGATAAGTTATATGAAGCCAGCAGGGCAGGGGTGAAAATGAAACTTATTGTACGTGGGATCTGTTGTCTCGTGCCCGGCGTAGAAGGGATGAGTGAGAATATTAAGGTGATTAGCATTGTAGATAAATACCTGGAGCACCCAAGGATTTATATTTTTGAAAACGGCGGAAATCCGAAAGTGTATATATCATCGGCAGACTGGATGACGCGGAATATGGATTACAGGGTTGAAATAAGCTGCCCTATTTATGATAAGACTATTCAAAAAGAGTTAATAGAAACTTTTGAAATTTGCTGGAGCGATAATGTCAAGGCCAGGGTGATTTCTATTAAGCAGGATAATGCTTACCGGCGCAATAACAAGCCGGCCCTAAGGTCGCAATTTGCATTATATGATTATTATTTAAAAAAACTGGAAACCGAAAAAGAGAAAGTTTGATCAACCAAAGAAAGTTTGCAGCCATAGATATTGGATCTAACGCAGTGAGATTGTTAATAATGACAATCACCGAGCAGGAGCACAGAGAACCCATCTTCAAGAAAACCTCCCTTGTGCGGGTGCCAATAAGGCTGGGAGCTGATGTGTTTCTTACCAAAAATATTTCCGAAGAGAATATCAACCGTATGGTTGATACCATGCAGGCTTTCAAATTGTTAATGCAGTCGCATAAGATAGAGAAGTTCAAAGCCTGTGCCACCTCGGCCATGCGGGAATCTGAGAATGGGGAAGAAGTGGCGCAGCTTATTCTGGAAAAAACCGGAGTAGAGATCAATATTATAGATGGTAGCGATGAAGCTGCGATCATTGCCGCGACCGATCTTCATGCGCTCATCCAGACAGACAAAACTTATCTTTATGTAGATGTGGGAGGTGGAAGTACCGAGTTTACGCTTTATTCAAAAGGAAAGACCGTTGCTTCCCGTTCATTCAAACTGGGAACAGTAAGATTACTTGAAAACATGGTTTCGCAGGAAGTATGGGATGAGGTAGAAGAGTGGATCAAGAAGATTACCCGTAACTACACGAAGATTGATCTTATAGGCTCAGGCGGAAACATCAACAATATCTTTAAAAGTAGCGGTAAGGCCAATGGGAAACCTCTTAGTTTCCTATATCTGAGCTCTTATTACCAACTTTTGCAATCTTTTACTTACGAAGAACGCATTACCGAGCTTAACCTAAACCAGGATAGGGCAGATGTGATAGTGCCGGCTGCAAAAATATATCTCTCGGCTATGAAATGGACGAGAGCCAGGAGAATCTATGTACCTAAAATAGGACTTTCAGACGGGATTATTAAATCTCTGTACCAGGAGGCGCTGGAAGAGGCTAACCGTGCATAGTTTCCTTTTTGCCAAGCTCTTTCATAATTTCGGCCTCAAATTCAAGCAGATTTTGCCATTTTTGGTCCACTTCTTTGCGGTCTCCATATTTCCGGGCAAAATTGAGAAACATCGTGTAATGATTGGCTTCACTTACCATTAAGCTGCGGTAGAACTCCGCCAGTTCTCTGTCTTCAAGGTTTTCTGAAAGTAATCTAAAACGTTCACAGCTGCGCGCTTCAATTAATGCGGCGTAAAGTAGACGGTGCGTAAGGTTTGTAAGTCGGCTTCCGCCCTTAGGGAAGAAGGTTAGCAGCTTTAACACGTATTCATCTTTTCTGTCGCGCCCCAAAGTGAGCCCCCGTTCCAGGATACGATCGTGAACCATTTTAAAATGGCCCATTTCCTCTCTCGCCAAAGCAGTCATAGCCGTGACAAGTTCTGAATATTCCGGGTGGGTAACAATAAGGGAGATGGCCGTTGAGGCTGCTTTTTGCTCGCAGTAAGCATGATCTGTAAGGATCTCCTCAATATTCTTTTCAACAATATTGACCCATCGCGGGTCTGTGGGTAATTTTAGACCTAACATTATATATCTAAATCAAATGTGGAACGTAATTTTTCGATAAGCGGGTTTTTCTCCCTTAGTTTCTCGAATTTTTCAATGGGCGTAAAAGCAAATTTCTTTTCAGCTTTTTCGTTTACGGTGACCTTCAGTTGAATGTGGGTATTCTGAAGCTTTTCCTTCAAAAAGCCCATTAAATGATACTGCACTTTCTCCAGCTCAAGTTTCATGGTCTCGTTGGGAAGTTCAACACAAATATTCTTGCCCATCAAAGCAGGGGTGTCTGTTTGCATGATCGAAGCCAGTATTTTTTCCCCTTTATCGTTCTGCTCTTCGCTAAATTCCTGCCAGGCCGCCTGCATTTGTTCTTCTGTGAATTTGCCATTTTTGACAACTTCCTCTTCAGTTTTAGCCTCCCGCTTTTGAGCTTCCAGTTCTTTTTTCTTCTGAATACTCTTCAAAGAAAGTCCCGATACCTTTTTTGCAGCAGGTTGTTCAGCTGTAGCTGTTTTTTCTTCGGAATCTTTTACGGCTGTTTCTGCGGAAGAAATATCGGGAGAAACGTAGGTTGCAGCAGCATTGCTAAGATCAGGTTTTTCTTCGGCTGAAGTTTCAGTGGCTGAAGGTGCAGCTGCAACATCTGAAGTTTTTTCTTGGGCTGAAGTTACTTGTGTAGCTGGCTCTTCTTTCTTAAGTTCGGGAGTTATGGGAGCACAATCGGCCCCGGCCCCGGCCCCGGCCGGTGCCGGTTTTGGCAGCTGGGCTTCAGTAGGTGCGGCCGAATCTCCTTTAGCGTATTCGTTATTGACAATTACTTCTTTCTCCTTGGAAGAAAGCTTAAGTGCCGGAGCGGGAATGGGAGCTCCGGTAAAATGGTTTGGCGGAATTATGTAGCTGCTATCCTTTTTTTTTTCGTCGCTAAAAGTGACTGAGGCTAGTTGCATGAGGCAAAGTTCCACCAGCAGCCGTTGGTTTCGGCTGCTCTTGTACTGTAAATCACACTGGTTGGCCAGTTCTATGCCCTTCAGAAGAAAAGAGGAAGAAGCTTCCTGAGATTGTTTGTAGTATAAAGCTTTTGTATTGTCTCCTACTTCAAGAAGATTTATAGTCTTGGGATCTTTACACACCAAAAGGTCTCTAAAATGTGACGCCAGCCCCGCAATAAAATGATGCCCGTCAAAGCCGTGGCTCAAGATTTCATTGAATAATAAAAGTAGCTGCGGAATGTCATTTTTGAGAATTAAATCTGTAGCAGAAATATAGGTGTCGTAATCAAGTACATTCAGGTTTTCGGTAACTGCCTGCCTGGTGAGGTTTTTACCACTAAAGCTCACTACCCTGTCATAAATAGAAAGCGCATCTCTCATGGCACCATCCGCTTTTTGGGCAATGATGTGCAGCGCGTCATCATCGGCTTCTACGCCTTCCTGTTCTGCAATGTAACCCAGGTATTCTTTGGCATCTTTTACCGTTATCCTTTTAAAATCAAATATTTGACAACGGGAAAGAATAGTAGGGATGATCTTATGCTTTTCGGTAGTTGCCAAAATAAAAATGGCGTGCCTTGGCGGCTCTTCAAGCGTTTTAAGGAAAGCGTTGAAGGCTGCCTGAGACAGCATGTGCACCTCATCAATAATATACACCTTGTACTTGCCAACCTGGGGCGGAATCCGCACCTGGTCAATCAAATTCCGGATATCGTCTACCGAGTTGTTTGAAGCGGCATCGAGTTCAAAGATATTGAAAGCAAAATCTTCATTGGGATCCTGGTTCCCGTCCTGGTTGATCTTTTTGGCAAGAATACGGGCGCAGGTGGTTTTCCCCACCCCACGCGGACCGGTAAAAAGAAGTGCCTGTGCCAGGTGGTTGTATTCAATGGCGTTGAGTAGCGTGTTGGTAATAGCCTGCTGGCCCACAACATCTTTAAAGGTTTGAGGACGGTATTTTCTGGCCGAGACTACAAAGTGTTCCATTGAAATGTTTTAGATGCACAAATATAAAAATACAAAACCGAAGCCGGGAATTATCACCGGGTTTTTATCCACAATTACCTGTTTACTTGCTTAAGTCAACCCCGGGATTTCATACCTCTCAAAAATGGCATTATAAGTGTATATTTGCAGCAAGCAGACCGCCTTATCGCTGCCCCAACTTCAATAATACTGAAATGGGGTGGAGGAAAGTCCGGACACCACAGGGCAGCATAGTGGGTAACGCCCATCACCTTCTTTGGAAGGGAGGACCAGTGCAACAGAAAGGATGTACAGATAATGCTGTAGTGAAATCAGGTAAACTCTATGCGGTGCAATGCCATGTATACCGGCTGTTAAGAATTGCCCGTTCGTTGCCGGAGGGTAGGCAGCTAAAGGCTTTTGGTAACAAAAGCTTCAGATAAATGATAAGGGCTTCATCCCGATAGCTATCGGGGTTGGAGTACAGAATCCGGCTTACAGGTCTGCTTTTTTATTTTTTTCAGCAATAAGATTATTTACCCATTTTAAAGCAGATTCGAGATCACGAAAAATTTCATAAGGGATCTTGGAAAATTGTTTTTCAAAGGTGGCAGATTTAAAAGCTGATTCCTTTTTGCAAATTATCCCAACTCCTGCAAGATTCTTCTCTTTGTGCAGATTGAGGTTAACTGTGGGGTTAACATTATAGTCATTAATCCGGTTGGCAAGATAAACATAGTATTTTCCGTTGTAGAAACTTGAACAAGCTTCAACAAGATCGGTCATTTTCTTGCCTTCCAAAACCTGTCCTTCCCTGGGTTGGGAAAAAACATAGTTCGGATAGAATTGGAGTACGGTGAATTCCAACTCAACTATTTTAAGAGGTAAACACATCTTCTAATTTAAGAAAAAAAACTAAAAACCGAATTACCGTATTTTCTTACATTTTGAAAATGTTCTATATGGGAAAGATCTATTCTTTTACTATGCTCAATGATGAGGGAGCCGCCTTCTTCCAGAAGCCCTCTTGAAAATGTTGTTTCTGCAATTTGTTGTAGAACGTCAGCCTCAAAATCGTAAGGCGGATCGGCAAAAATGATGTTCGCAGTTTCGGTGGTAGCTTTTAAAAATTTGAAGACATCACTTTTTACAGTTCTAACGGGTAAATCGAGCTCTTCAGATTTCTTGTTGATGAACTTTACACATTCAAAATGGGCATCAACTGCAATGATCTCTACTGCACCGCGCGAGCCAAACTCGTAAGTAATGTTCCCGGTGCCACTAAAAAGGTCGATCACTTTTAAAGCCGAAAAATGGTATTGGTTGTTCAGGATATTGAAAAGCGCTTCCTTGGCAAAATCTGTAGTAGGTCTTACCGGAAGTTTTTTTGGAGCGATGATCTTTTTCCCTTTATGTATTCCTGAAACTATTCTCATTCGAGTGCTTTAAAAAGAGTGTAATGCATATAACCTTTTGGCGGTTCTTCTTTGCCGTTAAAAATGTAACCAAAAGAACTTTGAAGAAACTTTATTTCCTTCACATAAGTGTATGTAATTTCGTAATAATCTGATTTCTCTCTTATCCTTCCTAAGAGGATCAATTCAAAACTGGAGGGATCAAGATCAAGCTGTTCTGCGCAAAAGAGCAGGTAATAAATAAAATCTTCGCGGCTGTTGCAGTTAAAGCTGTTTGCCAGTATTAATTTTCCCTGTTGGTATACAAGCAGGTCATAGCCCCCGGGAAAACAGTTGAGGTAAACCCTTGTGCCTTCTTTTTGGAAGCGGTTTTGAATTTGAAATTCTTCTGCCAGCACACTTACGCTGTGGCGGTATTCAAATTCCCCATACCTGTCAAAAAAGAAGTTATTGATATTAGTGTAAGGGATATATACGTTCACAATTTCTGCGGAAACAATATCGTCCTTTGCTACATAATCGGTCTCCAGGATCTTTGTGTTGTACTTGAGATATTCCGAAGCATTTTCCTCTTCAAAGAATTCGGTAGGTACAAGACTGTACAATTCATTCGAAAAAAGCACAATAACCTCGGGGTTTCCACTACTCAAAAAAGGCTCCTGTTCGTACTGTTTTTCTATTTGCTGCAGCACCTGTGCCGGATTGAGTTTTCGGGAAAAGAGGATGTCCCTGAAAAAAACAATTCTTTTTTCTTCTTTAGACAGGGCACAAAAAGAAAGTCCATTCAGGCTAACCTGAATGGACAACTTTATATTTTCGTAGTTTATTTGCCTACTCTGCGTCACCATATTTTAAAGGCCAGTTACCGCTGGTTTTTACTTCTTCCATAGAACCAACGCTAATGGCAGGGCCGTTTACGTTGTCTACAGATACAACCTGCTGTTCCTGGTTTACAAGATCTTTGTCTTGATCGTGAAGTATCACTTTCTTAGAAACTTTTGCTTCAAAGACAGGGATTTGAGTACCACTCTTATCAAGAGTGCCTGCTTCAAGTTCAAACCTGGCATCTACTCCTTTAATAGGAACGTTCATCATTGTCTTGTAACGATCAGATCCTTTGAAAAGAGAGTCTTTTACAGATTTGTATCCAAGAGTGTCAACTACTACAATTTCAACTCTTCGGTCAACCCCGTATGTCTTTCTGTATTCTTCATCCATTACGGTGGTATCCCTTCTTTGGGTAAGGGTAAATTGTGCGGTATCAATAAACCGAACTAAATTTTCCCAATTGCCTTCAAATTCTCCCGTCACCGTACGGTGTGCGAGTTCGGCATCTCTAATATCTTTAAGCTTTTCTATTACTTTGGCATATCTTGCCTCCTTAACTTTATTAAATTGTATAGGCTCGTAAACAGAATTAAAAACCAGGTATCCCAGGAAGATGATCACAATCCAAAGAACTAACTGAATGACAAGTTTCATGCGGGTGCAGTTTAAGATTTATTTTAGTATCCACGCAAATCTACAATTTTTTTTTATTCACAAAAGATTCTTCAGAAAAAAACCTTGTTATCTTTGGGCTTCGACGGAAAATGATCATGGAAAAACTAAACGCTGCCACATTCTATAAACTGTTATTAAAAGATCTCAAATTTGAAGCTAAAGTAAAACAGGATATTGCGCTGCAGCAGCTGGCGACTTTTGTAATGGAAGGCAGTAAAGAATCTTTATTTCTTCTTAAAGGTTTTGCCGGTACAGGGAAGACTACAATTATAAGTTCTTTAGTAAAAAACCTGTGGCAGGTCAAAAAAAGTGGCATCCTGCTGGCGCCAACAGGCCGGGCAGCCAAAGTAATTGCCAATTATTCGGGCCGCGAGGCTTTTACTATTCACAAGAAGATCTATTTTCCGAAGAAAAAATCGGGCGCCGGGGTAAGTTTCGTGCTGCAGCCCAATAAACACCGCAACAGCATCTTTATTGTCGATGAAGCTTCAATGATCCCCGATGTCAATAACGACGCCCAGATGTTCGAGAATGGTTCGCTGTTAGACGACCTGCTTCAGTATGTCTATTCGGGCCACAACTGCAATTTGATCTTTATAGGGGATACTGCCCAGCTACCACCGGTAAAGCTTGAGGTGAGCCCCGCACTTGAGGAGCAAAAACTTCAGAATACATATTTAAAAGAAGTAACGCATATAGAACTTGATGAGGTGGTTAGGCAAAGTGAAGAAAGCGATATTCTGCACAATGCAACCTTGATTAGGGAGGCCCTACGGGAAGATTTTTATGAAAGCTTCAGGTTTGAATTGAGCAATAAAAAAGATGTGGTGAGGCTTATAGACGGGTATGAGATCATGGAAGCTATTGAAGATTCTTATCGCAACCTGGGGCACGAGGACACCACAATTATTGTGCGATCTAACAAGCGTGCAAACCTCTACAACCAGCAAATAAGAAACCGCATTTTGTTTCAGGAAGAAGAGATCTCTTCCGGAGATTATTTGATGGTGGTCAAGAATAATTATTTTTGGGTGAAGCCCAGCAGCGAAGCCGGTTTTATTGCCAATGGTGATATTATTAAGGTGCTGGAGATCTTTGCGATAAAAGAATTGTATGGCTTCAGGTTTGCAGAGATCAAGGCGCAAATGGTAGATTACCCCAACATGCAGCCCATTGAAACGGTGGTACTGCTGGATACCCTTGAAAGTAACCACCCCTCGCTCACTTATGAGGAGTCAAATCAACTCTACCAGGAGGTGATGAAAGATTATGAGGAAGAACGTACCAAGTACAAGAAGTTTTTAAAAGTGAAGAACAACAAGTACTTCAACGCCCTGCAAATCAAATTTTCTTACGCCATGACCTGTCATAAATCTCAGGGTGGGCAATGGAACACTGTTTTTGTGGAGCAGCCTTATCTTCCCAACGGGGTAGATAAAGATTACCTGCGGTGGTTGTATACTGCCGTTACCAGGGCGCAGGAGAAGCTCTATCTCATTGGATTTAAAGATGATTTTTTTGCCGGGGCTAATTAAAACTTTTATCAGAATTACTTCGGAAGTATAACAGAAAACAAAACATTATGTCTACGCAACAACCTCTTCGTATAATTGCCATGATCCCGGCGCGGTATGCCGCAACACGTTTTCCGGGGAAACTGATGCAGGATCTGCACGGGAAAACTGTCATTTTACGAACCTATGAAGCGGCCATGAAAACCGGCCTTTTTGAGGAGGTATATGTGGTGACCGATAGTGACGTGATCTTTGATGAAATAAGCTCCAACGGCGGCAACGCCATAATGAGCAAAAAAGAACACGAATGTGGCAGTGACCGTATTGCCGAAGCCGTAGAAGATATGCGGGTAGATGTGGTAGTGAACGTGCAGGGAGATGAACCCATGATAGATACCGAAAGCCTTAGGCTGTTGCTCGATGTTTTCCGCGGAAAAGATGCCGATCTCATAGACCTGGCTTCTCTAAAGGCTCCTCTGGCCGACAAAAAAGACATTTTAAACCCCAATAATGTCAAGGTAATTACCAATAAGAACGATTTTGCACTATATTTTTCCCGTTCTCCCATTCCTTATCCTCGTGATGAGAATACCGGTGTTACCTGGTACAAACACATAGGGATCTATGCCTTTAGGAAACAGGCTTTGATGGATTTTTACCGCCTGCCAATGCTGAAGCTCGAAGCTACTGAGAAAATTGAGTGCATCAGGTATTTGGAGTACGGCAAGAACATAAAAATGGTAGAAACTGAAGTGAAAGGTGTAGGCATAGATACTCCCGAAGATCTTGAAGAAGCGAGAAAGATCCTCTCCAAAAAAAATGATCATTAAAAATGCCATTTAGACTTGTTAGCAGGATTTGTGTTAACTGTTTTTTAGCTTCTAGTGGTTTACGATAAAATTAAATGTACATTTAGAACTAGGTTTTTTCGTTAATTTGTTACGTATGATCTTTTCAGATGAACTTATTTTAGCATTAATTTCTTGTGATAAAAGAATTACTAATTCTCCTAAGAAATCACCACCGATGCGAGGGAGTGAAAAGAAAAAGTTTCTTTTAGAGTCACTTGATGGTCAGCATTCTTTCATAGGTTTTATCTCTAGGAATCAAACTTTTCAAGAGAATTTTTCAATCGGTTTAGTTTATAATCCCAAGGATGAAAAAGGGAAAATTGTCCTTTTAAGGGTTAATGGACCACATGGATTGAATGAGAATGCGCCTCATCATGATGGTCCACATGTTCATTTAGCTACTGCGGATAGAATAAATGCCGGATTGAGACCTGAAGGTCAAATCGAAACAGATGTGCCATATCAGACCATTGAAGAGGCTGTGCAGTATTTTGTGAGTAGAATTAAAATTATAAAAGAAGATGCTTTGAGATATTTTCCTCCTCCAAATAACCAATTAGATTTTATTTTTGCCGAAGACGATATAAGTTAATGGAAGCTATAATTAAAAATATAAAAAAGGATTTCAACGGTAAGTTTTCTATAAAAAAGAAAAGACCGGGTATTTACCAATTATATCTACCTATTTATCATGAAGATGGTGATATGGTTGATTTGTTCATTAAACAAAATGATAATAATAGTTTTGAATTGTGTGATTATGGCTTAACCTTACAGAGATTAGCCTATTCTTATGATATTGATACTGAAAATAAAGAATCAATTCTTTTAAAAATTCTTTCCGAGAATAATCTTTCTGAACATGATGGTAATATTTGCTTGAGAACTAATACAAAATCTTTGTATTCGGATATTATGCATATTACTCAAGCTTTTGCAAAAATTGGTAGTATGAGCTATTTCAAAAGAGAAGTTATTGAGAATCTTTTTTTTGAGATGTTAGATGATTTTGTTTTTGATAACTTAAATGATTTTCATCCTAAAAAGGATGTTTTACCAATCCCCGATAGGGAGGATCTTGAAGCAGATTATTCCTTTCAACCTAATGGTAAACCAGTTTATTTATTTGGTGTAAAAGATGTAGCTAAAGCAAGATTAGCTACTTTAAGTTATCAAGCTTATTTGTTAAATGATATAAAATACCATGGGTGGGTGGTAACCGAAAATTTTGAAGCATTGCCAAGAAAAGATAAACTCAGATTGACCAATTCTTGTGATAAACAATTTACTTCATTAGATGAGTTTAAAATAAATGCTAGAAAATTTTTAGAGAAAGAAAGGTATTAACTGGTAAACAATCTTGATACCACTTTCAATTAACTTCACCTTAAATATTTATGAAAAAAATCACTCTTTTTCTTTTTGTAGGGCTCATCAGCAGCTTTGTGAATGCCCAAATCCAGGTGCCGCAGCCCAGTCCTTCGGCTAAGATCGAGCAAGAGGTTGGCCTCACCAATGTAACGGTTGAATATTCCCGCCCGTGAATGCGTGGCAGGACCATCTTTGGCGACCTAGTGCCTTATGGCGAGAAATGGCGTACAGGCGCCAATAACAACACTAAAATTTCCTTTGATACCAATGTGGTGATTGACGGAAAAGAACTCAAAGCAGGGACTTATGCCATTTATTCTATTCCGAAGGAAAACGAATGGGAAGTGCTCTTTTACGAAGATAGTAACAACTGGGGCTTGCCACAAGACTGGCAGGACAGTAAAGTTGCTCTGCGGGCCACCGCTCCTGTCCAGGAAATGCCAATGACCATGCAAACGTTCACTATTCTTATTGATGAGCTTCAAAATGACTCTGCCGTACTGAACTTTATCTGGGAAAATACTATTGCTACCCTGCCTTTTGAGGTGCCTACTGATGAGCGTGCCATGGCAAGTATTGAACGGGTAATGAACGGCCCTTCTGCAGGAGATTACTTTGCAGCAGCCACCTATTTTCACGATGAAAAGAAAGACCTTAATAAGGCTTACGAATGGATCAAAAAAGCGGTAGAAATTGGTGGTGAAGATGCCTATTGGGTAGTGAGAAGAAAAGCCTTAATTGAAGCCGATCTGGGTAAAAAGAAAGAGGCTATTGCAACCGCCAAAAAATCTTTGGCCGCTGCCGAAAAAGCCGGGAATAAAGATTATGTAAAGCTCAACCAGGACTCTCTTAAAGAGTGGGGAGCAATGTAAAATAACTCTTTTGATCTTTTAAAGAGGCTGTAAAAAGTAAGATATGCTATAAAAACCTGAGTGAAGCAGGTGGCAAAAATGCCTTTTTACAGCCTCTTTTTTTAGTATTCCAGATTGATCTTTTTCCTGATCTCATCGAGCATTGAAATGAGTTCCCGGCTTTTGTCAAAGCTCATCACATCGCTTTCCTTTTTGCCTTGTCTCAGCATTTCCTGCACGTGCCGTGCCTCGTATTCATATCCAAATGAAGCGACATCAAAGGTCTTTGATTCTGTTCCTTCGGCCGTTGTGATCACAACTGTTGAAGGATTATGCCACTTTGATTCGATCTTTATGGTAGCATTCTCAAGCTCAAAATAAGCAGTTGTCGGCGTATCTTTAGTGATATTGCTGTGAAGTTCAGCTTTGGCCCCGTTGGGGTAAGAGAAAATCACGTCGCAAACTTCATCTACTTCTGTTTTCCCCATTTGGGCAGTGGCTTCCACTTTTTCGGGCAAACCAAGGGTGTGCAGGGCAAGAAAAACAGGGTAGATCCCAATATCGAGTAAGCTGCCCCCGCCAAGACTCTTCCGGGAAAGCCTGCTGTTCTCATCAAAAGGGAAATAAAACCCGAAGTCGGCACTAAGATATTTTACCTTGCCGTACTTCCCCGAATCAAGGATCTCGCAAAGATATTTTATGTGAGGTAGAAACGGCGTCCACATGGCTTCCATTAAAAACACATTGTTTTCTTTGGCGGCCGCGATCATTTCTTCCACCTGTTGCCGGTTTATGGCAAAAGGTTTCTCGCATAGAACAGCCTTTTTGTGTTGCAGGCAAAGCAGTGTTTGTGCGTAGTGAAAAACATGGGGAGTGGCCACATAAACCACGTCTACTTCCTCATCGCGCAACATTTCTTCATAAGAACCGTAAGCTTTTGTTGCGCCGTTCTCTTTGGCAAATTCTTCTGCCCGTTGCAGGTTCCGGCTAGCTACCGCATAAAGATTTGCATCTTCAACTTCCCTGAGGCTGGTAGTGAATTTTTTAGCTATTTTTCCGGGGCCAATAATACCCCAGTTTATTTTTGCTGTCATAAGTCAGTCAGTTTTTTTGGCATTTTTGGAAGGATAATTTGCAGGATCACAGCCAAAGAAATAACGAGGAAACATCCCGCCAGGTTAAGCCATAAGTAAGGCATGACTTCCTGAAAATAAAGCCTGATAATGATTGCCTGCGTGATTAAAGCAGCAATGAAAACTGCAGTTCCTTTTACATACTTTATAAAAAATGCCAGTAGAAATATTCCGAGTACATTTCCGTAGAAGATAGATCCAATAATATTTACCAGCTGAATGAGGTTGTCAAAAAGGTCGGCGATACTGGCCACAGAGATGGCAATAAGGCCCCAGCAAAGTGTGAAGAATTTAGACATACGCACATAATGCCGCTGGGTTTTTTCCCCCACATTACGCTTATAGAGGTCGATCATGGTGGTAGAGGCCAGGGCATTCAATTCGGAAGCTGTAGAAGACATTGCTGCGGAAAGGATCACCGCCAGCAGCAGGCCAATCAAACCGCGAGGCAGGTTGTTCAGGATAAAGTGGATGAAAACGTAATCTTTATCGTTGGTTTCAATTAAAGGATTGACTTCTTCAATAAGTTGTGTAGCTTCCTGCCGCACCTGCAATTCGGCAGCATTCAGTTGTACCAGATCATTTTTAAAGATTTCCCTGTCTCCTTCTAAAAATTTTCCGGCATTGGCATAACTCAAAGATTTCTGTTGTTTTTGATCCTGAATTTGTTTCAGTTCCTCCTGAAGCTTATTGTATTCCGAAGAAAATTCCGAAGTATTTACCGCATTTGTGGCCGCCGGATTAAAGTTTAGCGGCGAATAATTGAACTGATAGAAAACAAAAACCATCACCCCAACCAGCAAAATAAAGAACTGCATTGGGACTTTTAACAAGCCGTTGAAGATGAGGCCTAACTGACTCTGCTGTACAGATCTTCCTGAAAGATAGCGCTGCACCTGACTTTGATCGGTTCCAAAATAGGAGAGGGCAAGAAAGGTCCCGCCTATGATGCCGCTCCAAAAGGTGTACCTGTTGTCAAAATCGAATGAAAAATCTATAACGTCTAGTTTTCCGCTGGCACCGGCAATTTCGAGGGCTTCGGTGAAACTAATTTCTTCCGGCAGGTATTGAATGATCAGGATCAAAGCTGCGACCATTCCGAAGAAGATCACTGCCATTTGCTGTTTTTGGGTAACATTTACAGCTTTTGTGCCGCCCGAAACCGTATAAATAGTCACAAGTATCCCAATGATGATATTGAGGGTTGTGAGGTTCCAGCCCAGTACCGCCGAAAGTATGATTGCGGGGGCAAAAATAGTGATCCCGGCAGCCAGCCCGCGCTGTATAAGGAAGAGCAAAGCCGTGAGGGTACGGGTCTTGCGGTCAAACCTGGATTCCAAATATTCGTAGGCGGTATAAACTTCGAGCCGGTAATAAATGGGAATGAAGACCATGCAAATGATGATCATGGCAATGGGCAGCCCAAAATAGAACTGCACAAAGCCCATCCCGTCGTGAAAAGCCTGCCCGGGCGTTGAGAGAAAAGTGATTGCACTGGCCTGGGTAGCCATGACCGACAGTCCCACCGTCCACCACCTGGCTTCGTTACCTCCCCGAATATAATCCTGGACATCTTTACTGCCGCGGGTTTTATAAACTCCATAGATCACGATGAACGCAAGAGTACCGGCTAAAATGATCCAGTCTATAGTTTGCATATCAGGTGAAGATTGTCATTAAAATGTAAAACAGGAGAATATAGGCGGCATTGGCGAGGAGCACAAGACTGTATGCTTTTTTCCACTTGTATTTTTGGGGAGCTTCCATTACTTCTGATTGTCTTGTTGCAAACCGGAAACCGATGGCTCATGTTGTGGAAGAGAGAGCATATTGGCAAAAAGCCGGAATGCCCCCGGGACCCCTGCCGGGAATTCCCTGAAAAAGCTAAGGCCGGTATAGATAAAATTGCCTTTCCCGTATGGTGCTACTAAAAGACTGCCTTTGGTGGGCGCTTCATCTTTGTCGTTCATCTCAAGGATTGGTGTAAATTCTTTACCCCATTTGTCTGGAAAATAGAGTCCGCGTTCCTGTACCCAGCCCTCAAAATCTTTGGAAGTTATCTTATTTGGAAAATTGAGAACAGGATGGTTGGGTGCCAAAAATGTCACTTCTGCCGCTTCATTGGTAACCCTGTCTCGGGAAAGTTCGAGTTTGTAAGGTGCAAGTGTTTCAGTGACGAGTCCGCGGCTCGTGTTGTACTGCAGGATGAGATTGCCGCCCTGCTTCACGTATTCAAAAAGCGCCTGTTGCCTGTAACGCAACTCATCAATAGTATTATAGGCGCGGATTCCCACTACCACAGCATCAAATTTTGTCAGGTTATTTTCTGAAATATACTTTGGGTCTATAAGCTCCACTTTGTAGCCCATTTGTTCCAGCGCCTGTGGTACCACGTCTCCCGCCCCCTGAATATAACCTACCAGATTTCCCCTTTTTTGGATATCCAGTTTTACCAGGCTGGTTTTATTCGGAAGCACCAGGGTTTGTAGCGGGATATGCGGATAATCAAGCTGAACAACAGACCTGGAATAAGTATTCCCGTTTACCGTGGCCACAGGTTTGAAAACGACTTTATCCTGAACTGCGGGTGGTTGTACTTCAAAGCTGAAGGTTATTTCTTCCCCTTTTTGCAGGGTGTCAAAAATGTGCTTTTCGGGAGAGATTTTCCAGCCGGGAATTTCCCCCGGATTTAGCTCTCCTGAAATGCCATTGGCCATGGCTTTTACGGTCACCGTAATGCTGCCCGGCGCCCCATTGGCAAAGACCATCACATTGGTGCCTGTGGTGACCGATACTTTTGGCACCACTTCAAAAGGCCTGTAAGATTCCCCGGTAACGGGATCGTTGAATTTATAGGTGATGTTCCTCTCAAACGGGATTTTTACCCCTGCAACATCAACCGTAAACTGAACCTTCAGCTCCCGGGGAGTTTCAGGAAGGCCAATGATTTCATTTTGGGTTACCCTGTACATTCCCAGGCTGCCATCTTCATTGAGCCAGTAAGGGCTGGTGAAGTTGATATTTTCAGGAATAACAAAATCAATCTTCTGAACCGATGCGCGATTATTGGCGAGGGAAAGATTGACGGGAATAGTTTTTTCTTCAGGAAATAATTTAACAGAAAGCAGTTCGGCATTGATATCGCTGCGGTTTATGGCTTCAAGCTCCAGGTTCACCTGTTCGCCCGGCGTGGCAAGCGACGAGGCGGCCACCGCTTCCAGGTAAAGGCCCATAGCAGCAGCAATAACGTCTTTTATCTGTTCAGATTTTAGCTCTTTCCAGTGCGGGTCTTCAAGGTTTTGAATGAGTTGATAAGCTTTTACCAGTTGAGGTACGCTGGCCGCCGGATTTTTAAAATCAAAGTTTTGCTGAACGGAATTCAGGATATTTCCAATTTCTTTGCCGCCTTTTACCCGGCTCCAGCTGGTGTTGATGCCGTGAAAGATATCTGGATTATTCTCCGGATGTTTGCCCTTGAGAAGTTCAATATATTCGGAAGCAGTGCCGCGGGTACCGGTGCTGCCAAATCCCTGTGATTGGTGCTGGCTGCGGCTTAAAGAAGCAATTTCGGTATTGGAAAGGCCCTTTAGCGGGAAGTACACCCCGGTGTCAAAACTGATAAAGCGGGATTTATCTGCTGCGTCAAATGCTTCCTGCGATTCGTAGAACCAGGGAGAGGTGTTAAAAAAGAGCTTTTTTGGCTGCCATGTTCCCAGCTCATCTGCCAGTTGAGGATAAGAGGAAGGTTTTCCTGCAAGATCAAAGGCGCGGCTGCTTAAAATTGCGGAAGAGGTGTGATGGCCATGGGTTTCACCTGCCGAATTTGCATCAAAACGGTTGATGATCACATCGGGTTTAAACGTTCTTATGGTGCGAACTACATCTTTAAGGACTTCTTCCTCATTCCAGATGTTCAGGGTTTCTTCAGGGGTTTTGCTGTACCCAAAGTCATTCGCACGGCTGAAGAATTGCTCTCCGCCATCAATTTTTCGTGCTGCGAGCAGCTCCTGGGTACGAATTACGCCCAGAAGCTCCCTTAACTGCGGACCAATGAGGTTTTGACCGCCATCACCACGGGTAAGGGAGAGATAGGCGGTACGGGCATTGAGTTCGTTGCTAAAGTAGGAGATAAGGCGGGTGTTCTCATCATCGGGGTGGGCTGCAACATACAACACCGATCCCAGGAAGTTGAGTTTTTCAATTTCAGAATAAATTTCTGAGGAATTTAATTTTTCAGGTTGCTGGGCCTGAGCAAGCCCACTGATGAAAAGAAAAACAAGGCAAAAAAGCTTCCGCATAGGATATTCTTTTTGATAAGCCTTCAAATATAGCAAGATTCCTCACTAAACCATGTTAGAGAGCATCTTTCCCTTCATCGGCATGGTATTCTTTTTCAATTAAAGAAACCGCTTTTTGCAGGATGAGGTTATTGGGATAAGTGATCAATTCTCCATCTAGCGTACGCAAATGTAGATGAAAAGCCTTGATGTCTTCAATTACGGCTTCTACCGGCATATCTTTATCGTGGATTTTTATGCGGCTTCCAATTTTGTACGGGAAGGAAAAAAAGAGGATAATCCCCGCTGTAATATTGCTTAAAATAGACCAGATTGCAAACATAGCAACCCCAATTATAGCAAAGAGGGATGAGAAAATGAGCGCGATCTCCTGTGCATTATAACCCCAGGTAAGAGAGAGCAAAAAAATGGCAATGATGGTAACCAGTATGTTAATATACTTGAACATTAGCCTGGTACGGGTAATGTGAATTTCACTGCGGTGCCCCACGCGGTGGGCGGCTTTTTTCATGATAAACTGCAGGATCCAGAGCGCCAAAAGAATGGCTGCAGTGGTAATTATCTGATTTTTGTTTAGAAAGAAAACATCTAACATTCCTGAAAATGAATTTTTGTAAAGATACCTTTTAGGATTAGGAAACCTGAAGTGTGGCTAAAAATTATTCGGCCATTTCAAGCAGGGTGCGGTAGACCAAATGAGTTGGGAGCCCCACAACATTAAAGTAACTGCCTTCAATATGCTCAACCCCAATAAGTCCAATCCATTCCTGAATTCCGTAGGCTCCGGCTTTGTCGAAGGGCCTGAATTTTTCTATGTAATACTTAATTTCATCGTCAGCGAGCCCGCTGAATGTAACCCTGGTGATGGCATGTACAGTTTGCTTTTTTTCGGGAGTTTTAAAGCATACCGAAGTAATCACCTCGTGGGTTTTCCCGCCCAGAGCTTTAATCATCTCCAATGCCTGCGCCGGGTCAGCGGGCTTTTCAAGGGCCTTACCTTCATGCCATACAATGGTGTCGCTGGTAATAAGAATGTCGTTGGTATTCAATTCGCCTTCAAAGGCTTCAGCTTTAAGTTCGGCTAGAAAATTGGTGATCTCTACATCCTTTAATTCTGATGGATATTCTTCTTTTACCGGCTTCAGCCTTATCTCAAAATCAAGGTCAAGTTCCCTGAAGAACTGTTGTCTACGGGGAGAAGCCGAAGCTAAAATGATATGGTGATCTTTTAATTTTTCCTGTAACATAATTATATCAAAACAAATTTATAAAGGCCGATAGAGAAGATCCCTGCAGCCAAAACTATTTTTAGAACCAGGCTAAGGTGATGAAATTCCTTTTTGTTCCCTGCACCCACAATTTTTACCATAAAGTAGAGCAGGGGTGCAACAACAGCGATCAATACATAGAGCATCGCGGCCCGGTTTTCATAAAGGTACGTATATAAATAATAAAGTATACCAATGAGGGGAAGCAGGGCAATGGCGAAGATGATGAAGTTGGTCCTGCTCCTGCCCAGCAGTACCGGCAGGGTTTTATAACCCGCATTATAATCGCCTGTAATATCTTCCTGGTCTTTTACAATTTCACGAAGAAAATTTACCAGAAAAGCAAAGATTGCGTAATCGACAAGGATTGAAAACATCACTTTTTGAGTGGTGAGATTTTCGGGAGTAATAGCAGGAACAAGATCAAAAATCCCCACCATTACAATGATCATGGCAACCATTATACTTACTACCAGGTTGCCAACAAGTACTGTGCCTTTAATTTGGGTAGCATAAAAATAGAGAAAGGCTGAAGGAATGATAAAAAGTGCCACAAAAGAAGGTTTGCCTACCAGGTTGCTCAGGTAAAAACCTATTCCCACTCCAAGAATGTTTAAGGCAATAAACCAGTTCCACGCAACTTTTTCAGAAATTTTGATTCCAATAAGCATTTTTTGAGGCTTATTCACCTTATCGGTGGCTGTGTCGTGAAGATCGTTGATGATATTACCGGCGGCAGCAAGGCATATCATTGAAAACACGAGCAGACTGAAGCTAAAATTACTTAAGGTAGTGTCTATGCCAAAGGGTTCGAATAGAAAATACTTCACCAGTACCTGCGTGAAGATGATCATCAAAAGATTGAAAGGCCTCACAAGCTTCAAAAATGGCAAAATTTGCATGGTGTTAAGCGGAAACAAATTTAAGCCCGATGATAGAGGCAATAAGGGTGAAAAGGAAAAACAGCCGCCAAAAATGCACAGGTTCTTTGAATACAAAAATTCCAATTAAGACGGTGCCAAACGCACCTATTCCTGTCCACACTGCATAGGCAGTCCCAATGGGCAGGGTTTGGGTGGCTTTGTACAGCAGAGACATGCTTATTGTAAGGCATAGAAAAAAGCCTGCCATCCACCAGAAGGCGGTGCTGCCTGTGGCTTCTCTGGCTTTACCAAGACAGGTTGCAAAGCCTACTTCAAACAAGCCAGCGATAACGAGGAGCAACCAATTCATTGGTGATCATTCCATTTCCCCTGCACTTTTAAGACCTGTTCAATAACGTCTCGCACACAGCCTTTTCCGCCTTTCTTGTGAGAGATATAGCGCGAGGCTTCCTTGATCTCGGGCGCGGCATCTTGCGGGCAGCAAGGCAGGCCAACTTTTTGCATGGCATATAGATCGGGGAGATCGTCACCCATATAAAGCACTTCCCCGGGTTTGATGTCGTAGATGTCAAAGAATTCTTCCATTTGCTCCACCTTATCCGGGCATCCAAGATAGATGTCGGTAATTCCAAGGCCTTTTAGTCGGGAACGGACCCCCTCATTGTTGCCGCCAGAAATAATGCAGATCGTATAGTCTTTTTCTCGTGCATATTTCATCGCGTAGCCATCTTTGATGTTCATGGTGCGAAGTAATTCGCCGTTGGTGCTTATTTGAATGGAACCATCAGTAAGCACGCCGTCTACATCAAAAATAAAAGTGGTGATTTGGGCAAGGAATTCTTTATAGCTTTTTTCCATGGAAGGTTTTAATTGCTGAAGTTAATAATTCGTATATCTTTTTGTTTTCGCCCGATTCCAATAGGTCCAGGTGGGCTTTTATAGTCGATTGATCATTCCTGATGGCAGGGCCGGTCTGTACCCCGGCAGGAGAAGCATGTTGTACTTTCCCGGCTGTTTCGGCAATGAGGGGTTTTAAAATGTCGAACGGAATATCGTTCTGTTTACAAATTTGCTCGCCCACTGCGTAGAGATGGTTGACAAAGTTGCAGACAAACACTGCCGAAAGGTGTAATTTTTTTCTTTGTTCCGAAGAGATCTCGTAGCAATTCCCTGAAACCTTCGATGCAAGCGTTTTCAGGATTTCCAGGTCCTGGGCAGTATTAGCTTCAAGGCAAAAAGGAATTTCGGAATAGTTGACATCATTGTCTTTAGAGAAAGTCTGGAGCGGATAATACACGCCTCTACGGGAGCAGGCTCTAAGGGCATCTAGGGCTACCGAACCCGAGGTATGGGCTATAAGCGCATTCAGGTCCTTCAGTTTTTCTGAAATTTCAGGAACCACGTCATCCTTCAGTGCCATTATATATATATCTGCCGGTGCCAGCTCAGAAATTTCAGTAGTTACATCACATTTACTTCGGAAGAAATCCAAAGTTTTTTCAGAATGATTATAGACCTGTTTTACACGAATTCCTTCCGAAGCCGAAAAAGCTTTGAAAAGGTGTGTGGCAACATTGCCCGATCCTAAAAGTACAATCTCAATCATATGGCTAAAATACAAATTTCTTTTACTCCCGTGGCTGCTCCTGTAGCCGCATAAATATGGAATTTAAGCAACTTTTAATCCCTATAAATTGCTTACTTTTGCGGCATTTATTAAAGCAAGCCCTCGATGCAGAAAAAAATAGCTTCCATCATCTTCTCCACCCGCCTTATGGCTTTCCTTTTTATCGTATTTGCCGTAGCGCTGGGAATGGGAACCTTTATTGAAAACTGGTACAGTACAGAAACCGCTAAAGTCTGGATCTATAATGCCCTGTGGTTTGAAGTGATCATGGCCTTGTTCGTGGTCAATTTTACAGGAAATATTTTCAGGTACCGGCTTCACAAAAAAGAAAAATGGTCATCTCTACTGCTTCACCTTTCCTTTATCTTTATTCTGGTAGGCGCTTTTGTGACCCGGTATATAAGTTATGAAGGCATGATGCCGATTAGAGAAGGTGCGACCGAAAATACTTTCCTCTCAGAAAAGACATTTTTGACCACCTTTATTGATGGCGAAATAGATGGAGAACCACGCCGAAGAGTAGTGGAAAATGAGGTGCTTTTGGCTCCCGGAGCTTCAAATGAATTCACTTTTAATACAGATTATAACGGACAGCCGGTAAAACTGGAGATCCTTGATTACATTCATGGTGCCGAAGAAGGCCTGGTAGAAGATCCTGAAGGAGAAAACTATCTCAAGATCGTAGAAGCAGGTGGTGGCGAAAGGCATGACCACTACATCAAAGAAGGGGAAGTGAGCAGTATTCACAATGTGCTGTTCGCCTTGAATAAACCCACAGATGGTGCCATAAACATCACTGTTGAAAATGGGGAATACAGTATTTCTTCTCCTTTTGAAGGTACTTATATGCGAATGGCCGATCAAATGCAGGGGCAGGTAGAAGCCGATTCTGTTCAAACCTTGCTATTGCGTTCTCTCTACAATATGGCGGGTATGCAATTTGTTTTGCCCGATCCTGTGGTACGTGGAAAATACGATGTTATTCCTACCGAAGAAAAGACTGAAGGCCAGCAGGATGCTGCTGTAGTAAGGGTGAGCACTGCAGGCGAATCACAAACTGTAAAACTTCTGGGCGGGAAAGGTATGGTTACCGATCCTATAAAACTCAATCTTGGCGGCCTCGAATTTTACGTGAGGTACGGCTCTAAAGAATACGAGTTGCCATTCTCTATTAAACTCAACGATTTTATTGCTGAAAGATATCCCGGTACAGAGAAAAGCTATTCCTCTTTTAAAAGTAAGGTGACGGTTATTGATGAGGAGACAACTTTTGATTACGAGATTTTTATGAACCACGTGCTCGATTACGAAGGCTACAGGTTCTTCCAGGCCTCTTTTGATCCCGATGAAAAAGGGACGGTACTCTCTGTAAACCACGATTTTTGGGGCACCTGGATTACCTATATCGGGTACACGCTATTATATATTGGATTGATGTGGATCCTGTTTGCAAAAGGATCCCGTTTTGGGGAACTTAAGCAAATGCTGGAAAAAGTGAAGAAGAAAAAAGCCAGTATTACCGGTATTTTACTGGTGCTGTTCTCTACAACAGCAGGTTTTGCGCAGGAAGAAGAACATGCGCATGAAAATCCGCTCACTATTCCCAAAGCAAGGATAGACTCGATCATTAAGGCCAATGTGGTTTCTGAAGAGCATGCAGCAGAGTTCGGCCGACTTGTAGTACAGGATGCCGGCGGAAGGATGAAGCCTGTAAACACCTATTCTTCGGAATTACTTAGGAAATTAAGTAAAAGTGATGATTATGAAGGATTAACGGCTGACCAGGTGATGATCTCCCTTACCGAAAATCCTACCATGTGGTATAATGTGCCGGTGATAAACGTTAAAAAGGAAAATGACAGCATCAGGCATATTGTAGGTGTTCCCGAAGACCAGAAATTTATCGCGTTAACCAGCTTTTTTGACAGGGAAGGAAACTATAAACTTTCGCCTTACCTGGAGCGTGCCTACATGGCCGCGGTGCCCGATCAATTTGAAAAAGACTTTATCGAAACCGACAGAAGGGTAAACTTGCTCTACAATGCCCTGCAGGGAGAAATTCTAAGGATTTTCCCAATCCCGGGGCATGAAAACGATAAATGGGTATCGTTTCCCGAAGCTGCCGAAGCAGGATTTAAAGGAATGGATTCAGTTTATACACGGCAAATCCTTCCAATGTATTTCAGCGCATTGCAAACTGCGAAAAAGACCGGCGATTATTCACAAGCCAACGAATTGCTGAACAGTATCAAAGGCTTTCAGAAAAAGTTTGGAGGAGAAGTAATGCCTTCCGAAGAGAAACTGGAAACAGAAATTTTGTACAACAAGTACGATGTTTTCAGGAACCTCTTTGCAATGTATATGATAGCGGGTGTCCTGATGTTGATTTTTGTAATTGCCAAGATCTTTAGGGACAGCAAAATGATACGAATCTTGATTAGACTAAGTATTGCGGCTATTATTATCTTTTTTGTGCTCCATACACTGGGACTTATTGCGCGCTGGTATATTTCGGGACATGCGCCATGGAGTGATGCCTACGAGTCGATGATCTATGTGGCCTGGGCTACCATGCTTTTTGGGTTGCTCTTTGGAAGAAAAAGTGACCTTACCATTGCATCTACGGCTTTTGTGACCTCTATGATCTTAATGATTGCACACTGGAACTGGATGGATCCCTCTATTGCCAATCTGCAGCCGGTACTTGATTCTTACTGGTTAATGATCCACGTTTCGGTAATTGTGGGTAGTTATGGTCCGTTTACCCTGGGAATGATCCTGGGTGCGGTAGCTTTGATCCTCATGATCTTTACCACAAAGAATAACAAAAAGAAGATGGACCTAACCATCAAAGAAATAACGATCATTACCGAAATGGCGCTTACCATTGGTTTGGTGATGCTAACCATCGGGAACTTCCTTGGAGGGCAGTGGGCCAATGAGAGCTGGGGACGTTACTGGGGCTGGGACCCAAAAGAGACCTGGGCACTGGTGAGTATCATGGTCTATGCTTTTGTGATTCACATGCGCCTGGTGCCGGGAATGAGAAGCCGCTGGTTATTTAACTTTATGGCAGTTGTATCTTTTGCAAGTATTATGATGACCTACTTTGGGGTGAACTTCTACCTCTCAGGGCTGCATTCTTATGCCAGCGGAGATAAGGTAATTACCCCAACTTTTGTTTACTATTCTGTAGTAGTGGTAGCCATTTTAGGAGCAGTTTCGTACTGGAGGTTTACCAAGTACTATAAAAAAGGAAACCGAAGCAGGTTGACTGCAGATTATATTAAGAAGAAGAAAAAATAGTGTTCAGTGATCGGTATTCAGTGATCAGAAAAATTTAAAAGAAAAAATCCTGCTGTACAGCAGGATTTTTTCTTTTAAACCTTAAACCTTACTCAAACTTCCCCTGTTGATAATCTGTGTACGCCTGATCAATTTCTTCGAGCGTGTTCATCACGAAAGGGCCCTGGGCTACTACAGGTTCGTTAAAGGGTTCGGCGTGACCAAATAAGACAGTACTTTCTGCCAAAGCTTCTATGCGCAGGTTTTCATCGTCATTATTGAATTCTACGAGATGAAGGGACTGGATGATTTCTCCATTGATCTTTATTTCGCCTTTTATGACATAACAAAGAATGTTATGGCTTTGAGGGACCTGTGTAGTGAAAACTCCGTGGGTCTCAAAGAAAAGGGTGCTAAGGTGTATCTCTGTGGGGGTCTCAAAAGGACCCTCAGTTTCATTAAGTTTTCCTGACACTACCTGGGCTTTAACTTTTCCATCTTCAGAAAAGGTCAGCGGAATTTGCTCTTTTTGAAGCCCCTTGTAAGTAGGTGTGGTCATTTTTAACCTCGCCGGTAAATTTACCCACAGCTGCAGGATCTCTAATGGCCCACCTTCTTTTTTAAATTTTTCTGAAGAAACTTCGGCGTGAATAAGACCTTTTCCGGCGGTCATCCACTGTACGCCGCCACTTTCAATCACACTGTTGTTGCCGCCAGAATCTTTATGGGCAATGTCGCCATCAAGAATAAAAGTTACTGTTTCCATTCCCCTGTGCGGGTGCGGCCCAAAAGGCAGTCCATTGTTTCCCGGGGAATACCGCTGCGGCCCGTGATGATTGAGAAAGAGAAAAGGATCAATCATCCGCAGAGACCTCGTGGGCATTGGGGAATAGGTGATGAGATCGGCAATTGGCCGGTACTCAGCTTTATATGTTCTTTTGATGGTTCTCATGTACAATAACTAATTAACAATAAACAATAAACAATAAACAATAAACAATGTTCAATATTCAATGTCTTACTCTTTATTCCTCACATAGATAAGTTTGTATTTTCCGCGGCCCTGATTTTCCCTTGATTCAATTTCAAATTTATCTATGGAGTTGATCATGGGGGTTAGCTTTTGGAAACCGTAGTTACGGGAGTCAAAATTAGGTTGCTTCTTTTGTAGCAGGCTTCCCACATCTCCAAGGAAAGCCCAGCCGTCATCATCGGCAACATCAGAGATCGTGGAGGCGATTAATTTGATGACTTTATTGGTGATCTTGTCATAATCACTCTTTTTGGTCTCTTTTTCCTTGCTGGATTCCTTCGTCTGGTTTTTCAGGATTTCGATATAGATAAATCGGTCGCAGGCAACTATAAAAGGATCGGGGGTCTTTTTTTCTCCAATTCCAATCACGTTCATTCCGGCTTCTCTAAGGCGGGTTGCGAGTCGGGTGAAATCACTGTCACTGGAAACCAGGCAAAACCCGTCAACTTTTTCCGAATACAAAATATCCATGGCATCAATGATCATGGCAGAATCGGTCGCATTTTTGCCCTGCGTGTATCCGTATTGCTGTATGGGCGTCACGGCATTCTCAAGCAGTACATTCTTCCATTTTGCAAGGTGGGGCTTGGTCCAGTCACCGTAGATCCGTTTTATTGTGGGGTTGCCGTATTTGGCGATCTCTTCCATCATTTCCTTGACATAAGCCGAAGGTATATTGTCGCCGTCTATTAATACCGCTAATCTTGTATCCATTAAATTTAAATTTCCTGATTATCCCATAAAGATAGGGAATTGACATCTACCCGTGGGAGGAGCGCAGGGGATTAAGTTTTTTTTAGGAATGCATACCGACAACCGGAAGAAAATACCTGCCAAAAATGGCATTTTTAAGCATGCTCCGGGTTGTGAGGTTCTATGTGAATAAGAATGTCGGCTAATTCGGGTTTTTCTTGTATGAGCCTGTCCTTTAAATTATGGGCTATTTCGTGGCCTTCGTTGACAGAAAGTTCGCCGTTTACAATAACATGCAGATCTACATGGTAGGTCATTCCGGTTTTACGAATAAAGCATTTTTCGGTATTAAGCACCCCTTTTTCTTTCATGGAGATCACCCGAATTTCTTCTACCAAATCATCATAAAGGTGCTCATCCATAATTTCACCAAGAGCAGGTCTTAGAATGAGATAGGCATTGTAAAGAATAAATCCCGAGGCAAAAAGCGCCGCCCAGTCATCGGCTGTTTCGTATCCTTTTCCCATAAAAAGGGCAATGGCAATCCCTATAAAAGCCATGAGAGACGTAATGGCGTCGCTGCGATGGTGCCAGGCATCAGCCTTGAGAGAGCTGCTGTTGGTTTCTTCCCCTTTTTTATTGATAAACCTGTAAAAGATCTCTTTGGTAAGAATAATTGCCGTTAACACTACCAGCGTGTAGGGTTTGGGGATTTTATGCGGAGTCTGTATATTCTCAATACTCTCCATCACAATTATTGTCGCCGAAACTACTAAAAATCCTACCACGGCAAAGGTGATAAGCGGTTCCACACGGCCATGACCGTAGGGGTGGTTATCATCGGCGGGCCGGGCTGAATATTTTAATCCAAAGAGCACCAGAAGGCTCGAAAATACATCGGTTGTAGATTCTATAGCATCGGCAATTAGGGCGTAAGAATTCCCAAAAACACCTGTAACCCCTTTAATTACGGCAAGTGCGGCATTGCCGGCAATGCTGTAGTAAGAGGCTTTTATGGCCTGCCGGTGAGCATCAGTCTTCATAGATTTTTGAAACTAAAGAGGCTTTCTTAAAAGCTCTAATCCTATCTTTCTGAATTACTTCTGAATCTTTTTACTCCTGAAAATCAGTTTGTAAGATCCTGAAAAAGTAGCTTCAGAATGACATTTTTGACAACTTTTAAGACAGCCTCGTTTCTGTCTTCCTGAAATATTCAGGAGTTATATAAATTTAAAGGATCCTGAAATCAATTCAGAGTGATATTTGTTAACTGCGGGAGTAGCTTATTTAAGCCTCTTCTTCAGTTGTTTCTTCCATAGTGTGGTACACATGCTGTACATCATCATCTTCTTCCAGTTTTTCGAGAAGCTTTTCTACTTCGGCGGCTTCTTCAGGAGAAAGTGTTTTTGTTACCTGCGGAATATATTCAAACCCGGAGGAGATGATCTCAATATCCCTGCCTTCCAGTTCCTTTTGTAGGGCTCCAAACGCCTCAAAAGGTGCATAGATGATGATCCCGTCTTCATCTTCAAAAACTTCTTCGGCACCAAAATCTATCAATTCCAGTTCCAGTTCTTCAGCATCAAGGTTGTCTTTGGCGATGCGGAAGTTACAGGTGTGGTCAAACATAAATTCTACCGAGCCCGAAGTTCCCAGGTTGCCGTCGCATTTGTTGAAATACGAACGCACATTGGCAACTGTACGGTTATTATTGTCTGTAGCAGTTTCTACCAGCACGGCAATACCGTGTGGCGCATAACCTTCAAAAAGTACGATCTTATAGTCACCCTGGCTTTTATCTGAAGCTCTTTTTATAGCCCGCTCAATATTGTCTTTGGGCATGTTGACACTCTTGGCATTCTGGATCACAGCCCGTAACCTCGAATTAGTGTCGGGATCGGGGCCGCCTTCTTTAACAGCCATTACTATGTCTTTCCCAATGCGGGTGAAAGCCTTGGCCATAGCAGACCATCGCTTCATTTTACGCGCTTTACGGAATTCAAATGCTCTTCCCATTTTATCTATTAATTGAGGGGTAAAAATAGGAAAAAACATCAAGCTCCTAAAAAAGATTATTCGCCTGCATCTACAATATCTTCTATGCTTCGGGCGAGTTTAAAATCTTTGTGGGTAACCCCGCCGGCATCATGTGTAGAGAGGGAAATTTCGAGTTCGTTGTAGACGTTTGTCCACTGCGGGTGATGTTGCTGGGCTTCGGCTTCAAAGGCTATTCTCACCATTACCGAAAATGCTTCTTTAAAGTTCTCGAACTGAAAAGAGGTGTGAATGGCATCATCTTTATATTCCCAGCCTTCAAGTTCTTCAAGCTTTGATTTGATCTCTTTTTCATCTAAAATCTGCATATCTCCGAAGTTTTATTTTCTTAAAGTTAAGCAACCTCGTAGTGCAGAAAGATGAATTAGTAGAATATTAACAACTAGGAAACCAGGGTGCTTGCCACCACTTCCTGTATAGAGATCTGCAGGTTCTTTGGAAGCAGATTGTCTTTGGGAATTACGGCAAGAAAACGATCGAAATTTGAATCGTAGACATTTTTTAACAGGGGTTTTTTTTCTCCCAGGGTTTCACAAATCTCTGCTACCAGGTCATTGTGGTGAATAAGGTCGTTGCTGCCCAGGTGAAATACTCCCTGCTTGTTCCTGTTAATGATGTAATGCAGTTGCTGGGTCATTTTTGCTTCATAGGTAGCATTTACCACCACATTCGAAAAAACTTCAATGGCTTCCTGTTCCTGCAGCTGCCTTTTTATCTCGGTAACACGCGGCGAATTGGCTCCAAAAACCATGGGCAACCGGGCGATGACATACTTGTTGTTTGGCAATCGCAAGAGCGCATTTTCGATTTTTATTTTAAACCTTCCGTAGACGCTTTGAGAGAGCGTTTTGTCATATTCGTATGACGGATAGTTGGTAAAGGCGTCAAAGACATTGGCCGAAGACAGAAAAATGAGCTTTGAATTCTTGTTTTTCAACAGGTAATCTATAATCTCAAAGTGGGTGTGTACCTGGGCCAAAAAATTACCGCGCAGGGCCGACACAATGATATTGGGTTGCAGGTTCTCCAGCAAAATGCTAATGCTTTCCCGCTCCAGGTCAAACTGGTGGAACTTCTGGTTCTTTTCGAAAAAAGCATTGTCGGTATGGTAGGTGGCGTGCGTATCAAAATAGGGGTAAAGCTCTTTATACAGGGCATTCCCTATAAAGCCGCTTCCCCCTAAAATCAAAATCCTCTTCAAAAACTATCCTTTATAAAATGGCATTTTTACCACTGTGGCAGGAAGAGCTTTTTTGCGAATCTGAATATTAATTTTACTTCCCGGTTTGGCATACTCTGTTGGAACATATCCCATTCCAATTCCCTTTTCGAGCGATGGAGACATGGTTCCTGAAGTTACCTTGCCAATAACCTTGCCACTATCATCTACAATCTCGTAACCCTGACGCGGAATTCCGCGCTCATCAATTTCAAAACCTACAAGCTTGCGCTTTGGCCCATTTTCTTTCTGTTCCTTAAGAGCTTCAGAGTTAACGAAGTCTTTGGTGAACTTAGTGATCCAACCAAGACCTGCTTCGATTGGAGAGGTGGTGTCATCAATATCATTTCCGTAGAGACAGAAGCCCATCTCCAGGCGCAGGGTATCTCTTGCTGCAAGACCAATTGGTTTGATGCCATAGTCTGCACCTGCTTCAAAAACACGGTCCCACACGCGCTGTGCATCATCATTTTTAACATAGATCTCAAAACCGCCGCTGCCGGTATACCCGGTGGCCGAAATGATCACGTTTTCGGCTCCTGCAAAAGGTGCCACCTGAAAAGTATAGAATTTTATTGCTGAAAGATCTACATCGGTAAGAGACTGCATGGCTTCAGCGGCTTTTGGCCCCTGTATGGCAAGCAGCGAATATTCGTCTGAAAGGTCGCGCATGGTAGCGTCCATCGTGTTGTGCTGGGAAATCCAGTTCCAGTCTTTTTCAATATTGGAAGCGTTAACTACAAGAAGGTATTTCTCTTCGTTAAAGCGATAGATAATAAGATCGTCTACAATTCCGCCATCGGCATTGGGCATGCAGCTGTACTGGGCTTTGCCATCGGTAAGTTTTGCAGCGTCGTTAGAACCTATTTTCTGGATCAAAGCCAGGGCATTCTCTCCCGTGATAAGGAATTCGCCCATGTGCGAAACGTCAAATACACCTACCGCTTTTCTCACGGTCTCGTGTTCAATATTTACACCTTCATAGGAAACAGGCATGTTGTAGCCCGCAAAGGGAACCATTTTGGCTCCAAGATCTATATGAGTAGAAGTAAGTGCTGTATTCTTCATTTAAAAAATATTTTCCGCAAATTTATTAAATTCAATAAGGATTGGGCGGTTAATGCAGAAATTTTCAATAGAAATAGAGAAGGCAAAGGCTGGGGCCGAAGGAAATTTTATATTTGTGTAACTTTTCAAAAATAGCAATTCATGAAGATCCTTAGCGCCAAACAAATAAAGCAGGCCGATAAACTGACTATTGAAAAGCAGGGGATTTCTTCCACCGAATTAATGGAGAGAGCTGCCACGCTGGTTTTTGATGAAATTCATAAACGCCTGCAGGGCGCGCCAATTCCTGTTAAAATTTTCTGCGGAATTGGGAACAATGGTGGAGATGGGCTTGTAGTGGGGCGGCAGTTGATAGAAGCGGGCTATGATGTCACCATATATATAGTAAACTACAGTGATCAACGCTCGCCGGATTTTCTGGTGAATTACGATCGGGTAAAAAACCTCTCAAAAAACTGGCCTGTACTTCTTAAAGCCGAAGATGACCTTCCCGAAATAAAATACGGCGATTTTGTAGTTGATGCCATCTTTGGAGTAGGCTTAAACCGGCCGCTGCCTAGCTGGGTCGCTGGTTTGGTACAGCACATCAATGCTTCGGGAGCTTTTGTGCTGGCTGTAGATATGCCTTCGGGCCTTATGGCCGATGCTGCGGTAGCAGATATGGAATCTATTATTAAAGCGAGCTATACAATCAGTTTCCAGGTGCCAAAAATGGCATTTTACCTGCCCGGTACTGCGCCTTTTGTTGGCGACCTGCAAATCCTTGACATTGGACTCGATCCCGAATTTCTCAAAGATGCCCCCGCAGCAGCCGAATTGATTGGCAAAGCCGAAGCAAGGGCCCTTTACACCCCACGCCAAAGATTCACCCATAAAGGAACTTATGGCCACGCCCTGATCATTGGAGGGAGCTATGGTAAAATTGGCAGTGTTTGCCTTAGCGCTACTGCTGCTCTGCGCGCAGGTGCTGGTTTGGTGACGATATATGCTCCAAAATGTGGATATGATATCCTGCAAACCGCACTTCCCGAAGCTATGGTGATTACCGATCCGCATAAAGAGATCCTTACCAATATAGACTTTGATCTTGATCCCGATGTGATAGCCTTCGGAATAGGAGTGGGCACTAAAGAAGAAACTATTGAAGCTTTTGAACAACTGCTGAAGAAATATGAAAAGCCGATGGTCATAGATGCCGACGGACTTAATATGCTTTCCAAAAATGGCAATTTACTCGAGCTTTTACCCGAAGGCAGTATCCTAACACCCCATCCCAAAGAACTGGAAAGGCTGATTGGTTCATGGAAAGATGATTTTGAAAAACTGGAGAAGGCGAGGGCTTTCACTAAAAAATATAAAGTAGTGCTGCTTATTAAAGGCACCTATACCTTTACAGTAACTCCAAACGATCTTTTTATTAACACCACCGGGAACCCCGGGATGGCCACAGCCGGCAGCGGAGATGTGTTGACCGGTGTGCTAGCTGCACTTGTGGGCCAGGGATACGAATCCCTTCGCGCCACCATCCTTGGAGTATACCTGCATGGTAAAGCCGGAGATATTGCAGCCGAAAGATTCAGTTATGAAGGAGTGGTTGCAGGAGATATTGCAAAGAACACAGGAGCCGCGATTTTTGACCTTTTTGAAACCGAAAAAACCAACATTTCCTAATGAGAGATTGTCATTATATAAGTTCTTCTGTCCTCGACATTGAAGAAATAAGGGAGATTATTCAGAATAATAAAAGCCTTGCCCTTAGTGAAGAGGCTGTTTACCAGATTGAGAAGGCGAGAAGGTATCTCGACCAAAAAATGAAGGAGAACAAGAGCCCCATTTACGGGATCAATACCGGTTTTGGCTCTTTGTGCAATGTGAAGATCTCAACAGAAAATCTTACCAAACTACAGGAAAACCTGGTAATGTCACACGCCTGCGGAACAGGTGAAAAAGTATCAAAACCTATCATCAGGTTGATGTTACTGTTAAAAATACAATCCTTGAGCTACGGGCATTCCGGGGTTTCACTCGAAACTGTGAACAGGCTTATAGATTTCTTCAATGAAGATGTGCTGCCGGTGATTTATTCTCAGGGATCTTTGGGAGCTTCAGGAGATCTTGCACCCCTTGCTCACTTGTCACTTCCGTTGATTGGGAAAGGAGAGGTTTATCTTAATGGCGAAATTATTCCTTCGGAAGAAATGCTGAAGAAATTTGGGTGGAAGCCTATCACTTTGCAGTCTAAAGAAGGTCTTGCCCTGCTTAACGGAACCCAGTTTATGAGCGCCCATGGTGTATATGCGTTACTTCAGTCTAACCGGCTTTCTATTTGGGCCGATGTCATTGGAGCCTTATCTGTAGATGCTTTTGATTGTAACACTTCTCCTTTTGATGAGCTGGTACATCTGGTACGGCCACATCGCGGGCAGGTGAAAACAGCCGAGAGAATCAGGAAGATCCTTGCAGGAAGTGAAATAGCCAAACAGGTAAAGCAAAACGTACAGGATCCTTACTCCTTCAGGTGTATACCGCAGGTGCATGGTGCCAGCAAGGATACGCTCGATTTTGTGTACAAATGTTTTAAGACCGAAATAAATTCGGTTACCGATAATCCTAACATTTTTGCAGATGCCAATAAGATCATTTCGGGAGGGAATTTTCACGGGCAACCGTTAGCTTTGTCCTTAGATTACCTGGCTATTGCTATGGCCGAGCTGGGTAGTATTTCCGAAAGAAGGATCTATCAGCTGGTATCTGGTTTGCGCGGACCTGCATTTTTGGTTGATGCACCGGGACTTAACAGCGGATTCATGATTCCGCAGTACACCGCAGCCAGTATTGTGAGTCAGAACAAGCAACTTTGCACTCCTGCGAGTATAGATTCTATTGTATCTTCAAACGGGCAGGAAGATCATGTGAGCATGGGGGCTAATGCCGCCACAAAAGCAGTAAAAGTTGTAGAAAATGTAAATAGCATTTTGGCTATAGAACTCTACAATGCGTCACAGGCATTGTCGTACAGGGGTGCTTATAAGACTTCTCCTGTTCTTCAGAAATTAATTGAAGAATTCAGGAAAGAAGTTCCTTTGGTAAAAGAGGATGTTGTTATGGCACCTTTTATTCAGAAGGCAAAAAAATTCCTTCAGAATTACCCTTTAAGCGATTTTACCTTTGAATAAGCATTTATTTGCTCCATCATCCAGGCTTTAGCTTCCTCAAGGGAGCTAAAGATCTCAAAGGAATTTTTATTGGTGTAAAACTGCCGTTCTACACGGGCGGTTTGGCGGGTTAACGCATTTTCGGAAACCACGGCGATTGCTTTTAGGCGTGGGTGTTCGGCAGACTCGCGGTACACCATAGGATTCACTGCGTAAGAGTGTATTCTATGGGAAATATATCCGAAGTAATCGTGGCCAAAGCTCTCGCTGCCAATTTGCAGGATTTTTCTGTTCGTTGCTACATCAAGTAAAGCACCTTCGTTCATTTCATTGATCAGTATCCTGTCGTGGACCCAGATCACGCCGCAGTCCAACTCAACTTTTCTTGTCATTATTTGTTTGGAATAGGCGGTGAAATTATCACTTTTATTTTGAAGTTGATGAAGCAGCCAGTGAGATTGGATGAAAAAAAATAAGGTCTTCAAAAATGCCATTTTTGAAGACCTTATTTTTTAAGGAGTTAGGTGATTATTTTAAACTGCCAACCATATCCTGAGGTCTTACCCATTCATCAAATTCTTCGGCAGTGACATACCCAAGGTTAACGGCTTCCTCTTTTAAGGTAGTACCGTTTTTATGTGCGGTATTGGCAATTTCGGCTGCCTTGTAATATCCAATCTTAGTGTTAAGGGCGGTAACCAGCATCAAAGAGTTATTGAGTAGCTCCTGTATCCTTGGCTTGTTTGGTTCAATACCGGTCGCACAATGTTCGTCAAAAGAAGCGCAGGCATCACCTAGCAACTGTGCACTTTGAAGAATATTAGCTGCCATCACCGGTTTAAATACATTCAGTTCAAACTGTCCCTGCATACCTCCCACGTTAATGGTAACGTCATTTCCAATCACCTGTGCACAAACCATGGTTAGGGCTTCTACCTGGGTTGGGTTTACTTTACCGGGCATAATAGAAGATCCGGGTTCATTGGCAGGAATAAGGATCTCACCAATTCCACTTCTTGGGCCAGAGGCCAGCATTCTTACATCATTGGCAATTTTATTAAGAGATACTGCCAGTGTTTTTAATGCACCACTTGTTTCTACAAAAGCGTCGTGAGCTGCTAAGGCTTCAAACTTATTGGGAGCAGAGGTAAAAGGAAGCTCAGTAAATTTTGCGATAAACTCAGCTACGCGCTTTGAATAGCCTTTTGGGGTATTCAATCCTGTTCCTACTGCTGTTCCGCCCAGGGCGAGTTCAGAAAGGTGGGGAAGGGTGTTCTGAAGGGCGTTAAGGCCGTGGTCAAGTTGAGAAACATACCCGCTGAATTCCTGCCCTAAAGTAAGGGGAGTGGCATCCATAAAGTGGGTGCGGCCAATCTTTACCACATCCTTGAATTCTTCCGACTTCTTTTTAAGGGTGTTGCGGAGTTTCTTTACTCCGGGAATGGTTACTTCTACGATCTTCTTGTACACTGCGATATGCATTCCTGTAGGGAAAGTGTCATTTGAAGATTGAGATTTGTTCACATCGTCATTGGGAGAAAGCACTTTTTCACCTTCTCCAACAGTTCTTCCGGCAATTTGCTGAGCACGATTGGCAATTACCTCGTTGAGGTTCATGTTGCTTTGCGTGCCGCTGCCTGTTTGCCAAATCACCAGGGGAAACTGGTCATCGTGTTTCCCTTCTAGGATCTCTTCACAAACTTTTGAGATGTAATCTCTTTTGTCTACTGAAAGAACTCCAAGTTCACAGTTGGTGAAGGCTGCAGCCTTTTTAAGATATGCAAAACCGTAAATGATCTCCATTGGCATAGAACCCGGAGGGCCGATTTTAAAGTTGTTTCTGGAGCGTTCGGTTTGTGCTCCCCAAAGTTTATCTGAAGGGACTTTTACTTCCCCCATGGTATCCTTTTCTATTCTGTATTCCATGATTTAATTGGTTTACTACAAATTTACATCTTCGATAAATTATAAGCACTTAAAACGAGACAAAATTAGGGTGGAAAGAGCAAAAAAATCGGTTGCTTTTTTAAACCTGAAACCAACGTAAAAAATAAAATAAAAACTTTTGCGATAACTTCTTAGAGTTTCTATCTTTGGCAAAGATTCAATAAAATACAACGCATGTTTGAATTTGATCAATATTTAGGCTTTCTGGCTTTCCTTATTATACTACTCATCGGGTTTTGGGTAATGCTATTCTTAACCGCTATTATCCCTTATTGGATAGGAGGCGCAGTTAAAGAAATGCTCGACGAAAAGAAAGAGAAGAAACGCCTGGAGAGAGAAAAAGCTTAAAAAGGACTTCAAGTCCTTTTTTTTGTGGCTATTTTTAGAGCCATTACAGAAAACAGAAAAGCCGTCAAATTTGACGGCTTTTCTGTTTTATAATAATATTTGGTTACTCTAGAAGTCTCCTCCTTCATCACCCATACCGCCATTCATGTCACCAGCTTCTCTGTTCTGTCTTTCCTGGTCGCGGCGCTGTTGGTTGAACCTGTAAGTGAACGAAAGAGTGATGCTGCGTTGCCTCCATTGAAACTCACTTTCTCTCTCAAATCTTTCAGTTACGGTAAACGCATCTCTTTTTCGGGAATTCAGTAGATCCTGAATGTTAAGAGTAAGCGAGGCTTTTTCGTTGAACAATTCTTTGCTCAAAGCCATATCTACCATAAATAAACCGTCGGTTTCTGTTTGGGCTCCTTCCGAAGCACCTCTGTAAAAAGCATTGGTTTGCCAGTCTATCTTCGCGGGGAGTGATACTTTAGAGCTAAACCTTCCATACCAGCTGGTGTTTTTAGCGCTGTAGTCAACCCCATTATAATCTCCGTCGGTATCAAACTGGAAGAAGTTTACGCTACCGTTCAGTCGCAGCCATCTTGTGGGGTTGTATAACACTCCGGCTTCGGCACCAAATCGTGCAGTGGTAGCTAAGTTGATAGGAATAGTTCTAATAACCTGCGTGCTATCTGTGGCTGTAGAAATTTGTTCTACCCTTTCAAATGAATCGGTTTCATATTGGTAATAAACCGAAGAGGTAAGGGTGAGCTTGTCCCACCTTTTAAGGTAACCAAGGTCGAACGCATCTGAATAAGCCGGTTCAAGATTTGGATTTCCCTGAAAGATGTTTGTTCTACTGGCTCTTGAAGGGAAAGGATTAATAAACCAGCCACGGGGCCTGTTTATCCTCCTGTTGTATCCAAGCGTGATATTTTCCTGCTCGTTTAGTTCATAAATAAGGTTCACAGTAGGGAATAGGCCTAGGTAATTGTTGTCAAAATCTGTATCAATAGGTATCTTAAATTCTTCTCTTAATTCTTCCTCGGTAAGATCGGAATCTATTTTCCCTTTCAGCTGAGTGTTTTCAAGGCGTAATCCCAAAAGGAAAGAGAAATCTCCAAACTTATTTCCGTATTGTGAATAAAGTGAGTTTACATTTTCGGTATAAGTGAATACGTTGGTAAGCGGACTCAATTGTAAAATTCCGTTCTCCCTATTTTCAAGCAGGAGTTGGTAATCGGTAACTTCTTCTTCAAAACTTCCGCGGTATCCTGCCTCAAATTGAGCATTCTCTCCAATTGGCCTCACATAATCGGCCTGCAGGAGGAATTCATTCTGTGTTTCTTCAGTAAAAGTTTGTTCCAGCGGGTAAAAAGGATCAAGCTTAGTGGTATTTGAAACAATACTTTCGTTAATGTCTCCCGTTTGCGTTTCCTCATCCCGTTCGTATTGGATGTCGGCAGTTAACTGGTGCCCGCTGTCATTAAATTTGTTGATGTAATTCAGGGCAAACTGGTAACTGTTGTCGTCTTCAATCTGGTTTTCTGTTCGCAGTGTCTTTAATATACCATCTTCGGTGTACTCGCTGCTGCGGTTGGTGGTAATGTCTTCATCTTCGCCATACCTGTAGAATCCGGTTGCTGTAATCGATGACATATCGGTGATGTAATATTCCATCCCAAGGCTGGTGTAGAAATTACGGTTAAGACGATCCATTCTTCGGTCTTCAACAAGCCTTTCAGAAGTAGGATCTATAAGCTCCCCGTCTTCATTTGTGTACTCCAAATAGCGAGTGTCTGAAAATGCTTTTCCGGGGGCATCAAAATATCTGAATCCGGTGGTGTTGAAAATATTGAATTTATCTTTTCTAAGGTTTACATTGGCTGAAAGTCCCACCTGATCGGGGTCTCCAACTCTTGCAGAAACTGACCCGTTAAGACCAAGCGTCTTTTCTTTTTTCAGAATAATATTCAGGATCCCTGCAGTACCTTCGGCGTCATATCTTGCTGAAGGAGAGGTGATCACCTCCACGCGCTCAATAGCATCTGCCGGAAGTTGTGACAGCACATCAGTATTTCCAAATCCTGCCATGGCCGAAGGTTTGCCATTAATAAGGATACGTACATTCTCGTTTCCTCTAAGGCTTATTCCGCCTTCAATATCTACCGAAACCGATGGCACGTTGTTAAGGGCATCGGCTACTGTACCGCCTGCAGTGGTAAGGTCTTTACCTATATTATATATCTTTTTATCGAGCCGTACTTCTACCTGTGTGGTTTCAGCAGTTACCACGACCTCTTCCAGTTCCCCGGCTGCCATTCCAAGCTTTACAGCACCCATATTAAGGTCTTTGTTTACCTGGCGATTTTTAAAGGTTTTAGGTTCAAAAGAAATGAATTCTATAGTAATATTATAGGTTCCCTGGCGTACGTCAATATTGAAATTTCCCTGCGCATCTGTAATGCCTCCCGTAACGTTTGATGGGTCGCCGGTACTTTGAAAGGAAATAGTTGCATACTCCAGCGGAGTACCCTGTTCATCGGTCACTTTTCCCGAAACTTCATACTGGGGTGCCTGTGCAAAGGCTGATAGAGAAAGTAATAAAAAGAAAGAAAAAATTAAGGCACTGGTTCGGTGCCGGGTGATGTTCGTAATCATACTTGGTTTTATTTCTTTGACAGGTAAAAACCAAAATGGTTTAATTTTTTACTGAAAAAAGCTTTTTTTTTATTATAAACAACTGATTATTAGGTGAAAATTTAGAGTTGTGGAGGGGAGAAAAGTAGCGGCTCATTTATAAAAAAATGCATTTTAGCCATTCTGAAAAACTGTAATAAAGTGATTATTTTTTTCTTCTGAAAATGAATCCTTTCTTTGGAAGATGCTTAAAAAACAAAACCGGAACGCAAGTCCCGGGGTGTCAAAAATGCCTTTTTAGAAGCCTCTTGTTTTATCCTATCAGCTCTTCAATATTGGAAGCCGGTCTTCCTATTACCGCTTTGTGTTCTGTTTCCACAATGGGCCGCTGAATGAGTTTTGGGTTTTCAGCCATCACTCTAATGAGTTCTTTATCGCTTAAATCGCGGTCGCGGTAATCTTCTTTCCAGATTTTTTCTTCTGTACGCACCAGTTCAATAGGCGCCATATTTAATTTCTGAAGTAGATCTGCAATTTCTTTTTCGCTCAGGGTATCCTTTAAATATTCGCGCACTTCAAAATCTTTGCCCGATTCTTCCAGAACCTGTAATCCTTCACGAGATTTTTTGCATCGGGTATTGTGGTAGATCTTTAGCATTGTTCTTTAAGTTATGAGTTTTGTCTTTTTTATTTTTCCAGTTGCGGGTTGCAGGTTGCAGGTTTTTTATTTGTGGAGTCCTGAATAGGGTTGACCGTTTTTGAGAGTTGGTTATTTAATTTAAAGTTACTAATTCTTTGTTTAATCTATATTCATATTCTACGGGAGTATAATCATGTATTGAGCTGTGTGGTTTCTCATGGTTATACATATATACAGCTTTACTTAATTTTCTATTCAGCTCATTTAAATTGGTAGGATTATATCCTTTCAAATAACTGTTCTTTATTGTTCCGTTGATCCTTTCTGCATGAGGATTTTCATAGACATTGACACACATGCTGTTTCTTAAATATCCTTTGGTAAGTTTTAAAAACTCTTTGCTGTAGTACTGTCCTCCACCATCGGAGTGTATGATAGGTTTTACCTCTTCATCTCCTTTGATGCGAGTCAGAGCCATCTTTAAAGCTGGTACTGTGGTGTCAACTGTTTTAAGAGTTTTGCTGGCACTATAACCAATTATCCTCCTGGAATATTGGTCCATTATGAAGGTGAGGTAATAGAACTTACTGTTCATTTCATAGTAGGTTATATCACTCACCCATACCTGGTTTATATCTGTCAACTCCCGATCCTTAACCAGGTTAGGAAAACGTATTACTCCGGTACTGTCTGTGGTTCTTCTAAAGGACTTTTTTGGCGCTATTTTAAATCCATATTCACCATAAAAGTCAAAGAACCTGTCTCTGCCCATTGTCTCAGGATTTACTTTCTTGTAGAGCGCTTTACACCCCATATCCGGATGATCCTCTCTTACCTGCCGCAGAATTACTTTTAGCTGCTCTTTCTCTTCCTCTCTTTCGATTTCTCTGTTGAGCCGCTGATGCACGTTCTGCTTTGTAGTTCCTAACCAACAATAGATCTGGTTCATTTTCCATCGGTGTTCTTTCCTGTTGAGCCAGAACCAGGTAAGGGTTTGGAACCAAGTTTTTTTTTGATGTCGATGTCATACATCTCTTCAGCAATATCGATCATCTTATTTTTGAACTCGATCTCGAACTGCTTTTGTCCAACCAGTTGCTCCAGTTCGCGGATCTTGGCCTTCAAATCCTGTATTTTACGGGTATCGCTCATAAGCTCAACAACTTGTTTTACACCTCGTTTGCGGTTGCGGGAGTACTTGTCCAGCCATTTATAAACTGCCGTAGTCGACACTTCATATTCCTTACTCACTTCCAGAACGGTAGAAATGTTCTTCTCAATTTCCCGTACCTTCTTACGTTTAAAGCTCTCACTAAAGTAACGATTTACTCGATTAGATGCTTCTTTAGAAAAATCCTGTGGTTTTGCCATAGTACTGAGTTGTATTAAACTCCGTAAAACGGTCAACTTATTTCAGTACCCGACAATTTTTTAAACCTTAAACCTTAAACCTTATTCCGCCTTCTGTCCCATCATCATGAGAAAGGCTTTTAGGAACTGGTCAATATCTCCATCCATCACCGAATCAACATTACCTGTTTCTTCACCGGTACGAACGTCTTTTACGAGCTTGTAGGGGTGCATCACGTAATTCCTGATTTGTGATCCCCATTCAATTTTCATCTTGGAATCTTCAATTTCCCTGCGCTGTGCCTGTTGCTTCTGAAGTTCAATTTCATAAAGCTGACTCTTCAGTAACTGCATGGCTTTGGTCTTGTTATCAAGCTGGGAACGCGTTTCAGAATTCTCTATCACAATGCCCGAAGGTGCGTGGCGCAGCCTTACGGCAGTTTCCACCTTGTTCACATTTTGACCTCCCGCACCCGATGATCTCATGGTTTCCCATGAAATATCTGAAGGATTGATATCAATCTCAATGGTTTCATCGGCCAGTGGATAAACATAAATACTGGCAAACGAGGTATGCCTTTTCGCATTACTGTCAAAAGGGGAAATTCTCACCAGGCGGTGCACTCCATTTTCTCCTTTTAGCCAGCCAAAGGCAAATTCTCCTTCTATTTCAATGGTCACCGTTTTCACTCCTGCAATCTCACCGGCCTGGTAGTTGAGTTCGCGTACAGAGTAGCCCCTGTCTTCGGCCCAGCGCAAATACATGCGCATCAACATTTCGGCCCAGTCACAACTTTCGGTACCACCGGCACCGGCAGTTACCTGCAATACGGCACTTAAGTTATCTCCCTCTTCAGAAAGCATATTTTTAAACTCCAGGTCTTCAATAAGACTTTTGGATTTTTCATGCCTTTCTTCAACATCTTCAGCCGTGGCTTCTCCTTCTTTGTAGAATTCATAGATCACTTCGAGATCGTCCACAAGAGTGACAGCCTCTTCGTAATCGTCTACCCATTTCTTTTGACAATTGAGCTCTTTTACAAGAAGTTCTGCTTTTTTGGGATCATTCCAGAAATCGGGAGCCAGGGTTTTTTCCTGGAGATTAGATATTTCTATGTTTTTGGCATCAACGTCAAAGATACCTCCTTAACGCAACCAGGCGATCTTTGAGATCTTTTATTGTCTCTGTTGTAAGCATACTTGAATTTTGAACAAAAATAGAATTAATGAGGGTTCCGGGAAACTATTTTACCAATATTTTATAGTTTTATACACCTTCAAAAATGTCATTTTTCAGGATCATTTCTGAAGGTCAAACGTTTAATATTTTATGATGAAAGAAATAGATCTTAGAAGTGATACCGTTACCAGGCCTACTAAAGGAATGATGCAGGCTATTATTAACGCCGAAGTAGGAGATGATGTTTATAAGGAAGATCCCACGGTGAACAAACTCGAGAGAAAACTGGCTGATATGTTTGGGATGGATGAAGCCCTGTTCTTTCCTACCGGAAGTATGGCCAACCAGGCAGCTATTAAATTACACACCCAACCGGCCGATCAATTGATTTGTGACAAGTGGGCTCATGTGTACAACTACGAAGGCGGCGGAGCATCCTTTAACAGCGGAGTGTCCTGTAAACTGGTTGACGGTGACCGCGGGATGATCACTGCAGCCCAGGTAGAGGAGAATATCAATCCGCCCGACTTTTATCACAGTCCGCTTACCACGCTTGTTTGCCTTGAAAATACTACAAACAAAGGCGGCGGTGCCTGTTATGACTTTGAAGAGATAAAAAAGATAAGAAAGGTGTGCGACGAACATAATCTTGGACTGCACCTTGACGGGGCCAGGCTCTTCAATGCCTTAGTCGCTAAAAATGAAGATCCGAAGGAGTATGGGAAGATCTTTGATACTATTTCAGTTTGTCTTTCTAAAGGTTTGGGTACGCCAATGGGTACTGTACTTATAGGAAATAAGAAGGTGATGAAAAATGCCATGCGCGTGAGAAAGGTTCTGGGTGGTGGCATGCGGCAAGTAGGTTTTATGGCTGCCGCTGGCATATATGCACTCGATAATCAGGTGGAACGCCTGGCTGAAGATCACAAAAGAGCTTCAGAAATTGGTAAAACCTTAAACTCCCAAAGCTATGTTGGCGAAGTTGAGCCCGTAGAAACCAATATTGTGATCTTTTATCTCAAAAATACTTCAAATGAAGCAGCTTTTATGAAATCCCTTCAGCAGGAGAACATTAGGATAAGCAATATGGGGCAGGGGAAGCTAAGGATCGTTACCCACCACGATTATTCCCAAGAAATGCATCAAAGGTTTCTGAAAATGCTGGAAAAAATAGAGCTGTAAAAAAAAGTTACCCGTCAAAAATGGCATTTTTGACGGGTAACTTTTTTTAGTCGTTAGACTGTAGGCGGGAGACGGTAGAGTTTTAGAATTATCTCAAAAATAAAGATTTAAGTCTAGTGTCTCCCGTCTAATATCTCAAGTCTAATATCTCATATCTATTTGCCCAGCATATCATTCATCCCGGGAATATCGGGCATACCTTCTTTGGCAACGGCGGCAAGTTCGGCTTCGTTTACTTCGGTTGCCCGGGCAACAGCTTTATTGATGGTTAGCACCAGGTAATCTTCCAGCTGTTCTTTGTCTTCAAGAAGTTCATCGGCAATTTCGATGTTTTTGATCTCACGGCTTGCAGTAATGGTAACTTTTAAAAGTCCGTCGGCCGATTGTTCATCGAGCAAAACAGTTTTAAGCCTTTCTTTAGTTTCTTCAACTTTTTTTTGGGTCTCTTTGATTTTATTCATCATGCCCATCATATCTCCAAACATAGTTTCATTTTTTCTGTTAATACAAAATTACCTAAAAAGTCTAATAAGAGAACTAATAGACACAGTTTTAAGTTTTCTTTATTAGAAAGCTTAACTTTGCAGCCGGTAAAATTAAAATGGAAAGATGAAAGTGGTTGCTCAAGAAATTAAGGCTCCGCGGGCTAAAAGGATTCCCGTACAACTTGAAAAACACGGAGATGTTCGTATAGATGATTACTTCTGGCTGCGAGAGCGCGAAAACCCTGAAGTACTTGATTACCTCACCCGCGAAAATGACTATAATGAGCGAATGACGGCTCATACAAAACAGTTGCAGGAAGATCTTTTTCAGGAGGTGAAGAAAAGGATCAAGGAAGATGATTCTTCTGTTCCTTATAAACTGAATGGTTACTGGTATGTTACCCGCTTTGAAAAAGGCAAGGATTACCCAATTTATTCCCGGAAAAAAGAAACCCTCGATGCGCCTGAAGAAATTCTTTTTGACGTGAACGAGATGGCTAAAGGCCACGACTATTACCGGCTTAGCGGCTTAAGTGTGAGCCCCAATAATAAGCTTATTTCTTATGCGGTAGATACGGTGAGCCGCAGAAAATATACGCTCTACATTAAAAACCTGGAGACAGGCGAAGTATATCCTGAAAAGATCAAAAATACTACGGGTGGTGCTACCTGGGCGAATGATAATAAAACACTTTTCTATGCCCGAAAGGACGAGGAAACCTTGCGTAGCAACAAGATTTTCAAGCATCGGCTGGGAACAAAGGCCAAAGAGGATGAGCTTGTTTTCTTTGAGGAAGACGAGACCTTTCATACTTATGTTTATAAATCAAAATCTCAGCGTTATATAATCATAGGATCAGACAGTACTTTAACTTCGGAATATAGGTTTATTGCCGCCGATGATCCTCATGGGGAATTACAAATTGTACAACCCAGAATTAGGGGTGTGGAGTATGGCATTGCCCACTACCGTGACAGTTTTTATATCCTCACAAATAAAGACGGAGCTACCAATTTCAAATTGATGAAAGCTCCGGTGCACAACCCGGGGATCGAAAACTGGGAAGAAGTAATTCCGCACCGCGAGCATGTGTTGCTTGAAGATATTGACCTGTTTAGAGATTACCTGGTGGTAAGTGAAAGGAGTGACGGTCTTAATAAGATCCACATTCGCAGGTGGGATGGCACCGATTCTTATTTCTTGCCGTTCGACAATGAAACTTACACCGCTTTTACGGGTACAAACCCCGATTTTGATACCGAAATATTGAGGTATACATACAACTCCCTTACTACCCCCACCCAGGTGGTAGATTTCAACATGCGCACCAGGGAAAAGGATGTGAAAAAGGAACTGGAAGTACTGGGAGGAAAGTTTCAGAAAGAAAATTATGTGTCTGATCGTATTTGGGCTACAGCGCCAGACGGTGCTAAGATCCCAATGACGCTGGTACACCGGAAGGAGTTGAAGAGAGACGGGAAAAACCCGGTGCTGCAGTATGCTTATGGTTCGTACGGTTCTACCATTGACCCGTACTTTTCAAATGTGCGGCTCAGCCTGTTAGACAGGGGCTTTATCTTTGTTATTGCACACGTAAGAGGAGGGGAGTACCTGGGGAGACAGTGGTACGAAGATGGAAAGCTGCTAAAAAAGAAAAATACTTTTACCGATTTCATTGACTGTACCAGGCACCTTATTGAGGAGAAATACACTTCTGCGGAACATATGTACGCCAGAGGAGGTTCAGCAGGAGGATTGCTTATGGGAGCAGTAGCCAACATGGCACCACAGCTCTATAAAGGCATTATTGCCTCGGTGCCATTTGTAGACGTAGTGACTACAATGCTAGATGAAAGTATTCCTTTAACAACAGGTGAGTATGATGAGTGGGGAAATCCTAATGATGCCGAATACTATACTTATATGAAATCTTATTCCCCATACGACAATGTTACGGCACAAAATTACCCTAACATGCTGGTCACTACAGGTCTTCATGATTCCCAGGTGCAGTATTGGGAGCCGGCCAAGTGGGTGGCAAAATTGAGGGAACTAAAAACCGACTCCAATAAATTACTTTTTCATACAAACATGGAAGCCGGGCATGGAGGAGCATCAGGCCGATTTGAAGCCCTGCGCGAAGTCGCTGAAGAATACGCTTTTCTTCTCGATTTAGAGGGAATGGACCAATAATTAAAATATTTGACTTAAATTTGCTTCGTTTGTGATCGTTCTATGGATACAATTTTCCAAAGACGATTATTGTAAATAACTTCAATTTATGAGAGAAGATTTACAGGTTTTCGATAATGTATTACAACTAGTAGGTAATACCCCTCTAATTCACTTAAACCGCGTTACCCAGGATCTTAAAGGTGACTTTTTTGCAAAAGTAGAAGCTTTTAATCCGGGCCACTCAACTAAAGATAGAATAGCATTACATATAATAGAAGAAGCCGAAAGAAAAGGTATCCTCAAACCGGGAGATACTATAATTGAGACTACTTCAGGGAATACCGGGTTTAGTATTGCCATGGTTAGTGTGATCAAAGGCTATGAATGTATACTGGCGGTTAGTTCGAAGTCGTCCAGAGATAAGATCGATATGCTTCGCTCTATGGGCGCCAAGGTATATGTTTGTCCTGCAAACGTAACTGCCGATGATCCTAGATCTTATTACCAGGTGGCTAAGAGAATGCACGATGAGATAAAGGGCTCGGTGTATATTAACCAGTATTTCAATGAACTTAATATAGAAGCTCATTACCTCACTACCGGTCCCGAAATTTGGAAACAAACTGAAGGAAAGATCACCCATTTGGTGGCTTGTAGTGGTACCGGCGGAACGATCTCTGGAACTGCCAGGTTCCTGAAAGAACAAAACCCCGACATTAGGATCATGGGAATTGATGCTTATGGCTCGGTGCTTAAAAAATATCACGAGACCAAAGAATTTGACTCTTCAGAAATATATCCGTATCGCATCGAGGGATTGGGGAAAAACCTGATTCCTACAGCTACAGATTTTGAGATTATCGACAAATTCGTGAAAGTAAGTGATGAAGACAGTGCCCATACCGCACGGGAACTTGCCCGCACCGAAGGGCTATTCGTGGGTTATACCAGCGGTGCAGCCTTGCAGGGAGTGCGCCAGCTTGACGAAGAAGGAGAGTTTGACGAGTCCAGTAAGGTCGTTATCATTTTTCCCGATCACGGTTCCCGCTATATGAGCAAAGTCTATAGCGACGACTGGATGAATGAACAGGGTTTCTTCGATAGTAAGAACGAAAAAGCTGAAAATCAGATAGAATTCATAAAATAACTACAGCATATTTTGTTCTGTAGTATATATAACCTCTTTCTTATTTTTTAAATAGCGGCAGAAGGAGCAGGTGCTGCCAAAGAATTTGCGTTGTAAGGTGCATGTTTTTCAGTGCATTTGAGAGACCGAAATTCTGAAGTTGCTATTTATTTGTTACTTTTGCAGAAGTGAAAAATACACAAAATGGCAGATTTATTTAATAAAATATATAAGGATAAAGGACCTTTAGGAAAGTGGAGTGAAGTGGCCGAAGGTTACTTTGTTTTTCCAAAACTGGAAGGGCCTATTTCCAACAGGATGAAATTCCAGGGAAAAGACGTGATTACCTGGAGTGTGAATGACTATCTGGGGCTTGCAAACCATCCCGAAGTGCGAAAGGTAGATGCTGAAGCGGCTGCCGAATGGGGTTCTGCGTATCCCATGGGAGCCAGGATGATGAGTGGTCACACGTCCTTACATGAAAAATTGCAGGATGGACTGGCCTCTTTTGTACATAAAGAAGCTGCATACTTGCTAAATTTTGGTTATCAGGGTATGGTTTCTACCATTGATGCCCTTGTTTCCAAGAAAGACGTTATTGTTTATGACGTTGATGCTCATGCCTGTATTATTGACGGGGTGCGCCTGCACCTGGGACAGCGCTTTACATACAAGCACAACGACCTGGAGAGCATTAAAAAGAACCTGCAACGTGCCGAAAAGATCACCGAACAAACTGGCGGCGGAATCCTTGTTATTTCTGAAGGTGTCTTCGGAATGAGAGGAGAGCAGGGAAAACTTAAGGAAATTATAGCGCTTAAAGAAAAATACAATTTCAGGTTACTTGTTGATGATGCACATGGCTTCGGAACTCTTGGGAAGACAGGAGCAGGAGCAGGTGAAGAGCAGGGAGTACAGGATGGTATAGACGTATATTTTGCCACCTTTGCCAAGGCCCTTGCCAGTACAGGTGCTTTTATAGCAGCCGATCGTGAAATTATAGACTACCTGAAGTATAATCTTCGTTCTCAAATGTTTGCCAAATCCCTGCAGATGCAGTTGGTAATTGGTGCTCTTAAGCGTCTTGAGATGCTAAAGACCATGCCCGAACTAAAAGAAAAGCTTTGGGAGAACGTGAACGCTCTTCAAAATGGCTTAAAAAGCCGTGGATTTGACATAGGAACTACACAGAGTTGTGTTACACCTGTGTATCTACAGGGAAGTATCCCCGAAGCAATGGCTTTGGTCAATGACCTTAGGGAAAACCATGGAATCTTCTGTTCTATTGTTGTGTATCCGGTAATTCCGAAAGGTCTTATCCTGCTAAGATTAATTCCTACAGCAGCACACACTTTAGAAGATGTAGAAGCTACGCTTACCGCTTTCTCTGCGATTAGAGAACGCCTGGAAAACGGAACTTACAGAAGATTGTCGGCAGGTGTTGCTGCAGCAATGGAAAAGTAATTTCTCCAAAATATCTTTAAAAAATCCCCTTTTTGAGGGGATTTTTTATGTCTTCTTTCCAGTTTTATAATTTGTTTAGCAGATAAGTAATATATTAAGACTTATCTTCTTCCGAAGTGAATTAAGAATTATAAAATAACAGGAGAATTATGAAAGATATGAAGTTAGCAGTGATCTATTACAGTTCCACCGGAACGAATTATCAACTGGCAAAATGGGCTGAAGAAACCGCAAGAGAAGGTGGTGCCGAGGTAAGGCTTAGAAAAGTGAAGGAATTGGCCCCAAAAGAAGCTATTGAGGCTAATGAAGACTGGAAGAAACACCTGGAGGCCACCCAAGATGTAAAGGAAGCTTCAATGGATGATTTGGAATGGGCCGATTGCTATATCTTTAGTGCACCAACCCGATATGGAAATCTTCCTTCGCAGCTAAAACAATTCCTGGATACTACCGGGGGATTGTGGTTTAACGGTAAACTCGCCAATAAAGTAGTGAGTGGTATGACCAGTGCAAGTAATGTGCACGGCGGGCAGGAGTCAACCTTGCTTTCTTTGTACAAGACCATGTTTCACTGGGGTGCCATAGTGGCTGCACCCGGTTATACCGATGAAGCCATCTTTAATGCCGGCGGTAATCCTTATGGAGTGAGTATTACAGCAGGGAAAGAGGAATTGGGAGAAAAAGTGAAAAAAGCCGTAGCCCACCAGGTAAAGAGAACGATGACCATGGGGCAGTGGGTTAAACAAGGTAGCCAGTAAATGCTTTTTTTGGAAGTCCTGTAAATTAACTCCTTCAAAAATTAAAGTACGAGCTCAGCGAAGAGGCGTTGCAGGGTTTGATCGAGATCGGTAGACAAGCCGGGATGTGGCCGGGAAGTCTGGATCACCGAACTCCGCACTGCGGTGAGCCATCTAAAGCGCGAGGGAATGTCCATCACCGCTATAGGCCCGCCATTCTTTGAACCTTCACATATCAGTTCAAATGACTGTAGGTTCTTCTCAAGCTGCTCCAGGTCAAGGTCTGGGCAAAGGCAAAGTAATTTTGTACTGTCCAGTTTATACCTTACCTGCAGGTATTTTTGATTTTTGCAAAACACCACGACCCCCACATTGAGAAACTCTTCACGTTCTACCCGTGGTACTACCCGTAAAGTGGCATATTCATACAAGTGCTTGTCTGGCATTTTGTGCTTCTTTTATAAATGTATCTGAATTCTGAAGACGAATTTCCAGGAAATTGATGTAGGCTTCTCTCAGCTCTTCAGCAGAGAGTTCGCTGTCTCTCCATTCTAACCAATCCTGTGGTAATCCTTCTACTATTTCCCTGATCTTTTCTTTGGTGAGCAGTTGTTTTATCTGCTGGTCTGCTTCCAAAAGTTGTGTTGCCTGTGGGAGTAATACGTGATCTTTAATTAAGCTGAAAGGGCTAAGCGCATGCTTCTCCAGGTTATTCCAGGAATGGTGAAAGTAAAAGGAGGCACCATGATCAATAAGCCAAAGCTCCCGGTGCCAAATGAGCATATTCGTATTTCTGAAGGTGCGGTCTACATTAGTGATAAAAGCATCCAGCCATACAATTTTGGAGGCCATAGCTTCATCTACAGTAGTTACTGCAGGATCAAAATTTATTGCGCCCGAGAGAAAATGAAGGGCGAGGTTCAGCCCCTGGCTACCCTGCAATAGATCCTGTATTTCTTCATCTCCTTCAGTTCGTCCAAAGGCTTCATCGAGGTTGGCGAAGACTAGCTCGGGTACTTTTAAACCTATTGTTCGGGCGATCTCACCTCCCAAAAATTCTGAAATTAGTGCTTTAACACCGTGACCGGCCCCTCTAAATTTTAGAACGTACTTAAAATCGTCATCTGCCTCGGCCAATGCAGGAAGGGAGCCACCTTCCCGCAGCGGTGCGATGTAACGGCAAACAGTTACAGTACGTATATCTTTTATGTCTCCCATAGAAGTTTCAAAAATAGCATTTCTGAAGTAAATTTATGCTTCCTGCATGTAGCTCCCGCATATTTCTAAAAATTTGACGCGATTTTGCCATTTTTGACACTTCAGGTTGAACTTCAGCATAGGGACAAAAACTTCAGAAGAAGCATCTTCAGGCTATAGTTTTTGCTGAAGGTTTTCACGTTAGTTACTAAATAATAGATGATGTGAAATATCTACAGACACCCCAATAATTCCAAAGTAATTTAGAAGAACCGGAAATAATTGTTACCTCTACAAAAAGGAAAGTCTGCACCAGATGGTGGTGCAGACTTATAAAGTTTTTCAGCGGTTATGACCAGAGTTTAGGCCAGTAACCTTTTTTGTTTTTGTTGCTTAATAGCTTTGCCTACAACTTCAAAAATATCCCGTTTAAGCCGTTTGTACTGTCTTGAATAATGAATAAAGTCATTGAGGATCTCCTTGTGCTCTTTGCGATATTCCCGTCCTTCTCTTTGTTCATCGAGATTCTCAAGAAGTTCCCGCAACTTATTTATGTGCTGGGCAACCCGGTTCTCCAGCAGTTTTAAGTCTTTCCTGGAGAGGTTTAACTGTTCAATGAGCTCTTTTACGCGAGAAAACAGCTGAGATTCAAGAATGGGTAAAGTGTATTCTTTAAGCATATCTTCAAAAAAGCGGTGTTCGTCTTTAATGAAGTTTAGTTCAGATTTCCACTGCAGGGAGGAGAAATGCATTTCATCGGGTGTTTTCCACTCAATGTACCGGTAGTTATGTGTCTTTTTTTCCATGACAAAAAGATTTAGACTTATTAAGGCTCGTTACTTGTGCGTCTTAGCAGAGGGCCGGTGTAGGAGTAAATTTCGGACTTAAATTTTCTGAATTTTTTAGCAAAATCCTGTACTTTCTGTTTCAATTTTAAATGCTCCTGGTGGTAGAAGACCTCACAACTAATATCTTCACATTCCAGTATTCCTTCAATATCATAGCGATGATTATGAACTTGTGTGGTGAGATCGAGGCATTCAAGTTTGATATTTTGCAGGTCATCATAGAATAATTGAAGCCGTTCGTACAGGTTGGGTACATCTTTTTGAAAAATATCTGCACTAAGGTAGAGGTTCAAAAATGTAATTTCCCCTTTAAAAAAAGTCAGTCTTTCTTTCCACCTCCTGTTTTCTTTGAGCAGGCGTTCTATTTCTTTTTCGTTGGCAGAGAAAGGCTTGGATATGTTCCGGTTCATAATCTGCTGTATTTAAGTCATTAAGGTAAGCATAAAAACAGTTGGTCAAGATGATATATGTCACAAAAAAAATTATGGGCCAGAAAATGAAGCCTATAAATCTGGCAAAAAGCATCAAAAAATTTAACTAAAAAATTTTTTCATCAGTATGTTTTGAGTGTCAAAAAATAATATACATTTGGCGCCTCAAACAATTAATAATTCATTTAAAATGAAAAAATCCTTTTTGACTTTTGCTGCTATCGCATTAGTATTCTCTTTTACTTCTTGTAAAGAAACAGCTACTGAAACTACTGAAGAAAGTGCAGTAGAAGTAATCGAAACTCCTGAGACTTCTGTTGAGGTTGAGGCTGTTGAGACTGAAGAAGTTGTTGATACTACCAGCACTGGCGGTGACGTAGTAGAAGACATTACAGATACTAACTCTGTAGAATAATTTATTATTTTTCAGATCCCGGCATTTTATTATGTCTAAACACAATCCGTGGCGAGAGCTACGGATTTTTTTTGTTTATACTTTTACTGTAATTACTTCTCCCAGGTGAGGGATTTTGGAAAGCCATTTATACTGGTCTTTTATTTTTACGCGTAGTACATCTGCAGCTTTTTTCTCTCCATGTACCAAGAATATTTGCTGTGGCATGTTTTGGAGATCATTTAACCACTGAAGTAACCCAGGCTGGTCTGCATGTGCAGAGAGGCTGTTAATGGTTTTAATTTCTGCTTTGATGGGGTAGTATTTTCCAAAGATCTTTACATCGGGCACACCTTCCTGTAATTGCCTGCCTCTTGTGCCTTCTGCCTGAAAACCTACCAGTATAACAGTAGTTTCGGGTTTTTCGAGATAAAACCTTAAGTAGGTGAGCACTCTTCCGCCTGTCACCATCCCGCTACCGGCAATCACCACTTTGGGTTGTGGATCTTCAATAGTTTTCCAGGTATCTTTATACCGGGTAATGATTCTGAAGAACTTCTTCATCTTTTTGAATTCTTCAGTATTTAATTTGTGCCAGGACATATACCTGCCAAAGATCTTAAGTACCTCATTGCCCATGGGGCTATCTATGTAAACCGGAATTCTGGGAATCTTATTCTCCTGGTAACACCTGTAAATTGCATACATAAGGGTTTGCAACCGCTCTACTGCAAAACTTGGAATAATAAGTGTCCCCCTGTTTGTAATCGTTTTATTGATAGCCTTGGCAAGTATCTCGTTTACATCTTCTTGTGGATGGATCCTGTCACCATAAGTGCTTTCCAGGAATAAATAATCGGCATATTGAGGTTGTAATGGCTGTTCCAGAAGTAAATCGGACTTTCTTCCTACATCTCCGGAAAAGACAAAGATCTTACCATTAAGATTTAATTCTATAAAGGTAGATCCCAGAATATGTCCGTTTTTACGAAACCTGATCTTCACTTTTTCTGAAATTTCTATCCATTCCTCTGTTCTTACAGATTTGAACAATTTGATGGTTTGTGCAACATCCTCTTCATTATAAAGGGGTAGTGCGGGCTCATGTATAGAGTAATGCTCTTCGTTGGCCCTATCTGCGTCTTCTTGTTGAATTTTAGCGCTGTCGGTAAGAATAACTTCAGCAATAGCAAGGGTAGGAGAGGTTCCTAAAATGTCATTTTTGAAGCCTTCTTTTATCAGCTTTGGCAGGTAACCGGTATGATCTAAATGTCCATGGGTAAGCAGTATGAGGTCAATTTTTTCTGGGGGAAAGGGAAATGCTTTCCAGTTAAGCTCTCTCAATTCTTTAAGCCCCTGAAACAATCCGCAGTCTACAAGTATATTCATCCACGGAGTCTCAAGGAGAAATTTTGATCCTGTTACAGTGCCTGCAGCACCTAAAAAATGAATATTAACTAAGTTTTCCATGTTTTTTAGCAGGTGCTATTAATTCCTGCATTTCTTTTAATATTCTTTTCTTTCTGTTCTTGCTTATTTCAAGTTGGTCCAGAAGAAAATCGTCCTTTAATAGTTGCCGGCACAATACGTTATCCCTGCTCAAAAGAAATTGCTTTTCCCTTGTAGATAATAAGGTAGACACGGTGATAGGGTATAGCCCTAATTTATCTATTCTTTCTTTTAGACCTTCACCTTTTGGAAAATCCCAACCCAACAATTTTAGGCCCACACATTGCCCATAGGCAATAGCATCTTTTGTAAATCGCGTATTGGTTATTACCCATCCTTCATGCCTTACTTCTTCTTTATTATGGTTCTTTAGCTGAAAGCTTTCAAGGTCAACAAACCTTGAATTGATATAAAGAGGGATTTTTACATCGCATTTCTTACCTTGTTCACTATGAAATTTACATTCCATGAACATTTTTAAACCTTCAGTTTCAGCAATAACATCTACTTCATGGCTTACACAGGTTCCCTGGAGAATCTTTCCTACCTGTACATGATATCCGCTATTTTCGAACAGTGCTCCAATAAATTTTTCAAAATGAAAACCTGTAGGGCCAAGTTCATAAATTGCTTTTTTTAGTTTATACCTTGAAGCTGTAAGTCCGTCCTGATGCTGTAGAAGATCAAAGGCGATTTTGTAAATTTTCTTTGTAGAAATATTGGGGTGAATATGAGCCCGAAGGTTGTGAAGAATATCAGCGATCACATGCTCCTGCGCGCCAGATCTTCTAAGAGAGGAAGCAATTTTTGCTTCTGAATATTCAGATATTTCTCCAGAAGCTGTGGTGATCTTCATCTTTTAATATTTAGTTCTAATTCTTTTCCGGCTGATGCAATACCAATACCGGAACTTTTGAAAAATGCGCCAGATTCTTATACACCGGGTTTAGGAGCAGGTTTTCTAAAAAACTGTGCTTTTTGTTGACAAAGGCGATCATACCACTACCGCGGCTTTCTGTAAACGAATATATTCCCAGGGGTACACTTAAATATTCCAGGAAGTGGAACGAATGCTTCACATCAGAGAGGTAATCTTTCAGCTGTTTTCTATTTTGGTGCTGGGTTTTGTTGAGTCCGCCTTCTTCTGAAATATGTAAGATTCGTAAAGCCGCTTTAAATTTGTGCACAAGAGAGATTAGATAATCAAGATCCTGAGGAGTGAGTCCTACTTTAAAGCTGTTGGCCAGTACAATTTCATTAGGTACAATAAAATCTACATGTGCAGGTACGCTTAATACAGGGCAATTTTCAATTTCCTCAATAATATTCAGGGAGTTGCTACCGTACATCACTTCTTTGTTTTCGGTATGGCCCTGGCTTCCTATCACCACCACATCAGTTCTTCTTTTGCGCAGTTCTTTCTTTACTGCATCAGGTAGAGGGAGGTTATGGAGTTTGCATTCAAAAGTATGAGCTTTGCCTTTGTTGCTTTCCAGTTCCTGTCTTACTTCTTCTATTTTCTTTAGAGCTTCTTCCTTCGCATTTGCAATGGCCGCTTCACCGGGTTTTGCCACTAAGTGACTGTTTTCGTAATAAATGAAAACTTTGTAAGCGTGCAGTAAAACAAAATGTGCTTTTTCATTCCTGTACATATCAATTACATACCTACAGGCATTTTTTGCATTTGCCGAAAAATCTGTGGGTAAGAGTACAGTTTTCATTTTATTTTCTTTTTTTTGAAGGAATTACCAAAAATGGCACTTTCACATTAAAACCTATTTCGTTGACTACAGGGGTAAAGAGTAAATTTTCAAAGAATGAATGTTTGTTGTTAACCATAGTAAGCATATCTATTTCATTCTCTTCCTGAAAATCATATATGGCGCGGGTAACACTTTTGCCGTTAATATTGTAAAAGTGATGGGCAAGGTCCTTAAAGGTTATTGATAATGCCTTTTTCCTGCTGGCCTGGCTTGATGTAAGATCTACTCCAAAATACACATGGAGAATATGTATTGTAGAAGAATGAGCAGTTGCCAGCTCTTTCATAATATTAAGAAGTGCAGGTATTTCTCCCTCATAATCTGTAGGGAAAAGAATTTCTTTGGGTGGCTTATACTCATAATGTGCCGGAATGGCCAGCAGTGGGCAGCGTGCTCTCTTTATGGCGTGAACGGTATGGGTGCCAAAAAGAATTTCTTCAGCGCCCGTAGCACCTTTTGTACCCATAACAATGAGATCTATTTCTTTTTCGGCAACTATATCTTTCATTTCATCATTCAGGAGATTGAATGAAGAGATCTTCTCAAAATGATGTTTTTCATTTTTAAAATTTCTTTTTATTCGTCTTAGCACCCTTTCAAGCCCTTTTTTTGATTTATCCTGGTAAATTTCTGTGAGGGTAGGATAATTGGAGTTGTATACCAGATATTCATTATCGTAAAGTACAGGAGTGTAGGTGTTTAGCAGGAAAAAGGTGCATTCTTCACTACTAAATAGCTGCACAGCATATTTGGCAGCATTATATGCGTTTTCGGAAAAGTCGGTAGGTAGCAGGATATTTTTCATGAGTTAAGGGTTTTGACTTTTAATACCGGTTGAAATTCTGGAGTACCAAAAATGGTATTTTTGGATGCAGTCCTATTTTGTCTATTGTTGAACTGTAAAGTATATTTTCCAGATAACTGTGACGCGAGTTGACCAGCACCAGTAGATCAATGTTGAGATCGTCTATCATCTTTTTGATTGCTTCGGTTTTTTCGAGCTCTTCTTCCTGGTGTTGCTGCACATTCACATCGTATAAATGTTCCAGGATCGCCTGTTTGTTGTCTTCCTGCCTCAAAGTTATTTCTGAAAATTTTGAAGCATACAACATGTGAATCTCTGAACAGAAGGAGCGGGCTATTCCTCCAACCAGTTTTAATTCGCGGCGTTGGTAAGGAAGCAGGTAGTTGGTAGGAAAAAGAACTCGTTTGGGATCTGAAAATTCGTAATCTTCAGGAATGCTCAACACCGGGCACTGCACGTATTTTATAATCTGAAGGGTGTTGCTTCCAAAAGTCAGTTGCCTGTCATTGGTAACACCCCGGGTGGAAGTAATAATAAGGTCGGCGTTTTCTTTTTCGGCTAAATCATTCACCTCATCTATCAACAGTCCAAATGCTGAAATTGCATGAAATGTGTGTTTAGGATTGGCGTAAAGGTCTTTTATCTGCTTCAGGATAACTGCAAGTTCTCTATCACTTTTTTCTTTAATGTTCTGTTTATATTCTTCGAGAAGATTAGATGTTATTACGCCCTCAAAACTGTAAACTTCATCGGCATATGCGTGAAGCACGTAAAATTCACTTCTTTCATACTTGAAGAGTTCTGCGGAATACTTTAGTGCCTGGAACGCATTTTCCGAAAAATCTGTGGGAACAATAATCTTTCTCATTTTATTGCATTTTCATTAAAGTTAGAGAAAGTTTCAGTAAAAAAGTATGACTGCGATCATGCAGGAGAAGAGACTACCACTTATGCAGCGGGTGAATTTCAAATGTTCAAATCATTCTACTTCCCTGCCTGCAACTTTAGGAATAATCGCTTTGAATCGCAGGGCAGTCTCTTCTTAAAGGTCAGGAAACTTTAATGGTTTTTGGTTTTTTAGTTTCTATGCCTTCTTTCTTGTGTAATTTTAATTTTAGAACTCCATCTTCATATCGGGCCGAGACATCTTTGTCTTCATCAATAGATTCGGGAATACTTACAGATCTTGAGAAGGAATTATAACTAAATTCTCTACTCACAAAACCTTCTTTTTCATCTTCTTTCTTTTCTTCTTTTTCAGCAGAGATAGTGAGAAGACCATTGTCAAGAGTGATGGTGAAATCCTCTTTTTTGAGGCCGGGGGCGGCGAGCTCAACTTCAAATTCTTTTTCTTTTTCTTTAATGTTCATTGCCGGATTAACATCACCGTCTCCATTAGGAGCGAAGAAATTTTTCATCAATCCGCGGCGGTCAAAAAAGTCTGAAAAGAAAGGATCACTCATAAAGGCATTGCTCAACACGGGAACCCTGCGCTTTTTTGTTGTTGCTAAAGACATAACCATGGAATTTAATGTTAGTAATTTTTTCTTCTAATTTACAGTACATTAACCCCGAAGAGCATGACAATTGTCATGTAGCGAAAGAAAGGTGTGCGAAAACTCCTAATGTATTTCCGTTAATTTCTCAAGCTGCAGTATCTTTATGTCACGGCCAATAATATCAATAATACCATCCTTTTTAAGGCAGGAAAGGCTTCTTATAAAACTTTCTGTAGAAATACCGGCAACACTGGCCATATCGCTGCGTGAAACCTTTAAAACGGGAGTATTATCGTCTTTCACCTTTTCAGCAAATTCCAGTAAGGTACTGGCGGTTTTTTTAAGGACCGATCCATATGCCATTTCTAACAGGTGAGTTCTAAGTACATCGAGGCTGTGTGTTATTTCTTCAGCAAATTCCAGCATCAAATCCCGGTTTTGTTCCAGCATTTGTAGAAATTCGTCATGAGATAACCTGTACAAAATACTTCTTTCCAGTGCCTGGGCACTTTCGGGATAATGGTTTGATTTTTTATAGCTATAGAAGCCCAAAAAATCCCCTTTTTGAGGAATAGTCGTGATAAGTTCTTTCCCGTACTCGTCAAGCCTGTAGGTCTTCACCATCCCGTGTTCCAGGAGGTAGACACTGCAGGCCATACGATTTTCCATAAAGATCTCTTCATTTTTTTCAGCCTCTATCTGTTCGCCATAAGTGCGCACGTACTCTTTAAACTCTTCTAAATGAAACTGGTTTTTACGGCCGGGACTCTTTTCTCCCTCCAGCTGCGCTCTTTTAGTAAGGCGCTTTTCAATGGTTAAAATGAGATCTTCTTCGCTAAAGGGTTTGGTGATATAATCATCGGCTCCCAGGTTCATTCCCCGGCGTACATCGGCAGGATTTGACTTTGCTGATAGAAAGATGAAAGGAATATTCCTGGTGTGGCGATTTTGCTGCAGCGCGGTATACACCTCGTACCCGTCCAGCTCGGGCATCATGATATCTGATATAATAACATCGGGTAATTCCTTGTATGCCTTTTTTAGTCCGGTTTTGCCTTCATGGGCAAGGAAAGTCCGGTAACCGGAAAGTTCGAGTAATTCCCGGGTGTTTTCTGCAAGAACAAGGTCATCTTCAATAAGGAGGACTGAGTTCTCCATGAGCTTGATATTTAAACTGATATATTGAAAAGTTACAAAAAACACCTCTCATTATCAGCGAATTAAAAATGTGAAATAAAGATACGTCAGAAAACCATATTTAGGAAATATTTAAGACCTGAAAGCCTTTTTTTTTCTCTTCTGTTTTTATCTTTAGATAAACCCTTTTTAGAACATTGGTTATTGTTCTGAAGATTAAGATGATATGCTATGAAGTCATTGACCTGTCAAAGCTGCGGATTGCCTTTTTCAAAGAAGTTTAGAGGCACCAATAAGGATCTTAGCAAGAACTCCGATTATTGTTTGACCTGTTTTAAGGATGGAACATTCACTAACCACCAGCTCACCATTCAGGACATGGAGAAAAAATTGCTGGAGATGGCCCGGCACCACGATGGCCTCACACTTGAAGAAGCCCAGCAAACCATCAAAATATTGCCCGATTTAAAGCGCTGGAAGATGACGCACATCCTTTAAAAAAAAGGTAGAGGTTTATACTTTCCTTAACTTCAGATATTAAGAAAACCTGTTATAATTCTTTACCTTTGAGCTAAGTTCAAAAGTTAAAAGAGCTATAATTTAAAACCTAAAACATGAAAAACTTAAGCAGATTTTTTGCAGTTTTTTTAGCTGCAGTTCTAATGAGCTGTGGAAATGAAAAAAAAGAACAGGAAACTATAACTATTGGAGATGGAGGAAACCTTGAAACAGTGGAGACCACCCAAGATGCAGCTGCTAATGAAACAGCCCAGGCCAATGATGCTATACAGCGGCAGGATGGTGTGGTACAGGTTAACCTCACCGGTAATGATCTAATGCAGTATAACCTCAATGAGATTAAAGTAAAAGCAGGTGACAAGGTAAAACTTACCCTTACCCATGTGGGAGAATTACCCGAAAATGCAATGGGCCACAACTTTGTACTGCTTAAGCAGGGAACAGATGTGGTTGATTTTGCCCAAAAAGCAGCTACTGCAACAGGTAATGAATACATCCCTGAAGGAACAGACGCTGTTATCGCCAAAACCGAAATGATAGGCGGTGGCGAGGAAACAACTATTGAGTTTACTGTTTCTGAAGCGGGAACTTACGATTTTATTTGTAGTTTCCCGGGGCATTACGTTCAAATGCGCGGAAAATTTATCGTAGAGTAAGCGCGTAATTTTTTATTCTGGCGGATAAAAAGGCTGTTTTAATTTTTAAAGCAGCCTTTTTCTATTCCTGCTCTTTATTTTTTTCCTCTTCTGCCTGTAATTTGGCCTGTCTTTTAAAGTAGCCTCTAAAGAGGATATTGTGCTGCAAGGCTTTCATGTTCTCGTCAAACTTTTTGGTAGCTTCTTCGATATTCTGAAGGGTAGCATCCAGTTTATCTACAGCACCGGCATCGTTCAGCAGATAATCCAGCGTCCCTTCACCATTTTTTAGATCATAAGAAACCTGCTGCAGGTTAGAAGTCATTATCCCAATTTCAAGAGCAGAAATTTCAAGATTTGAGATAATTCCTTCAATTTGCTTTGCCGCGGTAGTATCACTTAATAAAACTCCCGCAACACTTTCTTTAAAGTTCACCTGAGCGGTTATTTTGTTGAGGTTATTGACCATAATTGAGACTTCTCCTGTGGCCTTTCTAAGGTCTTTAATACTCTCCTTAAAATTAACTGCCATTTCCTCGTCTTTAATTAAAGCCCCCAGGGTGCCTTCCCCTTTATTAATGCTGTTGGTTATTTTCAGCAGGTCGGCGGTTAAAAGTGCAGCGTTCTCATTAGTTGTGTTAAGGGTGGTGAGCATATCGGCGGTGGCAATCTTGCTAATAGATTTAATAGTATCTCCCGAGCTCACTGGAACGGGTGCCACATCTGCCTTTTCCCCCGGAAGAAGGTTTATGATCATACTCCCTACAAGCCCGTCAGAACTAATCGTTGCGAGGGAGTTCTTCCTGATAAGATCCATAGTGGGCTGGTCAATTCTCATGTTTACGGCAATACTGGTGTCGTTCACTATGGTAATGCTTTGCACCGTCCCCACATTTACTCCGGCAAAGCGAACATTGTTTCCGCGCTGTAGACCATTAACATCTTTAAATACCGAAACAATGACACTGTTATTCCCAAACAGATTTTGCCGGTTTCCTATGAAATAGACTGCGGTTATGAAAATTATAATTCCCACAATCACGAATATTCCTAATCTCAGGTTCTGTGAATTTGAATTTTTCATGTCTTTTATTTAAAGAAGGCCCTTATTCTGGGGTCTTCAGAAGTTGATAGTTCCTCAAAAGTTCCCTGCGCATAGTTAGTACCGTCAAGTAACAGGATCATCCTGTGGGAGATCACTCTGGCGCAGTCAACATCATGGGTAATGATCATTGAAGAAGTTTTATACCTTTTTTGAACGCTGGTCATTAATTCAATGATCTCTTTGGCTGTAATGGGATCAAGGCCGGTAGTGGGTTCGTCATAAATAATTATCTTGGGTTTAAGGATGAGTGCCCGTGCAAGAGCTATCCTTCGCTGCATCCCGCCCGAAAGTTCATTGGGCATAAGATCAATGGTCCTCGCCAGCCCTACATTTTCAAGTGCTTCAAGTACAAGTTCATCTGTATCTTTGATGTTCATCCTTTTGGTGTGGCGCCTCAATGGAAACTCAAGATTTTCTCTCACCGTCATTGAATCGTAAAGAGCACTACCCTGAAACAGGAATCCAATCTCTGCTCTAAGTTCATCCATTTGAGTGCGGTCAAGTTTCGTGATGTCCTGACCTAATACTTCAATCGTCCCGCTATCCGGTTCCATGAGACCTACAAGACACTTGATCATTACCGACTTACCCGAGCCCGATTTCCCCATGAGTACCAGATTTTCGTTCTCGTACATTTCCAGGTTAAAATCCTTCAACACCACCTGGTCCCCAAACTGCTTGTGCAGGTTTTGGATTCGTATCACCGGTTTCCCTTTTGGTGTGGAAGAAGATGTAGGTAGGGCCGTCATGCTATCCATATATTAATTGGGTTAGAAAAACTGCTATAAAATCTATAATGAAAAGCAACATGCTCGTATATACTACTGCGGAATTTGAAGCCCGACCCACACCGGCTGTTCCTTTACTGCTATTGTAGCCCTTGAAACACCCCACCAGCCCAATAGCAAATCCGAAGAAAAAGGATTTTCCCGTAGCAGGCAGGAGGTCCCTGAAACCAAGGGCACTAAAAACCTGATTAAAGTACAGCATAAAAGAAACCTGACCTTTAATGTTCTCTACCAGGGCCGATCCAATAAGTGCAACAAAGTCACCAAAGATTATAAGCAGCGGAAGCATAAGGGTCGCAGCTAGAATTCGGGTGACAACAAGATACTTGAAAGGATTTGTGCCCGAGACTTCCATAGCATCTATTTGTTCGGTCACTTTCATAGATCCCAGTTCGGCACCTATGCTTGATCCAATTCGTCCGGCACAAATAAGAGCGATGATCACAGGGCCAATTTCCCTGACTATAGAAATACTAATCATATTCGGGATCCACGATGAAGCTCCAAACTCTTCTAAGGTGGGCCTGGATTGAAGTGTGAAGACCAGGCCAAGAATAAAACCTGTTACTCCTACAAGTAACAAAGATTTATTCCCCATTTGGTAACATTGCTGTAAAAACTCTTTGAATTCAAATGGCCGGCTGAACAGTTCCTTAAAGAACCGTGCGGCAAATTTTGACAGCGCTCCAATTTCAGCAAAAAAGGAGTACAGGTTTTTTTTCAATGGAAAACTTTCAGCCATTCCCTACAGTTTCTAGCTCAAAACTACCTTATAAATCTCGGAATAAGTATGATATCTCTCAGTTTTACGCCAGACTTCAGGAAATATGAAAAGCTTTTTCACAATTTAACATTGCAGTTTTAGGGTTAAAAAACTAATCTGTAAATTAGAGAGTAGACCAAATAAAAATATAGGCAATGATAATAACCTTAACTGCCAATCCTGCCCTGGATATTTATTCAAAAACAGAAAAGCTCGAACCCAACGAAAAATTGAGGTGTGAGACACCGCTCATTGATGCAGGTGGAGGGGGAGTAAATGTTTCCCGGGTGATCAAGAGACTGGGTGGGCAATCTACCGCCGTGTATGCTAAAGGTGGTCACACAGGAAAGCTTTTTTACGATCTTCTGAAAAATGAAGGGGTGACACAAAATCCTGTAGAGGTTACAAATGATTTGCGGCAGAATTTTGCAGTTACCGAAACCGCCACAGGAAATCTCTATCGCTTCGGTTTTCCTGGGGCTCAATTACAGGAATCGGAATATGAAGCTTTACTCGACAAAGTGAGCCGGTGTGAAAAAGGGGCTTTTTTAGTGGCAAGCGGGAGCCTTCCCTCGGGGGCACCCTCCAACTTTTATGCCCGGGTAGCGGCAAAAGCGAAAGCCTGCAGATTAAAATTTGTGCTTGATACTTCTGGAAAATCCTACCAGGGAGTGCTGGAGGAAGGAGCTTATCTTCTAAAACCGAATAAAAGGGAGCTCAGCGATATTACGGGCCAATCGGCAGAAAATCTGGAGGAGCAAAAAAGCGCTTTGCTCAATATCCTTAAAAAGTATTCCGTAGAGATTATTGTGCTCTCTTTGGGGGGTGAAGGTGCGCTTTTGGCTTCAAAAGGGGAAGTGAAACATTACCCTGCCCCGCAAGTGGAGCACGTTAGTTCAATAGGGGCAGGTGATAGTATGGTTGCCGGTCTGGTTCATGCCCTTTCTACCGGGCAACCTCTCAAAAATGCCATATTATATGGGCTGGCCTGTGGTAGTGCGACTATAAAGTCTCCTGGGACTGAGTTGCTTAAAAAAGAAGATGTAGAGATGTTTTATAAACAGCTCCTTAATCAAACTTCAGGAGAGAATAGCATCCAACGTTAGGTTAGTGCCGGAAAGCTGATCCCCAAAATCAACAGGTTAAAAATAGTCCCATATTTTGCATCCTGCCAGTTCAACGTGATGAGAAACTGAGACAGGATGGCCCCTATAATAGCCAGAATGGGCCAGTAATTTGAAGCCATTAAAAAATAGACATCTGCTATAAAAATAAGCACGGCACTGGTAAGCCAAAGTAATCCTTCAAGTTTATTGATACTTCTGGAGAGGGTAGGTAAAAAATCTTCATGAACAGCTTTTACTACCCCCATGAGGTGTAAAATTGCATGTGTGAGGAGCAGGACAGAGATTAAGATTTTCATGGCTTTTGAAATAATGGTTTTGTGGTATTACGGTTTCGTTTAAAAGCAGGCACAAAGTCTATTTCAGGTTTTGGACTTATCAAAGTCGGAGCTTTTGGATTGGAAAGAAAATTCACAAAAGCCGGGTTGTTCATTTTCATTTGCAGGCTATGCTCATCCTGAGGGAGCAATCGTAAATCAAAATTTTGAGCATCCTGCAGGTTTGAAAAATGGTATTCTTGCTGAGAGAAAACCTTCACCGCAGGATGATATATATTTAAAACTTCTTTTAACCTGAAGCTGTCAATTTTTGCCTGTTGGGCATTCACTTTGCCGGGGTAGATCTTATGTATTTCAAGGGAAAAGCTGAAGTTTCCGAAGATTTTTTTAACCGGGGCAAGACTGGCTAATGAAACCTGAACGCCGGGTTCTGCTATGAGCAGCAGTTTTTTGGGAAGTCTGGGCTTCGCAATATCAGGGAGTGCCAAAAATGGCATTTTTAAGCCGGTATATAGTTTGGTCAACGCCGTCAAATGACTTAAAGCTCTGTTTCTGGTATTCAAAATAGCCCAAGAGAATTTTTCTTTTCTTTTGTAGAGATCTTCGGGCGATTTCAAGATGTGCAGCTCATAATCTTCAGCAGGGAAAAAACTCCTTATTTTTTTCTGAATGGCATCCAATTCATGTTTGATGACGAATTCGAGACAATTTAATTGAGATTCATTGTAAGACGGCCCGCAAGCCAATCTTTGTTTTATGGAAAAGGTCTCGAAGTAGAAATGAGTTTTTCGGCCTCTCATGAGATGAAGGGCGTAGAGCAAGCCACTTCGGGGAAGCGACGAAACATCTGAAGAGATCAGAATATTGTTCATAGCCGAAAAAATTAGAACAATAATTTACTGAAAATTCCAGATAGATTACATGATTTTTATCAATTATTAATAGGTAAAATTCTTAACTTCAATAACTTCTCCCGAATTTAAGCTGTCAAGTTTCTCCTGGCCTATACGTACCCTTACCAGCCTAAGAGTGGGAAAACCGGCCGCTGCAGTCATTTTTTTTACCTGTCTAAACTTGCCTTCAGTGAGTGTAATTGAAATCCAGCTGGTAGGGCCATGCCTTTCATCCCTAATGGGTTTTGCCCGGGGAGGAAAATCAGGAAGAGATTTCAGCATCCTGGCTTTGCAAGGTTTGGTAAGATATTTTTTTCCATTGATCCCTATCTCAATTCCGGTACTTATTTTTTCAATGTCTTTTTCTTTAATGAGGCCATCTACCTGCACATAATATTCTTTTTCTACATTCCCTCCTGTAATTTCTGCACTCACCTTACCATTGGTGGTAAGTAAGAGCAGGCCTTCCGAATCTTCATCCAACCTGCCTATCGACATAGTGCCTTCGGGGAAATCCCCTAGTTCTCCCAGCATTTTCTTACTGCGGCGGGTGCGCTGGTTACTCACGAACTGGCTTAAAAAACCGTAGGGTTTATATATTTTAAAGTGTCTGTGCATAAAATAGTACCACAACAATATCTTTTTGTTGTTCGTAGGCAAAAATAAGGCTTTCGTCTTTTAATTTTAACAGAAAAAGGGCGAAAATCCCCAAAAGTGGGTATTGGTGGAGGAGGTGTGAAATACTATTTTTACACGTGAAATTGTACCGGATATTTCACTTATGAGTCCGGTGCAACGGAGTGAAAAATCGGGGGTGTAGGGGCCCCGATTTTTTTTTGTGCTTAAATAAGATCGTAGGCCCTGGCGTATTCCGTAAATTCAAAACTGGTAGAAATATTCAGTTTCTTTTTGATATTCTTGCGGTGAGTGTGCACGGTGTCTATAGAAATGTGCAGTTCTTTTGCAATATCTGCCGAACTCTTTCCCAGAGCCACCAGTTTCAAAACTTCCTTTGCCCTTTTTCCAAGGCTAAGAAATTTACTTAGGTTTTCTTTGAAGAACATATTTTCCTTTAAAAGCCGCTCTGCTTTATTTTCAATATGCTTCATGCGGTCAACGGGAAACGCGACAGTGACCAGATGAGTGGCTGAGCCATCATCAGCCTGGTGAAAGATCCTTATAGACCCAATGTGCCATACCCATTCCTGGCGGTCTTTAAATTTCACCTGCTGAAAAAAAGTAAAGGTTTCTTCGGGATCCTTTTTTTGAAGCAGCTTTCGCAGTTTCACTATGAAATCTTCCATATCTTCATTATTGAAGAAACGGTCATGGTATTTAGGTCCCATTTTAGAAAGCTCCTCTAAAGAAACTCCCAGTTGATATAGCCCGCGGGAGCTCATGTAAACAGTCTTGAAGTCTTTTTCCCTTAATTCATGCACAATGACCACACCGGGCATAGCTTCTGCACATTCAGAGAAGAGAGTCAGTTTTTGTTCAAAGGTTGGCTGCAAGGTTCCGGTTGTTTGCTATTTAAAAGTAGCACAAAACACAGGTTCTTTAAAAAAACCTTAAAGAAAATCGATAAAGGGTATCTTTTTTTGATATCCATCACATTAGGTCATAAGCCCGGGCATATTCCTGGAGTTCAAATGAGTTGGCAACCTCCAGTTTTTTCCGAAGAGATTTTAGATGGGAGTTCACCGTATCTGAAGATATGTTTAAACGCTCTGCCATTTCATTAGTTCTCATCCCTTTTCCTGCCAAACCAAGGGTTTCAATTTCCCGCGGAGTCAACTTTCCGTATTTTTCAAGGTTCTTCCGGGCAAAATCTGTTTCTTCCATTAAGCGCTCAGCTCTTTTTATGGTCCATTCAAAATCTTTAAGCGGCACTGCGTAGGTGATAGTGTGAGTAGGTTGAAAATGAGCTTCGATATGAAAAATTTTTATAGAAGCCGCATACCATTGAAAGCTTCCCTTGATTTTGACCTGGTGAAAGAAGGTATATGTTTCATCAAGTCCTTCCAATTCAATCAATGACTCCAGCGATTCCAGATAATCCCTTATGTAATTTGATTTAAAATAGATATGTTGGTAATTCTCCTTTGTAGCTATAAGTTCATTGAGGGTCAAGCCCAGCAGTTCCAGGCCGTTTGAGGTCATAAATAGAGGTTTAAAACCCTCTATTTCATTGATCACCGTAATTCCCGGAAGCTTTTCAAATTCTTCTGAAAATGTAGAAATTTTTTCTTCTACTGTCATAAGTCATAATTTATCCTATTACCTCCAGTGAACTATAGCCCTGGCCATTTCTGCTAAGTCGTATCTGTGTGGCAATTCGTTCTTTTAACGAGTCAACATGGCTAATAATTCCAATGGTCTTAGATGATTCTGCCTGCAGCTTTTCCAGCGTATCCAAAGTTTGGTCGAGGGTTTCAGGATCAAGGGTGCCAAAACCTTCATCTATAAACAAGGAGTTGATCTCGACATTTCGCGAAGCCAGGTCACTTAAAGCAAGGGCCATAGAGAGGCTTAGCAGAAAAGTCTCACCTCCCGAAAGTGTCTTTACCGAGCGTCTTTGGCCTCCCATATGTTCGTCTATGGCTACCAGGCTGTCGTCTTCGTCTTCTAAAGGTTTGTCGATCCTGTAGCGGTCGCTTAGATCCTGAAGCCTGCGGTTTGCCAAAATGAGTAGCTGTGAGAGGCTTAGATCCTGGGCAAAGTCGTTAAATTTCTTCCCGGTGGCGTCTCCCACGAGCTGGTTGAGCAGTTCCCAACGTTTTATTTTGCCCTTCACTTCTTTAAGATCTTCCTCAATGGCAGCAATTTGTGCCCGTCGTTCTTTGTCGTTTCGCAATTTGCGCCTCAATTCTTCGCACTCCTCATTTAAAGAAGTCAGTTGCGCTTTTGTCTCCTGCAGCTGCTTTAAAAGATTTTCCTCATTTTGTGGCAAATCCTTTTGTTGTAACTCTTCGAGTTGCGTTTTAAGCGTTTTTAAAGAGGCTTCAATTTGCCCTTTTTGAGAGGTAAGTTCTTCCCGTTTTCTGTTGAGCTGTGAATATTCTGTTTCAGGTAGGAGTCTTTGCAGGGCTTCAGAAATATCTTTGCAACCGGCTTCAGAAATACTGGGGTGCAGAAGTTTTTCCAGCGTTTTGAGCTCAGCAGTTTTATTGGTCAGTTTTTGGTTGAGGTCTTTTCCCTGGCTGGTAAGCGAATTTTGTTGGTGTTGTAGCGAAGTCCACGAATTTTGCAACTCCAGGCAGTCGGTATCAATATCTTTCCCGCTGTACAGGCCGTCAAGCTCTCTTTTGATCTTTTTTCCCTCTACCAGTACGTTTTGAATTTCGGTAAGTATGGGAAGCCCGGTCTTAATAGCGTTCAGCTTCCTGTTTTGTTTTTTAAATTCATCAAGAAGGCTAATCTTCTTTTCACTGCTGTTGCAGAATTCTTCCCAGTCTTTCCCTGCCGGATTGATCTTTAAAAATACCTCTTCAAAATGCCTTTTTTGAGCCTCCACTTTGCTTCGGTTTTCCTGGATGAGCAGTTGAAGTTCGCCAATTCTCTTCTGGTGATGCGCCAGGCTGGTCTCACGGCTGGTCACCTGCCTTTCCATTGCCGAAAGCTCTTTTTTCAGCTTTAAAAGTTCCTCCTGTAAAGTGTCATTTTTCGCAGGTAAGTGGGTGGCATAAGGATGTTCGGTGCTGCCGCAAAGCGGGCATGGTTCGCCGTTCTTCAGGTTATGCCTGTGTTGTTCCAGGCTCGCCTTAAGCAGCTCATTTTCCTTTCTTAGTTGCAGGTTCTCCACATCTTTTTGAAGGGTTTGCATCTCTTTTTTTGCTGAAGCCACCTCCTGCGGAAGGTTTGCAACCTGCCCAAGCAGTTCTTTTTCCTCTTTTGTTGCCCTTTCAATTTCTGCGGAAAGATTTTCTATCGCCACCCATTCCTGTTGTGCTTTTCTTCCCTGCTGAAGGAGTTCCCGTAACCTGATTTTTTCGGTTTCCACATTTTGAAGGTCTATCTCTTTCAGTTGATCCTGAAGCTCCTGAAGCCTGTTTTCGCCCGCAGTTTTCATTTCTTGCAGCTTCAGTTCTTCGGCTTTGAGATCGCCATTCAGCTTAAACGGAACTTCTCTTAATTCCAGGTCAAAGCGCTCCTGCAGGTTGCGATAATGGCTCAGTTTTTCATCCCGTTGCTGCTGAAGTTTTCTCACATTGCGGGAAAAAGCTTGCAGGCTGCTCTCAATCTCTTCTGTAGCAGGCTCATTTTTCAAAAACCTGCTGATGTTCTCAAGGCACTGGCTAATACCTTTCCTATTTTTTTCTACGTCACCAGCATGCCTGGCAAGTTCTTCCTTTATTTCCCTGCAGCCGGCATCTAGATTTTGCCACTTGCGCAAATCTTCGGCAAAGCCTTGTACCTGCTCGTGTTGCTTTAGCTTTTCTCCCTTTTCTTTTTCAAAATCAATAAGGTTTTGAGTGGCATTGAGCTGTAGTTTCTCCTGTGCTGCAATTTGCTCCTGCTGTGAAGAAATATTCTTCTTGAGGTCTTTAAGCCTTTCCAGTTCGCGGGTTTCCTTCTCCAGCGGCTCACACATGCCCGATTTTTGAGTAAGAGCTGTAGTGAGCTCCTGTAAAACTTCCTCCTCTAAAAGGTCTTTTTGAAGCACATTTATTTCCCGCTGCCTGTCTTCAATTTCGGCATTGACTTTTTTGAATTTCTGATAAACTTTGATGCCTACCTGCCTGTAAATTCCTGTTCCCGTGATCTTTTCAAGAAGCTCCCCGCGTTCATCTTTTTTGGCCTTTAAAAACTGGGCAAAATCTCCCTGTGCCAGCAGCACCGATTTTATGAACTGGTTGTAACTTAAACCTATAAGCTCCTCGTTCTTTGAAGGAACATCAGACTTTTTATAGTCCAGGGGTTTGCCGGTAGCCAGATCGTAGAGGAACATTTCATAATCGCGCAGGTTGTTGTTGCGATTGGTTGAAATGCTCCATTCGCTGGCGTAAATTCCTTTTTTTGCCTGGTAAGTAACCTTTGCAAAAGCCTCTTTTTGATTGCGGGTAAGCAGCGCACCTTTATTGATGATGTCGTTCTTACTGATCTTTCCCAGGCGCGGCACCATGTTGAAAAGGGCAAGGGAAATCACGTCTAGAATGGTGCTTTTTCCGCTGCCGGTGGGCCCAGTAATTGCAAAGAGCGAACTTACCGTAAAAGGCACTTTGGTGAAGTCTATCTCATGCTTTCCCTTGAGGGAATTGATGTTCTCAAATTCTATTTTTAAGATCTTCATATTTCTGCATTTTCATCCCGGTGCAACTCTTCAAGTATTTCGTCAAAAGCCGAAAGGATTTCCTGCTTTGTTTCGGTATCGTACTCGTGCTTTGCAATGAGCTCCAGGAAAACATCTTTGGGCTTCAAATCCTGTAATTGTTTATCGGCACTAAAAGCCTGGCCTGCACCTTTTAACTGATTTTTAAAACCTGCCCTGTGTTTTACAATCCGGTAACCTTCCTTTTGAAAACCCGAAACCAGGGTATCGAGGTCATAGATCTTTAATGCGTCATACTGCTCTTCTTTAAGCTCTACTTCGATGAGGCTCTCAAGATCTTTTTTCTCCTCTAGCTCATCCAGTTTTAAGCTGATTTGTTCAAGGTCGCCACTAATTTTTAAAAGTGCGCGAAACCCCGGAACAGGAACACTTTTTGGTTCCCAGCCTTTTTCAGAATCAATGATAAGTACTCTTTTTTCATCCCGGCGTTCGCTGAAGGACAGGGGCAGGGGAGAACCGCTGTAAAATGCAGGCACAGCAGCGGCTACCCGCTGGGGTTTATGGATATGCCCCAGGGCGATGTAATTGAAATAGCTACCAAACCTGGAGGCTTCAAAAGCTGCGAGATTCCCAATCTGAATTTCTCTTTCACTTTCTGAAGTTTCAATACCTGCGGTGAAGAGGTGGCCCATGGCGAGTGCAGGTACTGCCGGAAACTGCCGTTCACAAATTTGTGCGGCTTCAAAAAAGGTATTCTGAATGCCATTTTTGAGAGCTTCAAGACGGTCTTCATGAGTTTCAGATTCAGCTGATTTTCGGAGATCGGCGTCACGCAGGAAGGGAACGGCCGCAATTACCAGCTCAGTTATTCCGTCGGAATTTTTTATGGGAATGATGAGTTCTTCAAGGTCCTGTGGCATTCCGCCAACAATCTCGATATCGAGCGCTTTCAGGATTTCTTTTGGCGCCTCGAGCATGGCTGGTGAATCGTGGTTGCCGCCTGTAAGAATGATCTTGCAGTCAAAGCGGTTCATTTTTACCAGCGCGCGGTAGTACTGGCGCCTTGCTTCGGAAGATGGATTGGCAAGATCAAAAATATCTCCCGAAACCAGCAGAACATCTACTTTTTCTTCTTCAATGGTCTTGCAAAGCCAGTTGATAAAGAGGTCGAAATCTTCGACCAGTTCGGTTTTGTGAAGTTTTTTTCCAATATGCCAATCGGCCGTATGCAGGATCTTCATTGGGTTTAACTTTTAGCTTCCGAAGTTAAAGGAAAGCTTGGTGCCCTGCAAAGTTAATGACTTATACGACAAAATATGTCCTCTCAAAAATGTGCTTTAAAAATGTCATTTTTGAGAGGTATTTCATCAAACAGATCTAATTGTTTTCCAACTTGTCACGTATTTTATCTATTGCGCTTTCAATAGATTCATCGGGTTCAATTATGTTGTTTTCACCCCAGAAAGAAAGATCGGCAAATCCCGAAATATCGTCATTCATGATCACCCTTCGGCTTAAAAAGCTATCGTCTTTTTTGACCTTTTCGGTATTCACCTCCCAGTTGGTCACGGCGAGTTCGCTGTTTACCTTATAGCGGGAGTTGAAGAGTTTCCGCTTCCAGTTTACCACAAATTCAAGTTGGGTATTGCCATAGCCAAAGTACCAGCGGCCGTCTTTTTGCCTGTAGGTAATGTCGTACTTCACTTCTACGGGATATACCTTTGTTCCGCCGGGTTTTTTCTGAACAAACAAATCGGTCGCAGCCGAGCGGTTATCTACGTTGAGGTTAAAAGAAGCTTTGACCAGGGAGAAAGTGTTGGCATCAATAAAAAGTTTGCCATAATACCAGGGCATGCTTTTATCCAGCTCTTCAAAATTCACAACGTAGAGGTACTGTTCGTCAATTTTGGTAGGATGGTCAAAGCTGAATTTGAAATTGGCAAGATCCCGCTGATTAAAAATATGCGTAGGATTTTTCATGAGGTCTATGCTCAAAGGATTATAAGGCCCACCCCTTAATTTAAGGGCTACAGTGTCCAGCCGGGTATAATCGGCTGTTTTTCTAGCTTTGACCAGGGCAATATCGTCATCACTGTTAGAATCATAAGGTTGTTTGTGGATTTTTACAACGGCTTCAGAAAGAGAGACATTTTTTCGGCCTCTTTTTATAGCTTCCCTGTAAAAGGCAGTCATGGTTGTACGGTCGGTAAAATAGTTGTTTCCGCGGGTTTCCAGCATATTGTGAACCAAAGCAGCAGGATCGGTATACGTGAAAATGCTTACTTCATTGAGCTCTTCTAATGATTCCTGAAGTGGTATGACAACTTTGTCCTGCTGAAAGAATTGCAAAGGGATTGTGCGGCTTTGGAAGCCAAGAAAGGAAACCTGCACATTTACATCTTCCAGGTTTTGAGGGATCTTTAGGGAAAATTCCCCGTCACTATTGGTCACTGTAGAGATGTTGGTGTTTTGAACAGATAGGTAGGCACCGGCCAGTGCATCGTTGTTTTGGCTGTTAACAACCTGTCCTTTATATTCTGTATACTCTTGTGAAGGTTGCTGAAAAGCAGTCACAGCTCCTGGAGACAAAACGAAAAATAAGAACAGGATAACAATGGGCCTTGCGAAAAATGAAGTTGGATTTCTCATGGCGTTAATATTATAGGGATGTGCTATACAAGATACTGAATTTTAATTGATTATTAAGATTTTGCTTCAGGATTTTGGGGGTGTAGAGGTGGCGAAAATCTATAGTGACCTCATTTTGCTTTTGTTCCCTGAGTTTTTCTTATTTTGTTGTATATAAACAGATTAAATTGTTTTTTGAAGCTGTTAGAAAAGGAAGGGAGCAGGTATGAGAATTGGTTTTAAAAGGGGAATAAGGCTGATGCTTTGCCCTCTCTTCCAATTAGTAATTAGTGAACACTCCTATTTTTAGAGTGTTCAATATCTGGCTGCGAAAGAGCTTTATTCTACACAACCGAGTTACTTAACATATTGTTAACAGTAAAAATTATTGTATAGAAGTATTTTTACGGCGGATAATTTTTCCAATACATGCTATTGAATTTCCTGCTTGAGATGATTTGTGGGTAACCTGCGATTTGTTTTAAATAGTAAGGATTCTGTGGTGGCTCTTTTTTCGTTATGAGTAAGAAAATCAAGAATTCCCCGACTTTACAATCAGAAACGACCCCTTCTTCGTCCAATACCCGAATTGTGGCCGTAGGAGCCAGTGCTGGTGGCCTTGAAGCTCTTAAATCTTTTTTTGAACATATTCCTCAAGCTACCAAAAGCGCTTACATCATAATTCAGCACCTGTCTTCAGATTATAAAAGCATGATGGGCGAACTCCTGGCCCGCAGTACGGGCTTGCCTATAGTGGAAGTAGAAGAGGGTATGGAAGTCAAGCCTGGGCATATCTACCTTATTCCACCGGCCAATAACCTGGTTATTAAAGGCAACAGGCTACAGCTTCTGGAGAAGCCCAAAAACCCTACTCTCAACTTGCCTATAGACATGTTCTTTGAGTCGTTGGCGCGAGAACAGCGGGAGAAGGCTATAGGAGTTATTCTTAGCGGTACCGGCAGTGACGGAACCCGCGGCGCACGGGCAATCAAAGAAAGCGATGGGATGATTATGGTGCAGGAGCCTGATGAAGCCCAGTTTGACGGAATGCCCAGAAGCGCGATTGCTACAGGGCTGGTAGATTATGTACTGCCAGTAAAAGAAATGGGCAATGAGCTCGATAATTATCTTACCGCACCTTCTATATTTCATTTTAAAGATGGAGATGTAGCTTACGACCAGACAGAGCTTATCAAGATCTTAAACTTTATCGATGAGAAAACAGGTCTCGACTTTAGAGAGTACAAAAGGTCTACTCTTGCCCGAAGGGTAGCACGAAGAGTGAATGTGTGTAAATGCCGATCTCTGGCCGAATATTTTACTTACCTCACCAATACCGAAGGAGAAGTTGATATACTTTACAGGGAATTTCTTATTGGGGTTACCAAATTTTTTAGAGACAGTAAAGTCTGGGACGTTTTACGCCAACGGGTAATCCCCGAAATGGTGAGTTCAAAAATTGATGGAGAAGTTCTAAAGGTTTGGGACGTTGCCTGTAGTACGGGAGAAGAAGCTTATTCTTTTGCCATGTGCTTTATCGAAGAAATTGAGAACCAGGGGAAGAATATAGAACTCAAGATCTTTGCTACCGACATTGCCGAAAAGCATCTTGAGATAGGCGGCAAAGGCTTATACCCCGAAAGTATAGCGGCCGATGTACCAGCCGATTTTCTTGCTAAATACTTTAAAAGCAAGCAAGGCAAATATGAGGTTGTAGATAAGTTGAGGCGGGCTGTAATCTTCTCACGCCACAACGTGATCAAGAATCCGCCGTTTAGTAATATGGATTTGGTTTCCTGTCGCAATCTTCTCATATATTTTCAGCCTGCAATACAAACCAAGGCCTTGAGTGTGCTGCATTACAGCCTTAAACAGGATGGGGTACTCGTACTGGGAACCAGTGAAAGCGTACATACAGAGCAAAAGAATTTTTCTGAAATTGATCGCAAATGGAAGATATTCAGGAATATTCAACCCAATAACAGGCTCGAAGCCGGTCTTTCCCACACGCCAACATCGGCGGGGAGAGTAGCTGGCAGCAAGCCCCAAAGTACAGGAATGGCATATAAAGCTCCTGCCAACACTACTTTTAACAAGCTCACAAGTGACTTTAATGAGACCGTACTCGATCACTTCAAGGCGGCAAGCGTTTATGTAGATTCAGATTACGATATACTTGAGGCCATTGGCGAATTCAGGAAATACGCCAACCTTCCTGTGAGCGGCTTTTCTACAAATTTACTCGACATGCTGGGCACAGATTTGAGGTATTTGATTCAGAACAGCCTTAAAAAAGCAGAAAAGCTTCAGCAAAAAGTTTATTATAAAGATGCCATTTTTGAACACCAGGGGGAGAAAAAAGCTGTTGACCTTTTAGTAAAACCTTTTCTGCGGAACCATGTAGACTCCGAAACCACTTTTATGATCACCTTTCTTGAGAAGGAGCTCAACCTTGAAGGGGTAGAAAGTGTAGATAATATTACCCTTACCACCCGTACCAAAGAATATGTTTCCAATCTTGAAGAGGAGTTAAAGCAAACCAAAGAAGAATTGCAGACTTCCCTGGAAGAGATAGAAACCAGCAACGAAGAGTTGCAGGCGGCCAATGAAGAACTTTTGGCTTCAAACGAAGAGCTGCAAAGCACCAACGAAGAACTGCAAAGTGTAAACGAGGAGATCAACACCGTAAATGCCGAGAACATTCAGAAAATGGATGATCTTGCCGCGCTTAATGCCGATATTAACAACCTGCTTGAAAGTACGCAAATTGGTACTATCTTTCTCGATGGCTCCCTGTGCATACGCAAATTCACCCCGGCCATAAAAGATCATTTTAGTTTTCTTAATTCTGATATGGGGCGGCCAATAAGCCATTTTACGGGGAGTATTGGAAGGAGCAATTTGCTCCAGCGTTGTAAGCGGGTGCTTAAAACCGGTAAGACTTTAGAGAAAGCCGTAGTTTCTACAGACGGGCTGCATTACCTGCGAAGAATATCACCCTACGTAGATTCTAACGAGAAAATTGATGGTGTAGTGATCACTTTCATTGAAATTGAAAGCCTTCAAAAGTCAAAAGAGAAGCTGCAGGCGAGCGAACGCAGGTTTAAGAGTTTCTATGAAGAAGACCCTGTAATGCACATAAGCGTTAACCCGCAAAATTATAAGATTGTGCATTGCAACAAAATGGCCATAAAGCAGCTGAAGTATGAGTCGAAAGAAGAACTTATAGGGAAATCTATTTACGACCTGTACCACGAAGATTCCCAGGTGGAGGCTTTAAAATCGAATAAATATTTTACTGAAAACGGCGTGCTTGTCAATCTCGAGCAGAACATCCTCAACAAGACCGGAGAGAGCCTGCCCGTAATTCTCAATGCCACTGCCGAAAGGGATGAAGAAGACAACGTTGTAACTATTCGCTATACTTTTGTAGAGATTGCAGCTTTGAAAAAGGCCGAAGATCAACTGCGGGAGCAAAAAGCCGATCTTGAAAGGGCTAACCGCGACCTGGAGCAATTTGTTTCCATTTGTTCGCACGATTTGCAGGAGCCGCTTTCTACGATCAAGTTCGGGATAGATATTTTAGGTAAAATCTATGCTTCCAAACTCGATGAAAAAGGGCAAAATTACGTTTCTTACATCAAGCAGGCATCAACCAGGCTTTCAGAACAAATAAGGGCCTTGCTGGAGCATTCGCGCATAGGTCGCGAAGGCGTTAAGAAACTCGTAAACACCCGCGAGCTGGTAGAAGTTGTAAAATATGATTTAGGCAAAAGAATAAAAGACACAAAGGCAAAGATCCATATTGGAGATTTACCGCGCCTGCAAGGTTATGAAGTAGAACTAAGACTGCTTTTCCAGAACCTTATTAGTAACGCCATAAAGTATACCCCTAAAGAACGAAATCCGGAGGTGCGTATCTCGGCATATAGAGAAGGCGATTTCTGGACATTTACGGTGGTAGATAACGGGGTAGGAATTGCAAAAGAAGACCAGGATAAAATTTTTACAATATTCAACCGCGTCAAAAAACACGACAGCAATGATGGTACAGGTGTGGGGCTGGCACACGTAGAGAAGATAGTTCATTTACACAATGGTAGCATTTGGGTAGACTCGCAAGAAGGGGTGGGAAGTACCTTTTACTTCAAACTTCAGGCTTAATTATATGGATGCATCGTCCTTAAAATACCCGGTTCAGGTTGATTTGGAGAACTGTGCCAAAGAACCTATTCACATCATTGGGAAATCTCAGGCGCATGGTGTGCTGGTGGTTTGTGATCGCACAAATTTAAACATCACCCAGGCCGGTGAAAATGCTTCGGAATACTTCGGAATTCCTGTAGATGAGCTGCTGGGGAAACCGCTGTCTTACATTCTGAAAATGCCATTTTTGGCACCCGGTTTTGATGAAGATAACCTTCCGCAGGAAGTGGAAGTAAACCGAAAGAAATTCCTGGTGCTTGCGCATATTTCCGAAGAGAGTTTGGTGCTCGATTTTGAGCCCCTCGCACAGGTGCAGGATCCATTTTTCTTTCAGAAGCAGTTAACGGGCATCCTCAACAAGTTCCAGGCAGCACGGTCTCTTGAGGAGCTTTCTTCGGAAGCTGCCAAACTCACCCGCAAAATGTTTGGCTATGACAGGGTGATGATCTACCGCTTTGATGAGGAGTGGAATGGTGAAGTGGTTGCCGAAACAAAGAATGACGATTTAGAATCGTGGCTGGGTCTGCGATATCCGGCTACCGATATTCCGGAGCAGTCCCGAAAAATGTTCCTTAAACACAGGGTAAGGATCATTGCCAATGTACATTATACGCCGGTACCATTAAAGCCCGAAATTTCACCGGTTACCGGGAAACCCCTTGATATTTCAAGATCTTCGCTTAGGGCCGTTTCTCCTATTCACATAGAATATTTGAAAAACATGGGGGTGGGCGCATCCCTTTCGGCAGCTATTGTGGTAAAGGGAAAATTGTGGGGGCTTATTGCCTGCCATCATCAGGCAGAGAAGCACCTTGATTTTTACCAACGGGAGAGTTGCCGTTTCCTGGCTCAAATGCTCTCAACCGAAATTACGCTGCATGAAACCAGCAGCCTTTTAAGTCATTCAGAGCAAACCGAGAGTATCCGGCGGCAGTTGGTGGCTCAAATGAAATATCACGACAATATTGTGGAGGCACTAAGCAGGGATACCGTACAATTTCTAGAACTCCTTAATTGTAGCGGCGGTGCCATTTTTTACATTAATGAATGGGAACTAAATGGGCAAACACCTGGCAAAGAACAGCTGGACAGCCTGCTCAATAACTTCATAAAAAAGCAGTCAAAAAGCCTTTTTTGGACCCGCAACCTTTCAGCGCTATTTCCTGAAGCCGAAGAATACAAGAAAACAGCCTCGGGGCTTTTCAGCTTAAAAATTTCTGATAACAAATATATTTTATGGTTCAAGCCTGAAGTAGTGCAGGTAGTGACCTGGGGAGGGAATCCGCAGAATAAGGTGTTCTATAACGAAAAGGAACAAAGGCTTAGTCCGCGTAAATCTTTTGAAAAGTGGAGTGAGAAACTCACCGGCTTTTCGGAACCATGGCATGAGCTTGACCGCAACACGGCCAGGGCTTTGAGAGAAAATATAAGCCATGTGCTGCTCACCCGCCAGCGCAGGGAAATTGAAGCCTTGAACGATAAGCTTATAGAAGCCAACAGGGAGCTGGAACTATTTAGTTACGGTCTTTCACATGATCTACGGGCGCCGGTAAGAGGTATGGAAGGCTTTCTCAAAATTCTTCGGGAAGATTTTAGTAAATCCCTTGGGAGTGAAGGTCTTAAATACCTGGAAATGAGCGCCGGCCTTACCCAAAAAATGAACGATCTTATTGACGATATCCTGGAGTATTCCAGGCTGGGGCATATTGAGAGGGTAGAGAAGCATGAGGTAGATACCACCGCAATGCTCAAAGAAATATTCGGACTTTTCAATCTTTCGGCAAATTTCCCTTCGGCACGCATAGAGATTCAGGAAGATCTTCCGCCTATGTGGGGTAACCGTAGAATGCTGTTCCAATTGTGGTCTAATTTGCTTAACAATGCTTTAAAATATTCTTCAGAAAAAGAAGCACCAGTTATAGAAGTAGGTAAAATCCGCATAAATGGCCGCAGTACGTTTTACGTGAAAGATAATGGAATAGGGGTAGACCCGGCATTGAGAGAAAAAATATTCGAGACCTTTCAGCGCGGCGTGGGCAGCAAATTTAAAGGCACCGGCATTGGCCTTGCCATTGTAAAGAGGATTGTGGAAAAACATGAAGGAGAAATTTGGGTTGAAAGTGAACCCGGAGAAGGTTCTGTATTTTATTTTTATCTTGAGCCCCAAAAGTAGGAGCATACGCAAATGATTAAGATCCCGTTGAGAATATTACTGGTGGAGGACAATGAAGCTGATGTCTTGATTACCCTGCGCACTATTAGAAAACTTGTTGAAGAACCACATATTGAGGTAGTTGAAGACCTTTCTTCCTGTAGGAACAAGCTCATCAACTTTATTCCCGATGTGGTGATTTCCGATTACAACCTTCCTACCTGTACAGGCCTGGAGGTACTGCAGCTGGTACAGCAAAAAGATCCCAAACTTCCATTTATCTTCCTTACCGGCACGGTTCACGACGAAGAACTGGCTGCCAATACCATTTTGGCAGGAGCTTCGGGGTTTATTCTGAAAAAGCACTTGAACAACCTCGAAGACAAATTAAAACCCCTGCTTAAACAGGTGGTCTTTCACATGAGTGAAAAAGAGGAAATAAGGGAACGCCTAAGGCAGAACAAAATTGCCATAAACCAGATCAATGATTATCTGGATAACCTGAAATTTGACAACAGGGAGCAGAAGGATAACATCAGCAAGATCAAAGATGCCATTAAAGATTTTAAAGCCGGTAGGGATGAAGATAATAGAGAAGCTTAAGGAGGAAACCCGCGAACTGCACGAACAAATTGAGGATAAGAACCTGGCCCGGCAAATTATAGACCACAGTATTGATCTCACCACCTATAAACTCCTGTTACTGCAAAATTACCTGGCGTATCGCGAAACTGAAACCGAAATACAAAAGTTCTTGCCACACTACGAAAGCAAGAAACACCAGCAGTTAAAACAGGATTTGCAACAATTGGGCATTACAGGAGAAATACCTTCCAAAAATGGCATTTTTGAATGCCATTCTAAAGCCGAAGCCCTGGGAGCGGCCTACGTGGTTGAAGGATCGGCCCTGGGTGGGATGGTTTTGGCAAAAAACCTTCAGAAATGTGCTGCTTTAGATGAAATTCCGCGGCATTACTTTTTTAATGGCGATAAAAATAACATGCAGGACTGGAAAGCATTTAAGGAAGAGCTCGAAAATTACCCTTTTACCCCTTCCGAAGAAAAAATGGCCATTGAAAAGGCTAAAGATACCTTTCGGTTCTTTGAGCGTATTTTTGACAGGGAATTGAATGTAGATCTAAACCCCACTTTCAAACACCAGGGACAGTAACCTTGGCACTTTAGACCTGTCATTATTATCAAAATGTTCGTTGAGGTCTAAGAGTTTAAACTTGTGCGCTTTGGCCATGTCTAGAAAATCTGAGAGATGATGAGTAAAGGCAGGGGGCATTTGATAGCCGCTTTCGGTTTCAAATTTTGCTCTACTGCCTGCATACTGTCTTCCCGGATGAAGTTCACAGATATAGAAATTTCCGTTTCTCTTCAGGCTGTGGGCTCCTTCAGCAAAGATAAAGCTGAGGTCCTTGATATGTTCTAGCACGAGGCTACAGGTGACAAGATTAGCCCAACCCGGCTTTACAGGCCACGTTTCAGTAATATCTGCTTCAATAAAGCTAACATTTTCAGCCTGTGTTTTTTCCTGTGCTTTGGCCATCATTTTTGGAGAAATGTCAATAGCTGTAACAAAATCGGCTTTTTGCGAGAACCATTCGGTGTTTTTCCCTGTGCCGCAGCCCAGCTCCAGGATATTTCCGTAGTGAGGGTTCAAAAAGATGTCCCTAAGCACCTGGGCTTCGAGGTCACGGGTTCTGTTCTCCATAGCGTCGTAAGAGGCTGCCCATGCATTATAGGAGTCGCCGGTGTTCATATTTCTATCTTCTTGATCCAATTTTTGGCTTCGTCTTTTTCGGTTAAATCAAAATATTTGATTGTGGCTCCGGTAAAGGGTTTCATAAGTTGGGTAAGTTCTTTCTCCCACTCCTTATTCCCCACCATGGCAATTCGCTCCAGGTTTTCATAATTTTTGAAGTCGAATTTGAGATCCCGCCACATGGCACTCAGGTTCCAGCCTTCAAATTCTTTCATTTCAAAGTACCATCTTATGGTGCCAAAACTCCTTACTTTCTCCTGTAGCAGTGGGATAAGCCTGTCATAATCTTCATTGGTGAGTTTTTCTTCTGCGACGGTGTAAATAACGTTATGTTCAACCTGTATAGAAATCATAATGTAGTTTTGCTACAATTTCCAAAGAAATGTGGATTTTGACAACACAATGGAATGGGAGTAGAGTTAAGCTCTTGTTAATCTATGTCTAAGGAATGTTAAGCATTTTTTTCTGAAAAACTAAGAGAGCAAGGCTTTCAGCATTCAAAAATTCCTGCCATCTTTGCGTTTTTTAAGAGGTATGGAATCCCGAAAAAAGCAACGCATTGCTCTTAGCACTTTCTTCTTTATGTCGGGATTTGCTTTTTCTACTTGGGCATCCCGCATTCCTACTATCAAAACCCATTTTGATCTAAACGAGGCACAACTTGGAAACCTCCTGCTGGCCATGCCGGTAAGTTCTCTCATTGGTTTGCCCATTTCGGGTTGGCTGGTGTCAAAATTTGACAGTCGCAATCCTTTAATTGCAGCTTATTTCTTTTTTGCTGTAGGGTTGGTGCTTATAGGAAGTGCATCAAACATGGTGTTTTTGGTGGCAGGCATCAGTGTTTTTGCCTTTAGCATGCGAATACTCAATATCTCCATGAATACGCAGTCTCTCACACTTCAAAAATTATTTCCGCGGAAGATTTTGGGCTCCTTTCATGGTCTTTGGAGTACAGGCGGACTGGTAGGTGTGCTTTTTTCTACCTTGTTAATTAAGCTGAATGTCTCTATGCAGATCCATTTTTGGATGGTTGCAAGCCTCGGAATCTTACTCGGGTTATGTTCTTACTCCTTTTTACTGAGGAAAGATCGTGCCACGGGTGGTAATAAATTAAGGCTTGGTAAACCCGATAAATTCATTCTTTACCTCGGGTTACTTATCTTTTTTGCATCGCTGTGCGAAGGTGGTATGTTTGACTGGAGCGGCGTGTACTTTAGAGAGGTGGTTAAGGAAGAGGTGTTCACACTAGGCTATCTTATTTTTATGACCTTTATGGCACTTTCAAGGTTCGTTTCTGACAGGCTTATCGAGAAATTAGGAATGGCCCGAATGTTTGTGGTGAGTTCTTCCCTCATTTCTTCGGGAGTATTATTAATGGTCCTGTGGCCGGTTTTTTGGCCTGCACTTGTAGGCTTCAGCCTTGTAGGTATTGGGGTTGCGGCTATTATCCCCATGATCTTTAGCCTGGCAGGTACTTCTAAAAAATATTCGGCAGGAATGGCTATTTCTATCATCACTACTTATGGAATTGTTGGGATGCTCTTAGGCCCGCCACTGGTTGGTTACATTGCCCATCTTTTTAACCTTAAAATTTCTTTTCTGCTGTTCCTCTTTGCCGGACTCCTGTTCATACCCGTATCTCAGCTGTTCTTCAAGTTAAAACAGGAAGAGGAGGTGAGATAAATGTTTGATTTTTAAAAACGGTTCGCTTTTTTGCCTTTTTTGAGAGGTAAGTGTTTTTATGATTCTTTTAGAAAGACGTTATTCCTTACTTTTGTATCTTATCTTGATTTCAGAAAAAATTCACGCAAGCTTATAAGCTGAATTATGGAGCGGCACGAAGAATAGAATATATTTTATTCGGCTATAGAAAAATGAAAAATGATGGCAAATAATGAAGACTATAAGGCACCCGCTTCAACAAGGATAGGCCACGTTCATCTCAAGGTTTCAGATCTTGAACGCTCTCTGTTATTTTATAACGGGCTGCTAGGTTTTGAAGTGACGCAGCGTATGGGCGATGCAGCTGCATTTTTATCGGCTGGCGGTTATCACCACCATATAGGCCTCAATACCTGGCACAGTAGAGGTGCGCCCGAAACCTCAAAAAGGGGAGTGGGCCTGTACCACACCGCTATAGTTTATGAGCATAGAAAAGAGCTGGCACAGGTACTGCAAAGGCTTCTTGATGCCGAATATCCTTTAACAGGGGCGGCCGATCACGGCGTGTCTGAAGCCCTGTACCTCAATGATCCCGATGGTAACGGCGTAGAACTTTATTACGATCGCCCAAGGGAGCAGTGGCCGTACACAAAAGACGGCTCTCTTGAAATGTACACCAGGGCTTTGCACCTTGACCAATTGCTGGCCGAGCTTAAATAGTTAATTTCCTACCGGGTAACCTTTGTCTATCCAGTCTACTTTTATATTCTCGCGCAGGTTGAGCAGTTGATGATTGGTGAAATCCATTTCGTTGAGCAGTGCAAAAGCAGGCCGAACGTTAGGGCAAATATTAAAAGGACAACAACCACAGTAGATTAGGATATTGCTGTCTTTTGGCAGTTTTTCCAGTTCCTGCCTCAGGTTGTTGAGGCTTTCTTTTTCTCCGGAAGGTCCTGTGTCTTTAGACCCGGGAATTATTCCACCGGCACCAAGGCTAAAAATAACAAGGCTGTCTTCAGAATTTTCGAGGAGTTGCACGAGCTCTGAAGGTTCCAGAAGTTGCTGCTGAGACCAGGGTTCTTGCTGAATTTCAGGTTTTGCTTCTTCAGCATTGTTTTTTACAACCTCATTATCTGCAACTGCAGATTCCTGAGTTTCGTTTTTGCAGGCTGAAGTCAATAAGGTAATCAGGCAAATGGCGGAATAGAAGTATTTGTTGATCATAATTTTTTTGTATCCGAAGAAAAAAGAATTCAGAATTTATAGAAAATTTAGTCGGGGCGCTTGGGTTTTGAACGGCAATGTTAGGCTTTTATTTTGAAATGAAAATCTGCAGGTGATTACCACAGGTTCTTTACTTCATTTTTGATGTAAGCCAGGCCGGTTTCGCTAGGGGGCTGTTGATCGATAAGTGAATTTACAACTTGCTGCCGCAGTTCATTTGCGGTGGTGACCTCTTCACGGCCTGCAACTTTTCGGAGGTTGTTTATCGTGGCATTTTTAGACGCTTTGATAACGTTCCAGCATTCGTCAGAAATATAAATTTGTTGCGCCAGATTGTGCTCAAATTCCTGTTCAATAGCCTTTATGAGAAGCGTTAAATAAGCTTCTTTGTCATTTCCTGCAGGTTTGATCCTTACAAGAAGATTTCCCGGGGCAATGCGTTCCAGGAAAAGGGCCATTCTTTCATAGGCCTGTAGCCGTAAAGGCAGCGCCTGTTTTTGTGCTTCTTTGTGAAGTAAATACCGCCGCCGCCGCTCTTCATTGCGGGTGTGCAGGTTAAAAAAATAGAAGGCAATCACGCCCACAACCACTGCCGGCAAAATGTAGAACAGCAGCTCTAAAATGGAATCTTCTGTCATTGGTCAACTATTGATCGGCTACCGAGGTGTCTTCAGTTTCTACCTCTTTCACATCGGTTTCTTTACCTTTTCTGTACGAGCCCCCTAAGTTAGGACATCCTGCCAAAGTAGCAACAGAATCAAATGGAACTTTTGTCTTGTTGTACATGAAAGTTTCCGCCAGAGTCTTGGCAATGAACCGGTCGCCAAGGTTAATTTCCACATCATCCATCGTAAACTGGCAGGGGTGTTCGTATCCGCAGGCATGGGTGATCTCCAGAAGTTCCTTCCTGAAATTGTTGAAATAATAATTCACCCTTTCCGATTTATCTTTCACGTTAATACCGGCTTGTAGCCAGCGGTTTTGCGTTGCCACGCCCGTAGGGCAGGTGTTGGTATGGCAGGATTGTGCCTGTATACAGCCCACGCTTAGCATGGCTTCGCGGGCAACATTAATACAATCTACGCCCATTGCAAAAGCCATGGCCGCTTTAGCAGGAAAACCGAGTTTACCACTGCCAATAAATACAATGTGATTGGCGAGATCTCTTGCCTGGAAGATCTTATAAACATCGGTGAAGCCGTAGATCCAGGGCAGAGCCACATGATCGGCAAAACTTGGAGGGGCCGCCCCGGTACCACCCTCGCCGCCATCTATAGAAATAAAGTCCGGTCCGCGGTTGGTTTCGGCCATGATACTCGCCAGCTCCCGCCATTCATCGAGTTTCCCAATAGCGGCTTTTATTCCCACCGGCAGGCCTGTTTCTTCCGCAATTTCTTCTATCCAGTCTACCAGCTCCTGCATGTTGCTAAAAGTGCTGTGCGCAGGTGGAGACAGCACGTCTTTTCCCATGGGCACGTGTCTAATTTCGGATATCTCCTTCGTTATTTTGGATGCGGGCAGCACTCCTCCTTTCCCGGGTTTGGCACCCTGGGAGAGTTTGATTTCTATAGCTCTTATACTGGGATATTCTTTAACAAGCTTTACCAGTTTTTCCATCGAAAAACCGCCGTCTTCATTTCGAATTCCAAAATATCCTGTTCCTACCTGGAAAACGATATCTGCCCCTTTTTTGTGGTAAGGAGACAAACCTCCTTCGCCGGTGTTGTGATAAGCGTAGGCTTTTTTGCACCCAAGATTCAAAGATTCTATTGCTTTGGCAGAAAGGGAGCCAAAGCTCATTGCCGAGACGTTAATTACCGATGCAGGCCGAAATGGTCGACGTCGTTTGTGAAATTCACCTATTACTTTTGCACAAGCCACAAAATAAGGATCTTCCCGGTTAACGTGCTTATGGGGCATGTAGTAAGGAATTACGGCATTGTTGATAAAGATGTAATTCACTTCATTGATGTCCTGATCTGTTCCAAAACCTTCGTAATTATTGACATTTTTGGAAGATGCATATACCCAGCCGCGCTCAATTCGATTGAACGGGAGTTCTTCCCTGTTTCCTGCCACAATGTACTGCCGCAATTCGGGGCCAATACTTTCGAGCATGTACCTGAAATGTCCTACCAATGGAAAATTATGGAGAATGATGTGTTTTTTATTTATGAAAACGTCATAAATTACTACCAGCACAACAAAAATGAGGAGCCACATCCACCAGGAGATATTTCCCAGTAAATCGAAAATATTATCCATACAAACCGCTTTAATTCCTAAAAAATCAAAAGTTAGCTTATATAGCTGCTCCTCCAAAATATATTGTTTTAAAATATTCGTAAAATAGTTTTTTGGAGCTTTCAGTTAAAGCCAAAAAGATATAGTAGGAGGGTTCTTATTTCGCCTCATTTTAGCTATTTTCACCCCTTAAAAGAAGTTACTATTGGAATCTTATTTAGCCGAATTAAATGATGCCCAGCGAGCTCCAGTATTACAGAAGGATGGAGCTATGATTGTTATTGCAGGTGCGGGATCTGGGAAGACGCGGGTACTTACCTATCGGATTGCTTATCTTATGAGTAAAGGAGTTGATGCCTTCAATATCCTTTCATTAACTTTTACCAATAAGGCAGCGCGGGAAATGAAAACCCGAATTGCAAAAATTGTTGGGAACAGCGAGGCCAAAAATCTGTGGATGGGTACTTTTCACTCCATCTTTGCCAAGATGCTTAGGTTTGAGGCCGATAAACTGGGATACCCTTCCAATTTTACTATTTATGACACCCAGGATTCCCAACGTCTTATATCGGCTATTATTAAGGAGATGGGGCTCGATAAGGATGTGTACAAGTACAAGCAGGTCTATTCCCGTATCTCGTCTTATAAGAACAGTCTCATTACCGTAAAGGCATATTTTCAGAATCCTGAATTGATGGAAGCCGATGCCATGTCAAAAAAACCAAGGCTGGGTGAAATTTACAGGGAATATGTAGACCGCTGCTTTAAGGCAGGAGCGATGGACTTTGATGACTTGTTGCTTAAAACAAATGAGCTGCTCAATCGTTTCCCCGAGGTGCTTCAGAAGTACCAGAATCGCTTCAGGTATATTCTGGTAGACGAGTACCAGGATACCAACCACTCCCAGTACCTTATTGTTAAAGCGCTTTCAGATAAATTTCAGAATATATGCGTGGTAGGTGATGATGCGCAAAGTATCTATGCCTTCCGTGGCGCTAACATCAACAATATTCTCAACTTTCAGAAGGATTATGACAACGTACAAATGTACCGTCTGGAACAGAATTACCGTTCTTCCAAGAACATAGTTGAAGCGGCCAACTCCATCATTGAAAAAAACAAGACCCGACTGGAAAAAGTGGTGTGGACGGCTAATGAAGACGGGCCAAGGATCGTTGTAAACCGCCTGCTCACCGATGGGGAAGAAGGAAGGTTTGTAGCAGGATCTATTTTTGAGAACCGGATGGAGCACCAAATGAAAAATGGTGATTTCGCTATTCTTTACCGCACAAATGCACAGAGCCGGGCCATGGAAGATGCCCTTCGGAAAAAAGATATCCCTTACCGTATTTATGGCGGACTCTCTTTTTACCAGCGTAAAGAAATTAAAGATGTGCTGTCCTATCTCAGGCTGGTGATCAACCCTAAAGATGAGGAAGCGCTAAAACGGGTGATCAATTACCCGGCAAGGGGAATTGGGCAAACAACTATAGACAGGCTTACCATTGCTGCCAATCACTACAAAAGATCGATCTATGAGATCATTGAAAACCTGGACAGGATTGACCTGAAGATCAACAGAGGTACCAAAAATAAGCTGGAGAATTTCATCAACATGGTCAAAAGCTTCCAGATCATGAATGAAACTGCCGATGCTTTCACCATTGCTGAAACTGTTGCGAAAAAAACCGGGCTTTTACAGGAGTTGAAGAAAGATGGTACGCCCGAAGGTATTGCAAAAATTGAGAACATCGAGGAATTACTTAACGGGATAAGGGATTTTGTTGAAGAGCAAAAAGAACTGGCCGATGTTACCGGTTCCCTTACCGAATTTCTTGAAGATGTTGCACTGGCTACCGATATGGATAAAGACTCGGGCGATGATGATCGTGTTGCCCTAATGACCATACATTTGGCTAAAGGCCTGGAATTCCCGTTTGTGTACATTGTGGGGATGGAAGAAGACTTATTCCCTTCGGCTATGAGTATGAGTACCCGTAGCGAACTGGAAGAAGAACGCCGGCTTTTCTATGTGGCTCTTACCAGGGCCGAGAAAAAAGCTTTTCTTACTTACACCCAATCGAGGTACCGCTGGGGAAAACTCGTAGATGCCGAGCCCAGCAGGTTCATTGAAGAAATAGATGATAAGTACCTGGATTTTATGATTCCGCAGGACGATTATAAATACAAGCCTCTTATTGATACCGACATTTTTGGGGAGGTAGATAAAAGTAAATTCCGTCAAACCAAACCTTCAAGCGGCACTCCGCCACCATCACATAAACCTACAGAAGAACAACTTCAAAAACTGAGGAAGCTGCGACCTGCAACTTCTCCCGGCAATACGGCTTCTGCAGGAGAAGTGATCAAACTTATGGCAGGTGACCAAGTAGAGCATATGCGTTTTGGTAAAGGAAAAGTGTTGAGCATTGAAGGGGCAGGGCAGGATAAAAAAGCAGAAATCGACTTTGAAACAGGGGGGATAAAAAAACTACTCCTAAAGTTTGCCAAGCTTAAATTACTCAATCAAGGTTAAGTAATTGTTATTCTTTAGTTTAGATGTATTCTTGTTCTTATTTTTAAATAAAAAATGATAAGAGAAGGTACAGCAGTAAAGTGGAAGTGGGGTAAAGGAACCGCCCAGGGAAAAGTGAAAAATACTTTTGATCATGAAGTTACACACACTATTAAAGGAACAAAGGTAACCCGCAAAGGAAGCCCCGAAAATAAAGCCTTGTATATTCAGCAGGAAAATGGGAATGAAGTTCTCAAACTTGAAAGTGAGGTAGAAAGAAATGACTAAATTTCTCTAAAACTCTTATTAAAAGGCGCTGATTTTTTGTAATTTTTGAAGCATTTAAATCAGAAGAACTATGGCAGAATTAATCAGGATCTACGAAGAGAACCCCAATCCAAAAGAAGTAAAGAGAGTAGTAGAAGCTTTAAGAGACGGTGCTTTAATCATTTATCCTACAGATACGGTATACGGTTTGGGATGCGATATCACCAATAATGCAGCCCTTGAACGCATAGCCCAGCTTAGGGGTGTAAAACTTGAAAAGGCCAATTTTTCTTTTATCTGTGAAAATTTGAGCAACCTTTCTGATTATGTGAGGCAAATAGATAACCAAACCTTTAAAATACTCAAGAGAAACCTGCCCGGGCCTTATACTTTTATTCTGCCGGGGAACAATAATTTACCCTCGGTCTTTAGAAAGAAGAAGACTGTAGGTATTCGTATACCCGATAATAATATTTGCAGAGCGCTTGTAGGAGGTCTTGGTAACCCGATAGTGTCTACTTCCATTCGTGACGATGATGAGGTGCTGGAGTACACCACAGATCCTGAACTCATCCTTGAAAAATGGGATAAGCATGTAGAAATAGTGGTAGATGGCGGATACGGTGATAATGTACCCTCTACAGTAATTGATCTCACTACCCCCGAACCGGAAGTGATTAGGGAAGGCAAGGGAAGCCTCGAAATCTTATAGAAGGAACCCCATTTCTCAATAATATTTCTATGGAGTATAATAAAACAAAAAAGAGGCTGTCTTACAAAGACAGCCTCTTTTGAATTAGGTCAAAAGGTTTTTCTTCTTATTCAAAAATATCTCCAAACACGGCGATGAAAGCTTCGTGCGCCTCTTGTTGAGAAAGGATATGCCCTTTCTTTTGTGCGCTGGTTGCCAGTTCATACCCCAGGCGGGCTGCTTCCATTCTTTGAAGTGGCGTACCGTGGTGGCCGCTGCTGGCAAAGCTGCAGTCTCCAATATTGAAAAATAGCTCAAAGAATTGCTCCACTCTCTTCCAGTTGTAAGTAGCACCTCTTTTATGCGTCATGTAGTAAGCAGCTAAAAAGTCGGCTTCGAGTTCTGTGAGACGGGTGGCTGCTGCCGGGTCTTCATCTGCACCGTTAGGATACCATTCAGTATAATTGTCAAACTGAATCTCGTGCGCCCACTCATGAGCTAAAATCCCGGTCCATACAATACCTTCATCAATCCCGGTATTGGCAAGAACTGACGTTATTCCATCTCCAATCACAATAAGATCTCCTGTTGTAGCGAATCCGTCCATGGCAAAATATGGACTTTCAGGAAGAACAGGTGATGCTTCATTAATAGCCAGGAGTTGATCAGCAATTGCGTATGCATCTTCTCTGGTTTCAACGTTAGCGCCAACAATCATGTATAGATCGGCCAGTTTTTCACGATCGTTCAAACTGGCAGTATGTTGCCCGTTTACTCTAATCTCGCCTTGCATTCCCCAAAACTTCTCCAGGTCACGAATTCTCTTCTTTACAAAATTGGTGTATTGACCTTCATCTCCATAGTACTGTTCAGAAGTATCAAGGTACGCCATGTAGAAGCTCAGGTCAAGGTAGAGGGAGTAGTAGGTCAACGCCAGCGGATCTGAATAGAAGGGCTGGATCACCTTATTAATTTCCTGATTAAAAGCTGTGGGTGCACATTCAGATGGCGCTACAGCATCCATTTTAAATACCTCATTCCTTAAATTGTGACCTGCATAAGTAACAGGGTCTACATTGAATTCTGGATTGAGTGTAGCGTTTGCACTTAGCGTTCGTGCCGACTGTACTGCGTTCACGCCTGCAGCATCTACATTCATAATTTCTTCTACTTCGTTTTCTTTTTCACACGAAATACTAATAAGCCCGGCGCACAGGGTAACCATGGCAATCTTGTTGAAATTTTTCAGCATAATTTTAGTTTAGTTTGATTTTTATTAGGTGCTGAAGCTAATAAAAAAATATTATTATAAGTGTAATTTACTGGAGATTAATTTGTTAAAAATAAAAAACCCGGCCTATAGCCGGGTTTTTAAAGAATATTTGAGCTTATTTATTTAGCAGTCTGCATTCCTTCTTCAATAAGGTTGTAGAATTGATCAAGTTTTGGAAGAATCACGATACGGGTTCTTCTGTTCTTGGCTCTACCTTCAGCAGTTTCGTTTGAAGCTACAGGAACGTAGTAACTTCTACCCGCAGCGGTCATTCTTTGTGGCTGAACACCAAACTCTTCCTGAAGTACACGTACTACAGAAGTAGCTCTTTTTACAGAAAGATCCCAGTTGTCCTGAAGAACTGCATTTCTAATTGACTTGTCATCTGTGTGACCTTCAACCATAAATTCAATTTCTGGACGGTTTTTCACAACAGTGGCTACTTTTCCAAGTACTTCTTTAGCACGGTCAGATACATTGTATTTTCCGCTTTCGAAAAGAAGTTTGTCAGAAATAGAAACATAAACTACTCCTTTTTCAACATTGATCTGGATATCGTCATCACTCATGTTTCCAAGAACACCTTTAAGGCTGGTAACCAAAGCAAGTGTTACAGAATCTTTTTTAGTGATCGCATCCTGCATACGCTGAATCTTCATATCTTTTTCTTTGATACTTTCTAAAGAGCGTTCAAGATTTTCGGCTTCTTTCTTTGATAAGGTGGCAAGATCTCCAACGTTGTTCAATAAAGCAGTATTTTGGTTGCTCAACTGACTAATTTGTTGGTTCAATCGATCTTTTTCATCCAAACAGGAGTTAAGTTTAACCGTGGCTGTGTTCAACTTGTCCTGAGTCTCCTTTTGTTGAGCTTCAAGCTCGGCATATTTCTTCTGTGAAACGCATGAAGAAAAAAGGAGCGCAGCAGTTGCCGATAAAAGCATGAATTTTTTCATAATTCTTAATTGTGTGATTAAATGTTAACGTTTCAAAAATACAAAATCTAAGGTCATTCCGAAATTTAAACAGAACATAATTAAAATAATTTAAACTCTCTTAAATTCCTTCCTTCCCTGTAGGTAATATGCGAATACAACGGAGATATTGTTATAATATTTTGTCTTTTTTGGAGAAGGTTTTCTTTTTTTCCACATTTTTCCTGCATGCTGGTAAAACTGAAAATGGGCTCTTATAATGGCTGCTGAATGTGAGGGTTTTAGCTCAATTAAGAATTTTACACCTGCCAGCCCATCCAAAAGTAACCGGAGAAAAATGATGATAAATACCTTGTCTTTTGGTGCATTTTTTAGCACTGTGTAGAGGCTGTTCCTAAAATTTAAAAAAGTCTTGCGCGGGTGCATGGCATTTAAAGTGCCTCCTCCAAGATGGTAAACCGTTGACGCTCCCACTGCTTTTACCTTTAGCCCGCTGTTGTAAAGGCGCCAGCAAAGATCTATTTCTTCCTGGTGCGCAAAGAAATCTTCGTCAAAACCTCCCGCCTCAAAAAAGGCATTTTTGCGTATCATCATACAGGCCCCTGTAGCCCAAAAGATCTCTTTGGTATCATCGTACTGCCCATGATCTTCTTCAAGGGTTTCAAAAATGCGGCCCCGGCAGTAGGGATAACCCATGACATCAATATAGCCGCCTGCAGCCCCGGCATATTCAAAATGGGTCTTTTTCCGGTAATTGAGGATCTTCGGCTGGAGTGCTGCAACCTTCTTATCCTGCTCCATTTCTTGTATTAATGGCTGTAACCATCCTTCAGTCACCTCTACATCGCTGTTCAAAAGCACAAAAATGTCTTCCTGCAGGTCTTGAAGGGCGTCGTTATAGCCTTTAGCAAATCCGCCGTTTATTTTATTCTGAATGATCTTTACCAGCGGAAAATTCTTCCGAAGAAATGGTACCGAATCATCGGTAGAGGCATTATCGGCTATATAAATAATAGCTTTAGGAGAATTTTGTACCACCGAAGGTAAGAACTGCTGCAATAAAGCTTTTCCGTTCCAGTTAAGAATGACCACTGCTACTTTCACAGGTGCAAATTAAAGTAAATTATAAGGTTGATGCATTATAGGGTGTCAAAAATGGCATTTTCTAGCCCCATTCCGGGAGGTCTGGGAGAAAGTGGTATTGCTCGGCTACATAATCAAGCTGACAAAAATAATGCTGAAGCCCGTTGGTCACCATCAGGTAATCTGCCTGCAGGGCCAGGTTGTAACGTGCAATCTGGTCAAAAGTGTCTTGTGTAATAGGAACAGAAGCTGCCTTGCATTCTACCACCAGGTGAATATCACCATTGGGTTTATAGGCCAGTACATCATACCTTTTTATAAGATCGTGGAGCTTCACTTGCTTTTCTACATTGAGCAGGCTCTTTGGAAATTTCTTTTCCTGAAGAAGAAATTGCACCACGTGTTGGCGCACCCATTCTTCGGGCGTAAGCAAAACAAATTTTTTCCGAAGCTCATCAAAAACAGCTATTTTATTTTCGCTATTTTTGAGCCGAAATGAGTACCGGGGGAAGTTAAGTGTATGCATGCTCAAAAGTAGGATTTTTTCAGAAGAAACTTCTTTTAGTCCCTCCCCAAAACCAGCTTTATGGATGACGTAAAAAATATAGTGACTGCCATTAAAAAAGGGGATATTAAACCTATCTATTTTTTAACGGGAGAAGAGCCGTATTTTATTGATAAGATTTCAGATTACATTGAAGACCATGTTTTGCCCGAAGAAGAAAAGGGCTTTAACCAGATGGTGCTTTACGGGCGCGATGTGACTGTAGATGACATTATTGGCAACGCCAAACGTTATCCCATGATGGCCGAGCGGCAGGTAATTATCGTAAAAGAAGCCCAGGATCTTTCGCGCACCATAGAGCAACTCCTGCCTTATGCCGAAAACCCGCAACCCACCACCGTTTTGGTTTTCAACTACAAGTATAAAAAGCTTGATAAGCGCAAAAAGCTGCACAAGGCAATAGCAAAAACCGGCGTGATCTATGAAAACAAGAGGTTGTATGAGAACCAGGTTGTAGACTGGATACAGGCAGAAATGCATAGCCGCGGTTACCAAATGGCGCCAAAGGCAGCGCAAATGCTCCTCGAGTTTTTAGGTAACCAGTTAGATAAGATTGACAATGAGCTAAAGAAACTTCAGCTTATTACTCCAAAAGGAAGCACTATAACTCCTGAAGTTATAGAGGAGAATATAGGGATAAGTAAAGACTTCAATATTTTTGAGCTGCGAAAGGCTATTGGCAGTAAAGACAACCTGAAGGCGCACCGCATTATCAATTACTTTTCACAGAATGAGAAAGACCATCCTATGGTGATGACGGTGGGAATGTTGTTCAGCTTCTTTGTGCAGCTGCAGCAGTACCATGCGCTTAAAGACCAGTCTGAGAACAATGTGGCCAGGGCGTTAAAGATCAATCGGTTTTTTGTGAGAGACTATGTTACCGCTGCCCGTAATTACAACATGAAGAAGGTAAGCAGTATTATTTCCTACTTGCGTGATGCCGATGTGAAAAGCAAGGGAGTAGAAGCTGCCAATGTGCCACAGGGCGATCTTTTAAAAGAATTACTTTTCAAAATTATCAATTAATATGGCGAATTTAGATACCTGGGTAAGTGCAGCGAGGCTCAGAACACTGCCGCTATCAATTTCAGGAATTTTGGTGGGAAGTTCTATAGCTGTAGCGCAAAATGAGTTCAATAGCGTGATCTTTGCACTGGCTTTGGCCACCACGCTGGGCCTCCAGGTTCTCTCCAACTTTGCCAATGATTATGGAGATTTTGTGAAAGGAACAGACAATGAAGACAGGGTAGGCCCGCAACGTGCACTTCAAAGCGGAATGATAACCCGGGATGAAATGTTCTGGGGAATGATAGTTACCGGCATCATCACTTTCTTTTTTGCCGTTACGCTTATTTATCTTGCTTTTGGTACCCGTAGCCTGTTCTACGGACTGGTGTTTTTGGTACTGGGAATAGGCGCTATAGCTGCAGCAGTGAAGTATACCGTGGGAGATTCGGCTTATGGTTACAGGGGCCTGGGAGACGTGTTTGTGTTCGTGTTCTTCGGACTTGTTGCGGTTTATGGCAGCTATTTTCTTTATACTATGGAATGGGACTGGCGGGTATTTTTACCGGCTGCCACTATTGGATTCTTAAGTGCCGGGGTGCTCAACCTTAACAATATGCGCGATCGCGCTGCCGATGCTAAAGCAGGAAAGAACACTTTAGTAGTTAAACTGGGAGAGGCCCAGGCAAAACAATACCATTATTTTCTCTTGCTGGCGGCATTTTCCTCTATGATCCTCTATTCGGCTTTCTCGTTTACAGGAATAGATGATCTCCTGTACCTCTTTGCTTTTGTGCCACTTTTGTTCCACTTAAAGAGGATCATGGAGAACAAGAATCCCGTTCTCCTCGATCCCGAACTTAAGAAACTAGCCTTAGGCACTTTCTTACTGGCTGTTCTTTTTGGGCTGGGACAAATATTATAGGTGTCAAAAATGGCATTTTTGGAAGGCCTTTAAGGCAGGATTTTGTATTTTGTTTTGAAAATATAATATTATGAAAATTACTCACTACGCACACAGCACATTTGCAATAGAAGTTAAGGGTGTTCACCTTTTAATAGATCCTTTTATCTCGGGTAATGAGAAGGTGAAGGGAAAGGTGAATATTGATGATCTAAAGGCAGATTATATCCTGTTAACCCATGCCCATCAGGATCATACGCTAGATGCTGAAGCCATTGCCAAACGAACCGGCGCGGTGATCATCAGTAATTTTGAAATAGCCACTCATTACGAAAATAAAGGCCTGGAAGTACACCCGCTTAACCACGGTGGTAAATGGAACTTTGAATTTGGAACAGTGAAATACGTCAACGCCATTCATACCAGCTCCTTTCCCGATGGTAGTTACGGCGGCCAGTCCGGCGGATTTGTCATTGAAGGGGAACACAAGAATATTTACATTGCAGGCGACACCGCGCTAACTATGGATATGAAACTTATCCCCATGCACACCAAGCTAGACCTGGCCATACTGCCTATTGGCGATAATTTCACCATGGGTGTAGATGATGCCATTATAGCTAGTGATTTTGTGCAGTGTGATAAAGTGCTGGGTTGTCACTATGACACTTTTGGATATATTGAAATTGATCATGAAGAGGCAAAGAGGAAATTCTATGAAAAAGGGAAAGACCTTATGTTGCTTGAGACAGGGGAAAGTATAGAACTTTAAACAATATAAGTGCAGGCAAATTATTATAAGTATATCCTTAATTTTAAACGCCCCAGCGGTACTTCGCGGGGCGTTCTTACGCAAAAGGAAACTTGGTTTATTATTCTGAAGCAAAACGGAAAGACCGGAATTGGAGAGTGCGGTATTTTAAGAAGCCTTAGTTACGACGATCGGCCGGGTTATGAAGAAAAACTGAAGTGGGTGTGCGAAAACATCCAGCTCGGTGAAAACAGGCTATGGGAAGAACTTCGGGAATTTCCAAGCATACAGTTTGGGGTAGAAATGGCCTTTAGATCGTTAGCGGCGCAAGAACCTTTTCTATTATTTCCTTCGGAATTTACTTCCGGAAAGGCGCCCATTTCTATCAACGGGCTCGTTTGGATGGGGGAGGAGCAGTATATGAAAGAGCAAATAGTTGAAAAGATCAGGGGCGGCTTCAAATGCATTAAGCTGAAGATAGGTGCTATAGATTTTGAAACTGAAATGAAATTGCTCAGCTTCATCAGGCGTGAATTTACTTCAGAAGAAATGGAAGTAAGAGTAGATGCGAATGGAGCTTTTAAACCTTCCGAAGCATTAGAAAAACTGAAGCGTCTCAGCGATCTGGAACTTCACAGTATAGAACAGCCCATAAAACAAGGTCAGCCCGAAGAAATGGCTGCGCTTTGTGAGCAAACACCTTTGCCTGTTGCCCTTGATGAAGAATTAATTGGGGTAACCGGTCTTTCGCAAAAGAGGGAGCTGCTGGAAAAAACCCGGTCTCAATATGTCATTTTTAAGCCCAGTCTCATTGGCGGGTTTCGGGGAACAGATGAGTGGATTGAGCTTAGCCGTGAACTCGGTATTGGCTGGTGGGTTACCAGTGCTCTTGAAAGTAATGTAGGGCTTAATGCTATTGCACAATACACTTACAATCTTAACAATCTTATGCCGCAGGGGCTTGGCACAGGAGGTTTGTACACCAATAATTTTGAAGCTCCTCTCGAAGTTGAGAACGGAAAATTATGGTATCGCCCCAACAAAAGCTGGAATTTTAATCTATAAAAGAAAAAATGTTTATACAACAGGCATATAAAGGCAAAACTGAATGGTGGCGCTATGTAATAGGGTTAGTGATCATCTTTTTGGGCTGGCAGCTCTTTGGGGCTCTACCCTGGTTTGGTGCCGTGATTTTGGAGGCAGGCCCGGATGTGCTTACGCTTTCGCAGGAAGAGTGGATGAGGGTGCTCGATTCAAATCTCAATTTCTTTTTGTTGCTTCTTTCTTTTGCTGTGGGCCTCGCTGCCCTGCTTTTTGTGGTGAAATACCTGCATGGCCAAAGTATTAAACACGCTACTACTTCTCGTAAAAAAGTGGACTGGGGCAGGTTTTTCTTCGGATTTAGCATTGTGGCTGTTTTCACAGTTGTTACCACGCTTATCGATTATAACATGCAGCCCGAAGACTATCTCTGGAATTTTAAAACGGTGCCTTTCCTCATACTCGCAGCCATTGCCCTTATCATGGTGCCCCTGCAAACCAGCTTTGAAGAATACCTCTTTAGGGGATATCTTATGCAGGGAATTGGGGTGCTCGCGGGAAACAGATGGGTGCCTCTGGTCATAACTTCTGTGATCTTCGGAAGCCTTCACCTGTTCAACCCCGAAGTGGAGAAGCTGGGTTATATTATTATGGTGTACTACATTGGCACCGGATTTCTACTCGGTATTATGACCCTTATGGATGAAGGGATGGAGCTGGCTCTGGGCTTTCATGCCGGGAACAACCTGGTAGGTGCATTGCTGGTAACAGCCGATTGGACGGCATTTGAAACCAATTCGGTTTTAAAGGATGTTTCCAATCCTGAGGCAGGGCTTGATATTCTTCTGCCAATCCTTATTGTGTATCCAATTTTCCTGTTTTTAATGGCGCGGACATATCGCTGGACCAACTGGAAGGAACGTCTCTTCGGAAAAGTAAATCGGCCGGAACCTATAAACTACCCGGAAGAAATTTAGTATTTCTGAACAATTCGTTAACTTTAGCCTTTGATCGTTAAATATGACGAAATGATGCAAACAAAATTCAGCTTACCCGAAACTCATCCCGAATTCAGGCTTAACGGGCTTCACTACAACAATGAAGAACTGGCTGCGGTAGCCTACAGTCTTATCAAGGAAGGGGAGCCCTATGAGGGCCAGGCAGGAAATTTTCTGCTAGACTGGGTTAATGATAAAGAATATATCGAGGTGAAAACCTCGGGTTCTACAGGGCCTCCTAAGAGAATTCCTATTAAAAAACAGCAAATGATCAACAGTGCCCGGGCCACGGGAAAATATTTTGAACTGGGGCCGCGCACTACTGCATTGCATTGTCTTCCGGTGAATTTCATTGCCGGAAAAATGATGCTGGTCAGGGCCATGCTGCTGGGCTGGAAGCTTGATCTTGAGCTACCAAAAGCAAACCCTCTTGACCGCATTTTTAAGACCTATGATTTTTGTGCCATGACGCCCCTCCAGCTGGATAATTCTCTTAGCCGGCTACACCTCATCAAAAAGCTGATCGTGGGTGGCGGAGCCGTATCGGGGAACCTGCGTAACCTTGTGCAGGGAATCAATACCGAAGTATACGAAACTTATGGAATGACCGAAACAGTTTCTCATATTGCAGCCCGTCACATCAATGTAAAGGAGAAAAAGATTGAAGACCCGCTGCCTTTTTCTACGTTGCCCAATGTAAAAATTGATGTTGACGACAGGAGTTGTCTTGTTATTGAAGCCCCACAATTAAACGACGACACACTTGTTACTAATGACGTGGTGGAAATTGTTTCTGAAAACAGCTTTATCTGGAAAGGCAGAATAGACAACCTCATCAATTCGGGGGGGGTGAAGCTACATCCCGAAGAGATAGAAGTGAAGCTGGCGCCAATCATTGCCCACAGGTTTTTTATCACCTCCCTGCCCGATGCGGCACTTGGTGAGAAACTGGTTTTGATGGTGGAAAGTCAGTTTTCGGAAGTGGCTTTGAACAATCTTGAAAGGGAGATCAAAGCCTGCAGGAAGTTAGGGAAGTATGAAATACCCAAAAAGATCTATTTCGTCGAAAAATTCGAAGAAACTGCAAACGGAAAGATCCACAGGGCCAACACCCTTAAGAGCCGGATGAACTAGTTTTACTTCGGAAGTAATAAAGTTTTTCAATTTCCTCTGAAGTTTTAGCATAGAGGAAAGAGCAAGGTTTGAAATAAAATAAGTCGGGATCAAAACATTGATCCCGACTTTTTTATTTCTACTGAAGTGTCAAAAATGGCATTTTTAAGCCTGCTTCAGGTTTTGACGTTTAATATAAAACTCATCTTCCTGCACCTGTACTGCTTCAGGAGAATTCACCTGCTGTTCGAGCTTTTGCCATTTTTCCGTAGGATAGAGACGAAGCTCTTTTCCTTCAATAGTTACATCTACAGGCATATCAAATCCTTCAACATCGGCTTTCCATTTGTAGAGAATACTGCCTTTTTCCTGCTTAAACTGCAGTTCGGGTAAGGCAGCGTGCCTCAGGTATTGATCGAATACCGGCTGCAGGTCATACTTTATGGCAGCATTAAAGAAATCTTCGGTGGTTTGGGTAGTAATGATCTTATGGCGATTGGTTTCGGTATAATCTTTTAAGGTTTTCCACCACAAATCGTCATCATTGTAGATGCTTCTAATGGTGTTTAGCAGGTTAGCGCCTTTGTAGTACATGTCTCCCGATCCTTCACTGTTCACGCCATATGTGCCAATGATCTTTGTGCTGTTGGCAATATTGTTCCTTATACCTTTAAGGTAGTTGAGGGCTTCCTGTTTTCCCCAGCGGCACTCAATGTAAACCGCTTCAGAATAAGTGGTAAAGCCTTCGTGTATCCACATATCTGCGATATCTTTGGCTGTAATGCTGTTTCCAAACCACTCGTGGCCAGATTCATGAATGATGATAAAATCCCATTTTAAGCCCACCCCTGTGCCGCTTAGATCCCTGCCCAAATAACCCATTTGATATTGGTTGCCATAGGCCACGGCGCTTTGGTGTTCCATACCCAGGTAAGGCGTTTCCACCAGTTTAAACCCGTCTTCTTCAAAGGGGTAGGCTCCAAATTTTTCATAGAAGCAGTTCATCATAAACTTCACTTCTTCAAACTGCTTTTTGGCTTTTTCGAGGTTGTAAGGCAACACGTAATAATCCAGGTCCAGATGGCGGAACCTGTCTTTAAAATGAACATAATTACCAATGTTCACCACAATATTGTAATTGTTGATGGGGTTGTTCACCTTCCAGTTCCAGCGGGTATAACCGTCACCCAGGATTTCTTTTCCGAGGAAACGACCGTTAGAAACGTTCATAAGATCGTTGGGAACAGCGATTCCAATAAGGGCTTCTTCGGGTTCATCGCTTTGGTGATCTTTATTAGGATACCAGAGGCTTGCTCCCGTCCCCTGAACCGCAACAGCGATCCATGGGTTGCCCTGCTGGTCTTTTTCAAAAACAAATCCGCCGTCCCACGGGGCATTTTTGGCAACTATCGGATTTCCGGAGTAGTAAAAAAGAACAGAGTCTATTGCTTTTTTTTCTACCTGTGGCACCAAATCAATAAAAACGGCATTGTGGCGCCGTTTAAAATCCATTCTTTTTCCGCGGAAGATAATGGAGTCAACCCTCATATTCCTGAAGAGGTCCACCTGCATTACGGGCAGGTCTTCTTCGGCCTTAAAGCTGATGCCGTTATAACCCGATATGAACTTGTCTTGGGGTACCACCTTTACCTGCAGGTTGTACTTGAGTACATCGTATTCTCTTTCGGCCCTCAAAGAACCACGTAGCGTATCGGCTTCGGTGAATTGAGATTTATTGGTGAGCACCTGGCCCTGTAGAGGAGTAGCTGCAAGAATTAAAACAAAAATAATGAAGGTGAAAAATCGCATTTTTGAGAGGTATTAGGTCTGGATCACACCCAGGTTAAAATCTTTTTTGATAGGAGCATTATTGGCTGCTTCAATTCCTGTAGAGAGCCATTTCCTGGTTTCGAGAGGATCTATCACCGCATCGGTCCACAAATGGGCAGCAGCGTAATATGCTGAAGTCTGCCTGTCGTACCTGGCCTTGATCTCGTCGAACACTTTTTTCTCCTTTTCGGCGTCTACTTTTTCCCCTTTTTTCTCGAGGGCCGCAGTTTCTATCTGCGCCAGAACTTTTGCTGCCTGGGTACCGCCCATAACAGCGAGTTCGGCACTGGGCCAGGCGAAAATGAGGCGTGGGTCATAGGCCTTACCGCACATAGCGTAGTTACCGGCACCGTAGGAGTTTCCAATAATCACTGTAAACTTTGGGACTACCGAATTACTCACGGCATTTACCATTTTTGCCCCGTCTTTAATAATGCCGCCATGTTCACTCTTGCTGCCAACCATAAAGCCGGTCACATCCTGAAGAAATACCAATGGAATTTTCTTCTGATTACAATTGGCTATGAACCGGGTCGCTTTATCGGCCGAATCTGAATAGATCACCCCGCCAAACTGCATTTCTTTTTTGGCACTTTTGACAATCTTGCGCTGATTGGCCACGATACCAACGGCCCACCCATCAATTCGGGCGTAGGCGGTAATGATGGTTTGCCCGTAACCTTCTTTGTACTCCTGAAATTCAGAATTGTCTACCAGCCTGGAAATGATCTCCCGCATGTCGTACTGTTCGTTGCGCTGCTTGGGAAGGATTCCGTAGATATCCTGCGGATCTTTTGCCGGCTTTACCGGATCCTTGCGGTTGTACCCGGCCTTGTCATTATCCCCAATCTTATCTATAAGCCCTTTAATAGTATCAAGGGCGTCTTTATCATCTTTGGATTTATAATCGGTAACGCCGCTAATTTCACTGTGGGTTGTGGCGCCGCCCAGGGTTTCGTTATCAATAGATTCCCCAATAGCGGCTTTAACGAGGTAACTGCCGGCCAGGAAAATACTTCCGGTTTTGTCAACAATAAGGGCTTCATCACTCATTATTGGCAGGTAAGCCCCTCCGGCAACGCAACTTCCCATCACGGCAGAAATTTGCGTGATGCCCATGCTGCTCATTATAGCGTTATTTCTAAAGACCCTTCCGAAGTGTTCTTTATCGGGAAAGATCTCATCCTGCATAGGGAGGTAAACCCCGGCCGAATCTACAAGGTAAATGATGGGCAGTCGGTTTTCAATAGATATTTCCTGGGCTCGCAGGTTCTTCTTTGCGGTAATGGGAAACCAGGCACCGGCTTTTACCGTGGCATCATTTGCCACTACGATACATTGTTTGCCCGAGATCTTTCCAATCTTCACCACCACGCCGCCACTTGGGCAGCCGCCGTGTTCTGTGTACATTCCGTCTCCTGCAAATGCTCCTATTTCAATAGCTTCCTGGGAATTGTCAAGCAAATAATCTACGCGCTCACGGGCGGTCATTTTGCCTTTGGCGTGATGTTTTGCAATGCGTTTTTCGCCGCCGCCCAACTTTACCTCTTTGAGGCGTCGTTTAAGCTCTGATACTAATAATTTGTTGTGGTCTTCGTTCTTGTTGAATTCAATATCCATTTATAAGATCTAAAAGTCGTTGTGGTTATCACTCTACCCCTTTAAAAAGCTGTGTAGATTTATCAATGGTCGCTAAAATACAAAAACCCTGCAACTAAAAATCCTTATAAAAACATATAAAAATGCGATCTTTGTCATAGAAGAGGTCATTTTACAATACTACTTTTACGGCCTTTTGGCAATGACTGCCATAAAACTAATTACTCGCTGCACAAGATGGGAATGAATAAGAACACGATTTTTGGATGGGCATCATTTTGCATGCTCCTTATAGGTATTGCTTTGGTTTTGCTGGGGGTGCTCAAGTACCAGGATCAGGCTATAGGTTTTTCTACCGTAGGGATTGGCTTCTTTGTAATGTCCTGGGCTTTTAATGCTTTAAAAGGAAGGGTTTAAAAATAGTATTTTCGCCCGGGATTTTTTCTGAAGAGATCCGGGAACAAAAAGCAAAATTGATCAAACTATAACTTTTTTTACTGAAGATTCATCCTGTCCTTTTTGAATAAATCTTCAGAAGCAATTAGTTTGGCGTTGCAGGGCTTTGTGCCTAAATTAAAAGGAAAACCCGAAACCAATATTGGCAATTAAGCCTTTAAAAAGTAAATCTGCCGAAGCTAACTCTTCTTCAAAATCGTAAATATCCCTCTCTGTGGTACCATCGGGATACCTCACCTGGTAATCTATGGTTTTGGGAAGAGAGGAGAAGGCATAGCCAATTTCTGGCCGAAAATAGAACAGGCCGCCCAGTTTGGCGCCTAATTTAATGTTGAAAGAACTGTGGTTGTAATCAATATACCCGGTGCCATCCATGCCGTCTTCATTGACATCTGTCTGGCCTTCAAACTTCATTTGGCCATAGCTCACCCCGGCATAAAGGCCTTTTCCCGCTTTAAAAATATAATAATTTATTCCGCCTTCAATATAGGAGTAGCTAAGATCGGTAGTTTCGGTGTCATCAGATTCATCTTCAGATAAAAACCAGTCAGATTCAATGGTCGAATAATCCAGGCTTACAGAAACCTTGTCGTTTAAAAGCGGCGTCACGTATTCTACATTTCCGCCCACCATGTTTGGAAATCCAATTTTCACACCCAGGTGTATTGGTCTTACCTTATAATCCCTTTGTTCCGGAAGCTGCTCCTGTGCCTGTATAAAACCGGTGTTTAATAGCAAAGTAGCCAGGGCTAAAAAGAAGAGCGGGGTGGTGGTGAATATTTTCATGACGCTAATATTATGTTATAACCGAAAGATATCTCATTAAAAATGAGGCTGCAATACCCATAAATAAGTAATTTTAAGGAAATTGAAATTCAATTAAGCCTATGAATAATTTGAAAGAAAGTTTGGTGAAGCATTTAAAAGGCGGCGAAGCTTTTATGCCGGTAGATAAGATGATTGAAAAAATACCCTTTTTGGAACTGGGGAAAAGGCCTGCAGATCTTCCTTATTCATTCTTTGAGATCTTCTCTCATATTCGTTTTACGCAGAAAGATATTCTAGATTATTGTACACAAACTGATTATAAGGCACCCGAATGGCCTAAGGATTACTGGCCAGAGAAATCTTCTCCCGATGATGAAATTGCCTGGAAGGAGCTGGTAGATGCTTATTTTAAGGAGAGGGATGAGCTAGAGGAGCTTATACTTTCCGAAGAAAAAGATCTTATGGATACAGTACCTTCCGGCGTAAATCATACGCTTTTCAGGGAGATTCTACTGGTCATTGAACATACCGCTTATCACAGCGGGCAACTTTTAATTATCTTAAGGCACCTGGGACTTCATTCCTCTTGAAATTATTCTGATGCAGCCTTAAAATCAATTCTAAAATTATGATATTTGTCTGTTAGAATAAACCGGGAGTTCTTATTAAGAACTTCGAAATAATAAACTGAAAACAGCATTTTATGGCAGATGATAAGAAAGTAATTTTCTCGATGTCGGGAGTTACAAAGACCTACCAGTCAGCAAATACGCCGGTACTTAAGAATATTTACCTCAGCTTCTTTTACGGGGCAAAAATTGGTATTCTTGGTCTTAACGGTTCCGGGAAATCGACCTTGCTCAGAATTATTGCAGGTGAAGAAAAGAATTACCAGGGAGATGTGGTCTTTGCACCAGGCTATTCAGTAGGATATCTTGAACAGGAGCCAAAACTCGATGACGATAAAACTGTACTGGAAATTGTAAAGGAAGGGGCAGCCGAGACCGTGGCTATTCTTGAAGAGTACAACAAGATCAACGACATGTTTGGTCTACCTGAAGTCTACGAAGATCCAGATAAGATGCAGAAGCTTATGGATAAGCAGGCTGCACTACAGGACCAAATTGATGCGAGCAATGCGTGGGAATTGGATACCAAGCTGGAGATAGCCATGGATGCGCTTAGAACGCCCGATCCCGATAAGAAAATCGGAGTACTTTCGGGTGGGGAACGAAGAAGGGTAGCGCTGTGCCGACTACTGCTTCAGGAGCCGGATGTGCTACTTCTGGATGAGCCTACCAACCACCTTGATGCAGAATCTGTATTATGGCTGGAACAACACCTTCAGCAGTATAAAGGAACAGTGATTGCCGTAACGCACGACCGTTATTTCCTCGATAACGTAGCTGGCTGGATCCTGGAACTTGACAGGGGAGAAGGAATTCCGTGGAAAGGAAATTACTCCTCATGGCTCGATCAAAAAGCCAAACGCCTTGCACAGGAGCAAAAGCAGGCAAGCAAGCGTCAAAAAACGCTTGAGCGAGAGCTGGAATGGTCAAGAATGGCACCTAAAGGAAGACAGGCCAAACAAAAGGCCCGTTTGAACAACTACGATAAGCTGCTTAGCCAGGATCAAAAACAAATGGACGAACAACTGGAGATCTATATTCCAAATGGCCCGCGTTTGGGAACCAATGTGATTGAGGCTAAGGGTGTGAGCAAGGCTTTTGATGACAAATTGTTATATGATGATCTCAACTTTAAGTTGCCGCAGGCCGGGATTGTGGGGATTATTGGACCAAACGGTGCCGGTAAAACCACGATCTTTAAGATGATCATGGGGGAAGAACAACCTGATAAAGGTACTTTTGAAGTAGGGGATACAGCAAAGATTGCCTACGTAGACCAAAGTCACACCAATATAGATCCTGAAAAAACTATTTGGCAGAACTTCAGCGATGAACAGGAGTTGGTGCTTATGGGAGGCCGGCAGGTGAATTCAAGAGCATATTTGAGCAGGTTTAACTTCAGCGGAAGCGAACAGAACAAGAAGGTGAGCAAATTGTCTGGTGGGGAAAGAAACCGCCTGCACCTGGCCATGACCTTAAAGGAAGAAGGGAACGTTTTACTTCTGGATGAGCCTACCAACGATCTTGATGTGAACACCTTGAGAGCTCTTGAAGAAGGTCTTGAGAATTTTGCAGGCTGTGCTGTGATCATCTCTCACGACAGGTGGTTTATGGACAGGGTTTGTACTCATATCCTCGCATTTGAAGGAAACTCGGAAGTATATTTCTTTGAAGGCAGTTTCTCTGAATACGAAGAGAACAGGAAGAAACGTCTTGGCGATGTGGCTCCAAAGAGAATTAAATACAAGAAGCTGGTACGCTAAGTATTAGCTCCTTTTAAGTCTATCCATTATTAGCTGAAAACTTCAGCTGGTAATGGATATTTTTTTGGTGAAGGTTAGTTACAGCCGATTAGATAGCACAAATCTTATCAATTCCCCTTTTTTATTGAGCTGAAGTTTTTCCTTAATATTCTTCACGTGGGTGTCTACAGTAAGTTTAGATATGCACAGCTCTTTTCCAATCACCTTGTTTGTCTTTCCGGTAGCCAGAGATTGCAGGATCTCGACCTCCCGTTTGCTCAGCTTTTCGGTTACTGAAGTATCCTGTGCGGGCTGAATGTAATTTTCACGGTTTTTTAGTGCCAGGTTGAGGGTGGTGAGTAACTGCTGATTGTTGAATGGCTTCAGAATATAGGCATAGGGGGTAACTTCTTCGGCATACTCCATGACCTGCGGATTGGAATAGGCTGTAAGGAAAATGACCGGCCCGTGTTGATCAAGTTGATGAAATTTCTGAATGATCTCAATACCATTCATTCTGTCCTGCAGGTTGATATCGCAAATTACCCCACTATAGCTCTCATGCTGCAGGCTTTCAACAGCCTTATCTACATTTGAAGAAATAGAGACTTCGTAAGAATTCTTTTTTAGAAAAATCCGCAAGCTTTCGGCGATAATGATTTCATCTTCAATGATCAGGATTTTATTCATAAGCAGTTAGGTTTAAGAACGCGGTGAAACTTAACATTTAAATAAGATAACAATATGGGCTCCTTCGGGTACCTTCAGGATCTCGAGATGGCCCTTTAACTGTCTCGCCAGGTTTTCTACAAGATTAAAGCCCAGGGAATTTTCATCTTTGAAATTGTCAGGGATTCCTATGCCGTTGTCTTTATAATCAAGCCTTATAAGTTCGCCTTCCCGGGAAAGGGAAATTTCGATCTTCTTGTTGTTTCTATTGCCGGGAAAAGCATGTTTCAGCGTATTGGTAACCAGTTCATTAATAATGATGCCCAGGGGGGTGATACATTTTTTGTGCACTTTCAGCACTTCCAGGTTAAAATCTAAATGCACCCCCTCGTCCATAAAGCTCACAAGTTCCCTGGCCAGGCTGGAGACGAATTCATCCAGCTTAAAATTTTCACCAGGTTTTTTGGCACCTAACAAATCGTGAATGGCTGCAATGGTAAACAGCCTGTTTTGCGCCGCCTGAAGGTTATTTCTGGCCGATTCATCCTGAATAGTCTCTTTTTGGATATCGAGCAAACTTGCAATGAGCTGGAGGTTGTTTTTCACGCGGTGGTTGAGTTCCTGCATTAAAAAAGCGATGTTGTTTTTTTGCTCTTTTGCGAGGTGCATGGCCTTACTAAGGTCGTTGTTGGTTTTTCTAAGCTCGGCAGTGCGGCCTTCCACCATTTTGTGAAGGCGCAGGTTCTCTGCTTTTTTCAGGTTGTACCTGTACAGGTAAACCCCGGTGATGAGCAGTAGGAAGAAGAGAATGGCAAAAGCCCTGAACCAGACAGTTTTATACCAGGGGGCTCTTATGGTAAGCACGAGGGAATCTGGTGCTCCCCATTTCAAATCGTTGTTGCTGCCTTTTACCAGGAAGGTGTAGGTTCCGGGGTTGAGGTTGGTGTAGGTAGTAGAGCGTTCTTTGGTGACCGGGCGCCAGTCTTTGTCAAAGCCCAGCATTTTAAACTGGTAATTGTTCTTCTGTGGAAGCAAAAAATTAAGTGCCGTGAATTTAAAAGTAATTACGTTCTCATCATGTTCAAAAGAAAGCGTGTCGGTATAAATTACATTACGTTCAATGGGTGTTCCAAAGAGCTCTACCTCTTCAATAATCGTTCTTCCGGCGTGGGTATTTACAGGAATACTGTCGGCGTGGAATTTATTGTAGCCGTTCATACCCCCAAAATACAGGTAACCCAGGCTGTCTTTATAAGCTGCCTTGCCATTGAATTCGTTGTTCTGTAGCCCGTCCTGTTCTGTAAAGTTGGTAAAAGTTTTAGTTTCCCGGTCAAATTTTGAAAGTCCGCGGTTTGTACTCACCCAAATATCGTTGTTATTATCGGCGAGCACGCCGTATATAAAATCATTGGGCAGCCCCGGCTGTTCCAGGTAAGAAGTGATTTCGTCTGTCTGCAGGTTGAGCCTGTTAAGCCCCTGCGCAGTTCCTATCCAGAGATTATTGTTCTCATCCTGGGTAATACTAAAAACCCGGTCGTTGCTAAGAGAGCCTTCGGAACCCGATTTGTGCGTATACTGCCGGGTTTCACTGCCCGAAATTCTATAAAGCCCGTCGTCGGCACCCAGCCAGGTGGTCCCGTCTTTACTAATGAAGGATGCTCTTGATCTATGGATATCCCGGCCATTAATTTTTACCTGATGGGCTTCGAAAGTTTGTGGATCTACCGAATAGATTCCCGAAGCCCAGGTGCTCACCCAGATGCTGTCTTTGCTTAACGGAATGATCTCCGCCACATCCCGGTCGGGAATGCCGGTTAAAGGAGTAACGTCTTTAAAAAGGTCTTTTTTCCTGTTGTATTTCTCAAGGCCAAGGTCAAATCCGCCACCCCAAATTTGTCCCTGCGAATCTTTGACCAGTGTGTAACCCAATTTGTTGGTGCGGTACAGCTCATAGGTATCCGCACGCATATCGTGCTTCACATAACCAATAGCGGTGGCCATCCACAGCGTTTCGCCTTCTCTCAGAAAGTTGAAAATGCTTATGAAGTCTTTTTCGGGTTCATTTTTAAGTTCTATGCGCTGTGGAGTGAACTTTTGTCTGGCCGGATGATAGTAGAACATGCCTTTTCCCTGTGATCCCATCCAAACGCCCCCGCCGGCATCCTGTTTAACCTGAAGGATCTCTACAGGAGAAAATACTTCCTTCTCAAAACCGGCCAACACAATAGGTTTGATATTATAAGTCTGTTTGTTGAGAAATTTGATGCCTTTGGTGCCTCCAAGGAGGTAGTAATCTTCATTCCAGTCAAAGAAACAACGAATACCCGATTCCTGTTCGGGCTGCCCAATGAGCTGTAATTCTTCCGAAGAAAAAGAGTATTTAAAAAGCCCTTTTTGAGTACCTATCAAAACTTCATTAGCCGCGCTTTTCTGAAAAGCATGCACCGGATTATTGTCCAGCGTATTAAACTGGGGCATATCTTCAATGGTCATTTTTTGAAGATCGAGTTTTATAATACCATTAAAATAGGTGCCCAGCCAGATGTTCTCTTCGGAATGATTGATGAGGCCCAGCACATAATCATTGGCATCGGGATTGGGCAGGGGGAGAGTAGTGATCCCGCCAGATTTCCTGTCTATAAGGATGCAATTTTTAAGAGTGGCCGCCAGGAGATATTTGCTGTTCACCTCATAAATGCCATGGGCAAAACTGAGGGAAGGATCGGCAGCTATTTTTTCATGATCCCTGTAATGCAGAAATTTGTTCTGCGACGGAATATAGGCCTGCACTGAATGGGTATTGGTGCCCAGCCAAAGCGTGTCATTCCTGTAAAGCAGCCCCCGAATATGATCATCGGTGAGACCTGAAGTTTCATCGGTTCCCTGGGAATAGGTGTACATGTTATAACCGTTGAACCTATTGAGCCCATCTTCGGTTCCTGCCCACAAATAACCATTTTCGTCAAAATCGAATTGTAAAACATTCAGTTGGGAAAGATCCTGCTTTTGGGCTATCTGGGAAACCCGAAGCGTGTCACCGGCAGGTAACTGTAAATTTTGAGCCCATCCGGTACAGGTAAATAATACAATAAAAATTAGATGTAAAGTTTTCGCCATACTTTTCCCTGAATTCTAAAACTACTTATTTTAAGCGGAATTTATAAAATTTTTAAGAAAATCATGTTTTTGAATAAAATACAAGCTTTTGCATTTTTCTGAAGTAAAGAAAAAGGAAAGAAGATTGTCAAAAAAGGCGTTTTTCAATGATCATTTGAAGTTTATTAATGAAAAAACTCGCTTTTTTTTAGCGGGTTTAAATTCTGAAATCTTTATGTGAAAATTAAGATCCATCTTCGGGGTACCAGTTGGCCAGCACCACTTCTACCTCGCTGTTTCCTTCGTTTACCAGTTGTTTGAATTTGTCAACATCGGCTTTTCCATCCTGTCCGCGGAAGTGGTACGGATAGACTTTTTCGGGTGCAAACTCGATCACTGCATCTGCAGCTGCATCAACCGGCATGGTGTAAGGCAGGTTCATTGGCACCAGCGCAATATCTATGTTTTCGAGGTTTCTCATTTCGGGGATGTCTTCGGTGTCTCCGGCTATGTAAAGCCTTTGTCCGTCTTTTTCAAGAACATACCCGTTGCCGCGGCCTTTTGGGTGGAACTGTTTTGCTTCTTCCCGCAGGTTGTACATAGGGATAGCTTCAATGGCAATCCCACTTTGACTTAGATTTTCTCCGTTGTTCATCACGGTGATTTTTGTCGCTAAAGAATCAGGCAGCTCATCTTTCACTGCCTGCGGCGCAATGATGGGCGTGTCGCCAAGGTTCAAAGCAGCCAGGGTTTCAGCGCTCATGTGATCTCCGTGAATATCTGTGATCAATACCATATCGGCATCGGTCATACCTGTAAAAGCTTCGGCGCCTCCCACGGGATCGAGGTAAATGGTTGTATCTCCCCAATTGATCACCGCGGTGGCGTGTGAAATGGGATTGATGTCTATTTCAGCAGTATCTGTAGCGGCAGCTGTTTCTCCTTCCAGCACGTCTTCTCCTGTAACATCAGGAACTTCGCGGTTTTCATTTTTGCAGGATAAGAGCGAACCGGCCACCATGGCGAATAATAAAATACGTTTCATAAAAAAATCAGTTTCTAATAAAACTAATGAAAACTGAAGCTTTTCACCCTAAGTTTAATAGTACTTTAAGAAAGCGGTAATTCCATTTTAATGTCACCGCGGGCATAAGGATTGTTCTCCCCAATGGGAATTTCTTTGAAACCATACTTTTTGTAGATGTGAATTGCGTTCTCCAGCTTTCGGTTTGAGTAGATAATGAGTTTTTCCCAGCCTCTGCTTTTGGCAAAATCGAGGGTGTGCTGCATTAGCTTCTGGCCAATATTTTTTCCCTGTGCTGCAGGGGCTACAGCCATTTTTGTGAGCTCAAAGATTCCCTCATCAATTTTCATCAAAGCCACCGTCCCGAGAATCCTGTCATTTTCGCGGACAAAGAAGATGTTGCCTCCCGGTTCAATAATGTATTTTTCTGGCTTTCCCAAAACCTCTTCATCATGAAGTTCTACCCAAAAGTATTTTTCCAGCCATTCAATATTCAGTTGCCGAAAGTCTTCGGCATATTTTTGGTCAAATGATATAATCTCCATTTATTCTCCGATTTCCCGCTTTTGCCAGGGCCATTTCCCCTCCAGCTCCACTTGCAAAGAAAGGCTTAAAAAAGTTCGTATTAAAACAATTACACCCAGCACAAGTACATTATTCATTGTAGGGTCTGTGCTTACCGTAGCAATAATATCTCCTGCCACTAAAAATTCAAGTCCCAGTAAAATTGCCTTTCCCAGGTCATGTCTAAAAGTCCTGTAACTACTGCCGTCTTCATGCCTGTCAAAAAAATACCTGTAAAGAGCAAAAAGTGGCCCTATGATCATCACCAAAACCCCGGCAACTTCAATACCCAGCGCGGCCCATTCCACGTAATACTGTACAGTTTCATGCATATGTTTTCTCTTTTAGGAAATCGGTTACTAAATAACTTAGGGCTTTTCCGGTAGGAAAATTATTGGTTGCTACAGCTTCACAAATGTGAAGATAGCAACAATTTCGCTCTTTTGCAGCCTCTCTTATCATCTCCCGGGCTTCATCAAGCTCAAGGCCCGCGGGCGAAACAGCGCTGCTGGGAAAGTTTGCGATCGCATCACAATCCAGTTCAAGGCCAAATTTTTCCTGTTTTACAAAATCCAGCAGTTCCAAAAATACCGTTTTTCGCTTATGCTTCGGAAGCTCTTCAAGCAGGTGGTATTGATATGCTTCGGAAGTATTCATTTTATCAAAGATATATTGAGGGGTGTAATTTTGATGAAGCCCGAAAACAGAATACTTCTCTAAAAAGCCATTTGTGAAGGCATAGCTGAAGCCGTTCCCGCTGTGACGATGTTCCAGCCTTCGCAGGTCGGTATGTGCATCTATATTCAGTACGTTTATTGGATGATTAAAAGCTTCTGAAGCTCCTTTTAAATTGCCAAACGCGTTGTTATGGCCGCCGCCAATGATCACCGGAAATTTTCCTGCTAAAATGACATTTTTGACAACCTCACTAACTATAGCATCCAGTTGTTCCACAAGATCACCCAGCTTCTGAACGTAATTTGGGTCTGAAACATCAATATTTCCGGCCTTTTTCATTGCTTCGGAAGTATTGATCTCTCCTAAAAGCAAAATATTTTCTCCCGAATTAAATTGATTTTCCTGAACATTGAGAAAAGCTCCCAAAAATGCCTGCCATGCATTTGAAGTTCCGGGTTTTCCGAAGTTTGCCCGCACGCCAATATCTTCAGGGATCCCAATAATGACAATTTTGGCTCCTGATTTTTGAACATCCTCAAAACTCGTGGCAACCTTAATTTTCTCTCCCAGTTTAGTTTCTCCCTGCCGGGTTGAGATCAGCTTTGAAACCTGTTTTTCAGAATAAAACTTCAACTGATTCATTTATACATTTTTTCCGTTTATATAAACCGAATGGATGTGGTTGGCGCCAAAAGAATAAGGCATAAATCCGTAAGAAGGGATCTCCTCGGTAAGGATGAGGTTTGCGGCTTTGCCTTTGGTGATGCTGCCGTGGGTGTCGAGAATATCCATTGCATAAGCCGCATTAATTGTGGCTGCATTAATGGCTTCTTCGGGGTTCATTTTCATCTTTATGCAGGCCAGCGAGATCACCAGGTTCATGTTTCCGTTGGGGGTGCTTCCGGGGTTATAATCGGTGGCCAGGGCAAGTGGCAGTCCGGCGTCAAGGATTTGTCGAGCCGGGGAGTAGGGAATTCCGAGAAAAAGAGAGCAGGAGGGCAGTGCTACCGGCATGGTGCCGCTATCTTCTAGCGCATCAAGATCGTCGGGCTCCATCACTTCCAGGTGGTCTACAGAAAGTGCGTTGTGCGCTACTGCGGCTTTGATACCGCTAATAGCATTGAATTGATTGACATGTATCTTGGGCCTGAGACCATATTTTTGCCCGGCCTCTAAAACCCGGTGCGTATCTTCTACCGAAAAATAGCCTTTTTCGCAGAAAATATCTACATATTCGGCCAGCCCTTCTTCAGCTACTTTTGGGATCATTTCATTAACGAGCAGGTCGAGATAGCCGTCTTTGTCGTTTTTGTATTCCGGCGGAATTGCATGAGCGCCCAAAAAGGTCGCTTTTACGGGCAATTTATAGTTTTCTTTCAGCTTTTTGATCACCCGCAGCATTTTGAGTTCGGCAGCTGTGGTCAAACCATAACCCGATTTGATCTCAATGGCCGTGGTACCCATCTTCATCACTTCTTCCAGCCGCCTGGCCGATTGCAGATAGAGCTCTTCTTCAGAAGTTTCCTGCAGCTTTATGGCCGAATTCACTATTCCGCCACCTTTTTCGGCGATTTCTTCATAAGTGAGGCCGTTAATACGGTCTATGAATTCCTGTTCTCTGTTTCCGGCGTAAACAAGATGTGTGTGGGAATCTATCCAGCCCGGCAGCAGAAACTTTCCGGAGGCATCTACTTCAGAAACTCCTTCAAAAGAGGGAAGATCCTGCATTTTTCCGAAGTCGGCAATTTTCCCGTCCTCCACCAGCAACCAGGCGTTGTCTATAATGGGGAGTTCTTTCATTTCGCTGCCTCTTAAAGGTTTAAGGGTTTCCTCTCTTACCTGTACGAGCTGTTTGATGTTCTTAAAGATGGTTTTCATATCGTAAAGATAAAAAAGTGCCGAGAAATTACAGGGGCTGTCAGGGAGGAGTCTCAAAAATGGCATTTTTGGAACCCGTCTTTTTCATTAATTATTTTTATCTTGGAAAAGAATTTTTTTCCGACAATTATGACTCATAAAAAACCCGGTCTCAATACCATTTGCACCCATGTGGGCGAGCTGAAAGATGAACAGTTTAAGGGCGCAGTGTCCCCGTTGTACATGTCAACTTCTTATGCTTACGAAGATATGGAGGTGAAACGCTACCCACGCTACTTTAATACGCCAAATCAACAGGCGCTGGCACAAAAAATGGCCGCACTCGAGCATGGCGAAGCTGCTCTTATTTTTGGCAGCGGAATGGCAGCGGTAAGTACTTCGCTTTTTGCCTTTTTGCAGAAGGGAGATCACGTGGTGCTGCAAAAAACGCTCTATGGAGGTACAAGCAATCTTGTGGTGGAGGAATTTGAAAAATTCGGCATCGAATATTCCTTTGCAAAAGATCTTTCTGCGGAAGCTTTTGAGCACGAGATCCTGGAAAATACAAAAGTGATCTACATTGAAACTCCGTCAAACCCATTGCTTACAGTAACTGATATTGAAGCTGTGGCAAAGCTCGCAAAAAAGCGGGGGCTGGTGAGTATGATCGATAATACGTTTGCTTCACCCGTAAATCAAAATCCCATTGATTTTGGAATTGATGTGGTGATACATTCGGCTACAAAATACATGGGCGGTCACAGCGATATTCTTGCCGGGGCCGTGATCTCTTCGGAAGAAAAAATCGACAGGATTTTTCAGCTGGCCAAGAATTTTGGCGGAAGCCTTAGCGATTATACTGTTTGGCTCCTGGAACGCAGCCTGAAGACCATGGGGCTTAGAGTAAGGGCACAGAATGAAAATGCACAAAAGCTGGCCGAATATCTCGAGAAAAATGAGTTGGTGCAGAAGGTGTATTATCCCGGATTGGCTTCTCATGACGGGCATGAACTGGCAAAGAAACAAATGCACGGGTTTGGCGGAATGCTGTCTTTTGAACTGAAAGACCTCGATTCGCAGGCGTTTATGAAGTACCTGAAGCTTATCAAACCCTCTATGAGCCTTGCCGGGGTGGAATCGACCATTTTGTCACCTGCCAAGACCTCTCACGCCCTACTAACTCCCGAAGATCGTGCAGCGCAGGGAATAAGTGATAAGCTGATGAGATTTTCGGTAGGTATCGAGGAACCCGAAGATCTTATTGCCGATATCGAACAGGCCCTGGAAGAGACGAAGAAGGATATGCTGGATGTTCGGCTGTAATGTTAGTACGCAGTTATAAGTGGTCAGTATTCAGTGATCAGTGCTCAGTGCTCAGATAGTTTGATTAAAAAAGCTTAAGAGGAGTAATACATAAAAAATATTTGTGTATTTGTGGCTACTAGAGGAACAGGAATAGTGAACCAGTATTAAAAAGTGTTCAGTCGTTAGTGTTCAGAAGGTTTGATTAAAAAAGCTTAAGAGGAGTAATAAATAAAAAATATTCGTGTATTTGTGGCTATTAGAGGAACAGGAATGATGAACCCGGTTTAAAGAGTGTTCAGTGTTAAGTGCTCAGAAAGTTTGTTAAAAAAAGCTTAAGAGGAGTAATAAATAAAAATATTCGTGAATTCGTGGCTACTAGAGGAACAGGAATGATGAACCAGTATTAAAAAGTGCTCAGAAAGTTTGCTGAAAAAAGCTCCGACTGATCCATATTGAGAAGAGTAAATAAAAAATATACGTTTATTTGTGGCTAAATTTTCACGAACAAGACAAGAAAGATTACAAAAATGAAATTAGATATACTTGCCATTGGGGCGCACCCCGATGATGTTGAATTGAGTTGCTCGGCTACCCTTGCCAAAGAAATTTCACGGGGCAAAAAAGTGGGGGTACTGGATCTTACCCGCGGGGAGCTGGGAACCCGTGGTACCGCCGAGATCAGGGATCAGGAGGCTGCCGATGCGGCAAAGATCCTTGGGCTCTCTATGCGGGAAAATCTAGAATTCAGTGATGGTTTTTTTGTAAATAACGTCTCTCATCAGCTTGAGATCATTAAAGTGCTGCGGAAGTACAAGCCAGATTTGGTGTTGTGTAATGCGATAGACGACCGGCATATAGATCATGGGAAAGGGGCAAAACTGGTAGCTGATGCCTGTTTTTTGAGTGGCTTGCGTAAGATTGAAACTATTTACAACGGGAATTCCCAGGAGGCATGGCGCCCAAAGAATGTTTTTCACTACATACAATGGAAAAATCTTACCCCCGATGTTGTGGTAGATGTTACGGGCTTCATGGACAAGAAATTAGCGTCTGTTAAAGCCTATAGATCGCAGTTTTGGGACGAAAATAGCGAGGAGCCCGAAACTCCTATCTCAAGCAGTAATTTTTTTGACAGCATCACCTACAGGGCCAGGGATTTAGGTAGGCTCATCAATGTAGAATATGCGGAAGGATATAACGTGAGCCGACATGTGGCGGTAGATTCCCTGTTTGATCTCCTGTAAAAAATTAAATTTTTTTCTTTTGTAGAAGAGAGGAATTATATTACATTTGCATCCGATTAAAATGGTGGTTGTAGCTCAGCTGGTTAGAGCGCTGGATTGTGGTTCCAGAGGTCGCCGGTTCGAACCCGGTCTTCCACCCAAAAAGCTTCTTGTGAAAACAAGGAGCTTTATTTGTTTTAGGGGATCCCGTCACGTAAATTATCCCCTCCTTCGGAGGGGTGGCCCCAGGTTGGGGTGGGGAATTTGTGTCGCTCCGCTGGAGCTCATTTTGACCTTGAGATTTCTCTGCTATAAATATATCGCTCCTCCGGAGCTCATATTGGTTCTGTGTGTTTTTCTATAGATATGCCGCTCCTTCGGAGCTTGCTTCCTCTTTTTTTTTGATCACACAGGTTTTTAAATCCTCAAAAAATATTTCTGATTTAAAAATGGCAATTGAAAAAATCCCCTCCTTCGGAGGGGTGGCCGCAGGTCGGGGTGGGAAATTGTGTCGCTCCTCTGGAGCTCATTTGGGTCTTTTTTATTCTCTGCTTTTTTACTCAGGTTATTAAAATCCAAAATTTACCATTGACCCACCCCTTCTTCGGAGGGGTGGCCGCAGGTTGGGGTGGGGAGGAGACAGAATAAAAAAATCCTCACAGGTTTTAAAAACCTGTGAGGATTGGGTAATAATGATATTTCCCGTAAACTACTCTCCTGCTTCAGTCAGGGTAGGTTTATCAACGTAAGGGCGGGTGTCGCGGTTTGCTATTTCCCAGGCGGTAAGGAATACCAGCTTAGCTCTTTTCTCCAGTAAATCGTATTCTATTTTATCTGGCGTGTCTGTGTGACGGTGGTAATCTTCATGCACTCCATTGAAGTAAAAGATGATTGGAATATCATGTTTTGCAAAATTGTAGTGGTCACTTCTGTAATAGAATCTGTTTGGATCATTTTCATCGTTGAAAGTATAATCCAGGTTGAGGTTCAGGTACTTTTCATTGACTGCCTCACTTAGCTCATGGAGTTCGGTACTTAATTTGTCACTTCCTATAAGATAGACATAATCTCCCGCACTTTCCATATCTTTTCCAATGCGCCCTATCATATCAATATTGAGGTTCGCTACAGTGTTAGCGAGTGGGAATACAGGATTTTCGGAATAAAATTTTGATCCAACGAGTCCTTTTTCTTCTCCCGTAACATTAAGGAAAAGAATAGAACGTGCAGGGCCAAAGCCATCTTCCTGTGCCTTTTTGAAAGCTTCGGCAATTTCAAGTACTGCAACTGTGCCCGAGCCGTCGTCATCGGCACCATTATAGATCCTTCCTTCGTCATCAATTCCCACATGGTCGTAGTGAGAAGAGATCACCAGTACTTCTTCAGGTTTACTGCTTCCTTTAATATATGCCAAAACATTTTCGGTATCTTTTACATTTCCCCGTGTAAAATAGCTGCCGGGAACTTCCTGGAAATAATCATCACCACCTAAAGGAGAGGCGATGTTGAGACTTTGATATTCTTTTTTAAGGTAATCTGCCGCCATTTTCTGGCCGGGCTCTCCTGTTTCTCTTCCTTCAAATTCGTCACTTGCAAAGGTGTACAGGTGATCTTTTAATTCTTTGGAAGTGATGGTGCTGGCATACTCCATTGGGTTGGCTTCCGAGATGTCTCGTGGTTGCTGCGCTTTACAGCCAATGAGGCTTACGGCAAGAGAAAACAATAAAACTTTTTTCATGTTAAATGTTAGGGATTAAAATAAAGACGGCAATATAAGAGATTTAAAAGAATTCTTTCATTTTGAAGTTATTTCCGGCGCATTTTCTGAAGAATATTTCCTTGTTCTGAATTTAAAATGAGGCAGAATTGTTGTATTTTAAATAGCTCCTGATAAAAAGAACTCCGATGAAAAATGATATTTCCGTTTCCCAGATAATGACCAAAAACATTTTGCGTCTTTCGCTGTCTGACAGTCTTTCGACAGCCGAATCTCTTATGAAGAAGAACCACATAAGGCATCTTCCGGTAGTAGAAAATGAGCATATTGTAGGCATGATAAGCCTCAACGACCTGCTTAGGATCTCTTTTGCCGATGCGACCGATGGCGGTGGGGATGATGTTGAAACCACTGTGTATGAAATGTTCACGGTAGAGCAGGTGATGACGCAGAAGGTAGAATATATCACTTCCAGCCATACAGTCACAGATGTAGCCAAATTATTTTTGGAGCACGAGTTTCATGCCTTACCTGTGGTAGATGATGATTGCCTAACCGGAATTGTTACGACAACAGATGTGATTAGGTTCTTCCTTGAAAATAAAAGCAAAGAATAAAGAAAATAAAAAAGTGAGAAGAGTATTGTAGGGGGGTACACTTCTCACTTGTAGTGCCTTTACAGGCGAATAATAATATCAAAATAAGTCATTTCTTTCTATAGAAAAATATGTTTTTATACGGTTTAACCTGTATTTAACATGATGTGTAAGAACTTTCCATAAAGACAGCTAAAAAATGCCATTTTTTTGAGGGAAGTAAAATATATTATTCATATAACTCCCTATTTGGAGTACTTGCCATATAGAATTTTAATTCTCCCCCTTTCATAAGTTCATGGTGGTTGATAAAAGGACTTTCAAGTTTCTTTCCGTTGAGTTCAACCTTCTCTACGAATACATTTTCTTCACTTTGATTTTCAGCAATTACCCTGAAGGTCTTTCCGTTTTCGAGATTGATAGTAGCCTGGTTAATGGCCGGGCTGCCAAGGGCATATTCTTCGCTGCCGGGTGCTACAGGATAAAATCCTAAAGCACTGAAGATATACCACGCGCTCATTTGGCCAAAATCATCATTCCCACCCAAACCATCGGCCCCGGTTTGATATTGATCTTTTAAAACCATCCTTATTTTATCCTGGGATTTCCAGGGCGTGTCAGTCCAATTGTACAGGTAGGCCACATGGTGAGACGGCTCGTTGCCGTGCACGTAATTTCCAATGATGCCTTCGCTGGAAATATCTTCGGTATTAGCAAAATATTTATCCGGAAGATCCATGCTGAAAAGGGAATCGAGGTGCTGAGAAAATCTTTCTTTTCCACCCATCATTTCAATCATTTCAGCAGGGGCGTGGGGCACGTACAAGCTGTAGTTCCAGGCATTACCTTCAATAAAGCCCTGCCCATGAGTGTCTAATGCATCAAACTCTTTTTTAAAGCTGCCATCACTGAGTTTAGGTCTCATAAAGCCCGATTTTGGATCAAAGACATTCTTGTAGTTTTCTGACCTCATCATAAACTCTTCAAAAATGTCATTTTTACCCAACTTTTTTGCAGCCTGTGCAATGGCCCAGTCGTCATAGGCATACTCCAGGGTCTTTGATACCGATGCACCATTTTTATCTTCGGGCACATAACCCATGTCCATATAATATTGCAGGCCGTCATAATAACCTGTTTTAGCTGTTTGCACCATGGCATCAAGCGCCCGTTCCTGGTCAAAGTCGGCATTGCCCTTTACTATGGCATCTGCAATGACCGAAACACTGTGGTAGCCTATCATGCACCAGTTCTCGTTGGCGTAATGCGACCACACCGGCAGCATGGAATGCACGCTCTGGTCATAATGTGCCATCATGGCTTCTACCATATCGGCATTTCTTTCGGGCTGGAGCACGTTGAAAAGCGGGTGTAAAGCCCTGTAGGTGTCCCAAAGTGAAAAACTGGTGTAGTTGGTAAAGCCGTCGGCCTGGTGGATTCCCATATCAATTCCGCGGTATTTTCCGTCGGTATCCATATATTCTGTAGGTCCTAAAAAAGCGTGGTACATAGCCGTGTAGAAATTGACCATATCTTCAGGTCTTTCAGTCTCTACAATGACTTTATTGAGCTCTTTGTTCCAGGTTTCCCGGGCTTCAGTTTTTACCTGTTCAAAATTCCAGTGCGGGATTTCCTCTTTCATATTCTGCAAGGCTCCTTCAGCACTAACCGGTGAGATCGCCAATTTGATATTCAGCTTTTCATTTTCTTTCATGTCAAAATCAAAATACATCCTGATCTTTTCCCCCGCTATCTCCGGAAAGTTTTCATCCTGGTCAAACTTCCTCCAAAATCCATTATAAGGCTGCTTATCATAACGTTCCCTTCCGTAGTTGTTTATGGGTTTGCTGAAGGAGAGCGCAAAATACACTTTCCTGGTGCGGGCCCAGCCATTGGTTTGCCGGAAACCGGTCATCAAAGTGTCATTTTCAACCCTCACAAAAGTCCACACATTTTTATCGTCATAATTGTAAATGCCAGAAACAAGGTCTAAGATGATGTGCGATTTGCCAGCTTCCGGAAAGGTGTACTGGTGCATTCCCACCCTGCTGGTAGCGGTCATTTCGGCTTTGATGTTGTAATCTTCAAGCAAGACGCTGTAATAACCGGGTTGGGCAGTTTCATTGGCGTGAGAAAATCTTGAACGGTAGCCGCTATCGGGATCAGATGCTGTTCCGGGATTCAGCTTTAGATCTCCGGTAGTGGGCATGATCAAAAAGTCCCCGAGATCTGAATGGCCGGTGCCGCTAAAATGAGTGTGGCTAAAGCCGACGATGGTCTCATCGTCGTATTGATAACCGGCGCAATACTTATAAACATCGGGGTTGTACTGTCCATTGACGGCATAGGGAATCGTATCGGTATCAGGGCTTAGCTGTACGCTCCCAAAGGGAACTGTAGCGCCGGGATAAGTGTGGCCCATTTTTGCCGTACCTATCATGGGGTCAACATATTGTGCCAGGTCTTTTAATTCGGGTTGCTGATTATTTTCAGTTTCCCTTGCGGCAGATTTTTTACAGGAGTGCAGAAATACGGCAGAAACTACCAGAACAACTCCCATATAAAGTTGGGGGCTAAAAATGTTTTTTCTCATTTGGATACTGTTTCTGGACCTGTTCATGGAAAGAGGGTAATGGAAACTTAATTTGCAGGTCCTTTTTTGTTTAACGTTGGTTAGCTGAATAGCGTGAAGCTTCAATGGCTCCGTTGCTTTTCCTGCCGAAAAATACGGACAAAAAAGCCGGAGCCATGGTCAAAGTTACAAAAATGAGAATAGGGTGCTGGTCTTTTTACTTAGATAAAAATTCGATGACATCATTAAGTCTTTCCTTCAGCTTAACAAGATCACCGATTTCGAGCTGACTATCTAACAGGCGTTTTTCTAATGCTTCAGGGATTTGAGCTGCCTGTTCCTGCAGGTCTCTTCCTTTTGAAGTTAGTTTCACCAGGACCTTGCGTTCATCTTCCTTTGAGCGTTCCCGGGTAATTAGTGCCTGTTGTTCCATGCGTTTAAGCAGGGGAGTGATGGTGTTGGTGTTGAGAAGTAACTTCCTGGCAATATCGTTTACGGTAAGGCCATTGGTCTCCCATAAAACCATGAGTACCAGATACTGTGGATAAGTGATCTCCAGCCGGTCCAAAAATGGCTGATATTCCCTCGTAATTAACCGCGATGCTGCGTAAACAGGAAAACATAATTGATTTTCTAATTTAAGTTGTTCGTATTCCATAGTACAATGTATTGCAGGAATTATTCAGGGTGCTACAAATTAATTAAATAATCGCCTGCGATAAAAAACTTCCCTTCTGAAAACGAAGTATCACTAGAATTATTCCAAAGCTCTTAAAAATTGCTCTTCCAATGGAGAGATAGAAGGGCCGAAATAATGCGTTAAAAGGCCATTTTCATCCACAATATATTTACTAAAGTTCCAGTCGGGCGCATGATGGTTCCAGCCGTTGAGGTCTTTATTTGTCAGCCATTTGAAAAGTTCGTGCTGTTCCTCATTTTTGACCACCACGGCTTTTTTGGCTACCGGAAAAGTTACCCCATAATTCATCTGACAAAATTCGGCTATTTCATTGTCTTCACTTTTTTCCTGTCCGGCAAAATCATTGGCAGGAAATGCGATTACCTGAAGAGTATTGCCGTAACGCTCCTGTAAAGATTGAAGTTCGGAGTACTGGCCAGTGTAGCCGCAGTTGGAAGCAGTGTTCACCAAAATCAATTTCTTTCCTTTAAATTCTTGCAGCTCCAGCTTCTTTCCGGTGTTAAGGTCAATTTTCAGATTGTACAAAGAAGTGAGCGGCTGGCTTTTTTGTTCATTGGTTAAGACAGTCCCATTTTTACCTTTTTTGCCAAGTTTTTTGATTAATGGGTACATGAAGCGTAAAACTTTTTGCTTCAGGCTTTGACTTTTTACTGTTGTTGATCTATTTGTCATTTCTGAATATTATTTTATTTGTAAATATGATTCTCAACTTCTTTTATTCCGAAGTAAATACTCTAAAGAGCTGATCAGGAATTATTATTGCTGTTTGATGAAATATTCCGCTCCACGAATGCCTTATAAGCCCCTGTTGAGCACAATGCCCACAAAATCAATACCGGCTGAAAGAACAGCCTGATCAACCTTGCATGGTCTGTATCCAGGCCAAAAGCATCTGTCCCGTTGAGGTATTGGGCCATATTTCCCGGGAAGATGAGGACAAAGAAGATAGCGACCATCCATCCCGTTAAGGCTTTCCATTTGGGCAGAAGCACAAGGGCAAGGCCTAAAGAAATTTCCACAAGCCCAGAAAGCACAACCACAAGATCATCAGACAGGGGCACCCAGTTGGGTACCTGTGCTACAAATTCGAGCCTCGAAAATGTAAGGTGGCCAATTCCTGCATAGGCTAAGCTGAGGCCTAATAAAATTCTGAAAACCGCACGCAACCAATGGGTTTTGATGCCATAGCTCCATTTTAAGTTTTGAATGATCCCGTTCATAAGAGAAATTTTTAAATCCTTATTTTTCGTATCGCGCACGATGTAAATATACAATTATTTATTATATCGCAAGCGACATAAATAGTTACTTCAAATAATTTACATTTATGCATGCAGAAAAGCGCTGTTATATCTGCATAAAATTGCACAACAACATCATCGAGTTGTTTTCGCTAAACAAGTCAATTTATTACAGGTTACATTTTTTTCCCCTTTTACGGGGTATATTATTGAATTATTAAAACTGAAAAATTGAACAAACTGGTATATTTTGTTCTGATCTTTACCTTGATTCAATGTAAAACTTCGGAAGTTGATCAATTTGATTCCACCGGAACTTATGTCCTCGGAAAGTACAATCCTGATTCGGCTGAAGAAATAAGGGAGTACTTCGGAGAAATCCAGGTAAAACAGATAGATGCTGACAAGATCGCAATGACCTTTATGATCAACAAAGGTGCTCCAGGTTATAATTCTGGGTCTTTTATAGATACTTTGATTGTCAAAAATAAGGTGGCCAATTACCGAACGCAATTTGATGAATCCTGCAAGATCACGTTTGCATTTGATAGGGGAGGGGTAAGAGTGAATGAAGAGACTGAAGATTTTAATTCCGGTTGCGGCTTCGGGCATGCCGTGGTGGCAAAAGGCTACTTCAGGAAGATTTCATCTGATACTCCTGTTTTAAGAAATCCCATGACGGGAGAAGAGCTTTGAGATATGTCACAACAGTATTTACGAAAGCTTATAACCTGCCATAATATCTCTCAAAAATGGCATTTTTGAGAAGTATTATTTTGTTGGAGCTTAAAGAAAATCTGAAACTGAAGTTCAAAATTTAATCCCTCGTTTCTTCATTTCTTCGGAAAGCTTACCGGGTATCTTGCGGCAACTGCAATTCTTCGAATGTTCCAGATGCCAGTCGATTCGTTGATCCAAGGTCGCATTTTGGGGCATCCTGTGCGTTTCATGCCATTCTTTATTAATTTGTGTTTTCATGGCTTCTAAATTTAACGGCTGTTTTGGAACTCAATCTTCCAGATTCCCCGCACCTCATTTTCTGAATACCCCACTGCCTTATCCTGCGGATATAGTTTGAGTATTTTCTCTTTTACCTGCGGCTCAATATCTTCAGGTTTCCCGTGACATTGTAGGCACATGGTATTGGTAACTATGGGATAATAGAAGCGGGTTTTGCCATTTTGTGGCATTAACACCGGCTGCGGATCTTTACCCGCACTTATCTGGTGCGAAAAAAGATCTATGAGTGCGGTTTCTTCAGCATTTGCCGCGTTGGCGGTGTTTCGAGGTTTATCTGAAATCCGCTGTACTGAAGCGTTGTATTTCTTTGCCATAGAAGCTGTCAGCGGAATTGCCTCCACATTACAAAAATCTAAAGCATGTACTGTACCTTCCTTTTGAATTGCTCTTATCAGGTTTTGGCCCAGTAACTTTTTGGTTTCCAGCGCGATCTCCATGCCTTTGTCAGCTCCATTTTGACGCTGCATCCCCATTCCTTTTCCCTGACCAATTCCTTTACCCATTTTACCGGAATCCTGTCCCTGTCTCATGCCTTTGCCCATTTGTCTTCCCTGCTGGCGGTATTTTCCATTTCCGGAACCTTCTTTCCAATGTTTGGCAAACCATTCCGGTTCTTCGACCTGGTAGTCGTACAGGTATTCCGCAATTTTTTCTACGGCACCATCAGGAAATTGCTGGTAAGGCATTAATCCAAACTTTCTGATTGCACCGGGCATCATTGATTTTCCGGCAGCAGGTTCCTCAACAAAACTCACAACCTGCTGCACAAAAGCTTCTCGTTTGGGTTTGTTCAAAAGGTAATGAGCTTTTACAGCTGCCATGGGCGGGGCTATCCTGCCTTCATTCATTGGAGCACTGGGGCTATGACAGGCGTAGCAATAAGTTTCCATCAGCTTTTTACCCTGATGATCCTGCTGTTGAGATGAAATTTTCATTTCGGCTTTTTCAGGGGCAGTGTATCCTGCTTTTTTATCCTGGCACCCAAAGAGCAGGAAAAATGCGAGAAAAGGAAGAAGAAACGTTTTCATAAACAGTGGTTTAACAGATAAATATAAACACCCGGCAATATCCAAAATATGCGATTTATCATATTCTGTAATTTTGAGCTGTACTCCAGATAAATTCTATAAAGAATGGGATTTCGATCCTTGACCTGAACCCGCAACCCGCAACTCATATCTTTGAAGCGGACTTCTGATTTTGTACTTTTTCATCTTTTATCCCGAATTTCTTCAGGATGTCTTCCATCAAACACCAGCGGGTAATGGAGGATTGCAACAGATTCACTCCCACAAAAGCTGTGAACCACAACCAGTTGATATTCACATAAACGGCCAGTAAAAGGCTGATGAGAATAAATGTTCCGGCGATGCCGCGTATTACTCTGTTTAGCATAATCTTTAATTTTTAGTGGTTAACTGATAATTGTTAATTGTTTATTGATCATTGTTTATTGTTAAAGTGATCGTTCTACAGGTAACACTACCGCGCGCACGGGATTATTGGTCTCCAGGTACTCATTGTACTCCTTCAGGTACTTAAAAAGATCGGCGATCTTTTCCTCTTCTGTGAAGGAGAAGAGCATAACGGATTCATTGCCGCCTTTTTCCCCTGGAAACCAGCTCTGCGTCGCGACCAGGGAATTTCCATTTTTGTAGCCGTCTATTTCCGAAGAACTAAAGGCTTCAATATTTGCTTTTTTGAATAGCTTCAGAACATCCTTTTGGTATTCGGAAACTGTTGTGACTAATAATAGTTTCATTTTTAAATTGTTTTAAAGTTTGGTCGGTTTTCGGTTCTCGGTTCTCAGTTGTAAGCCGCAGCTTCCATTAGACCCCCCACCCCCCTAAAGGGGGAGGAGGGAGTATCTTAACTTCTTAAGGACATCTGTTGCAACCGGGGCAGATCTCTCGTCGCATCTCCTTTCTGCCGAAAGAAAATGCTCTGTCGAGATGACATCTTGCAAATTTTTAGAGTCTTCAACTCGCAACCCGCAACAGGCAACCTGCAACTGTCAATTACTCAATTTTCTCAGTTTCTCTTTCTTCCACAACTTCAGGTTTTACATCCCTGTCTTCATACTTCTTCCTTTCTATCATGTAGTAAACCAACGGCACTACCAGGAGGGTAAGGAAGGTCGAAACGATAGTTCCTCCCATTAGCGAGATGGCGAGTCCCTGGAAAATAGGATCGAACAGGATCACGAAGGCTCCGATCACTACCGTTCCTGCAGTTAAGAGGATCGGTGTTGTTCTCACAGCCCCGGCTTCGATCACGGCCTGCTTCAACGGAATTCCGTCTTCCAGTCGCAGGTTCACAAAGTCAATCAGCAGCACCGAGTTCCGCACCATGATCCCGGCGAGCGCGATCATACCGATAAAGGAGGTGGCGGTAAAGAAGGCGCCCATGATCCAGTGGCCCAGCACGATCCCTATCAGCGATAGCGGAATTGCTACCATCATTACTATAGGTGCTTTAAAGTTCTGGAACCAGCCCACGATCAGGATGTAAATGATCACGATAACTCCCAAAAATGCAATTCCAAGATCGCGGAATACCTCCAGGGTAATTTGCCATTCTCCATCCCACTTCACGGTATAGTCATCTTCATATTGCGGCTGACCCATATACAGGTCGCTGATCTCGTAACCTGCAGGCAGTTCTATTTCCTTCAGTTTTTCTTCCATTCCCAGGATGGCATACACCGGACTCTCCAGTTCTCCGGCCATGTCGGCCAGCACATATACCACGCGCTTCTGGTTCTTTCGATAGATGCTCTTGTCCCTGGTCCACTCTTTTGGCGTCACCAGGTCGGCAATTGGGATCATTTGTCCCTGTTGGGAAGCGATGTTGATCTGCATGATGTCCTGGACTGAGGATTTCTCTTCCTCATCCAGCGCCAGTACAATTCCCACTCTTTGGGTGGCTTCTTCATCATAAAGCTGCGTTATGGATCTTTCCCCCATCGCAGAGTTCAGGGTATATACGATCTGTTGGGGAGCTATGCCATTAAGCATCGCTTTTTCCTTATCGATCTCAAATTTGTATTCTTTCTGATCGGCTTCCACCATCCAGTCGATATCCACCACATCTTCGGTATTGTGAAGAATGGTCTGGATACTGTCAGCAAGTGCGATCTGCGTTTCATAGTCAGGTCCATAGACTTCCGCGACTATGGTAGATAGTACAGGAGGCCCCGGCGGAACTTCCACCAGCTTGATGTTGGCACCGTATTTATCTCCGATCGCCTGAATATCCGGGCGCAGCAGTTTCGCGATGTCGTGACTCTGCAGGCTTCTCTCGCCTTTTGGTAGCAGGTTGACCTGAATATCGGCGGTATTACTCGCTCCCCGCAGGTCATAGTGACGTACGAGTCCGTTGAAGGTTATAGGCGCTGAGCTTCCAATATAGGTCTGATAATTCACCACCTGTTCGCTTCCGCTCAGGTATTGACCTACTTCTTTGGTCACCACCGCTGTTCGCTCTAAAGTGGTGCCTTCGGGCATGTCGATCACTACCTGGAATTCATTCTTGTTATCAAAAGGCAGCATTTTCACGGCTACGTCTTTAGTAAAGAACAGGGCTACAGATCCTAATAAAAAGAAGGCGGTAAGACCCAGGAAGCCCCAGCGGATCTTGGCATTATCTATAAGTGGCTCCTCAAAACGCCTGTAGATGCGGTAGATCATGGAATCCTCGATTCCTTTTTCAGCCTCTTTTACAGGCTTACCTTTCTTCTCCTTTTCACGCAAAAAGATGAATCCGAGGTACGGAGTAATTGTAAGTGCCACGAAAAGTGAGAGGATCATCGCGATGGAAGCTCCAATCGGCATCGGGCTCATATAAGGTCCCATCAATCCGCTTACAAAGGCCATTGGCAGTACCGAAGCGATCACCGTAAAGGTCGCCAGGATAGTTGGATTCCCCACCTCATTGATGGCATACAGCGCAGCCTGTTGGAACGGCAGGCGTTTCATCTTAAAGTGCCGGTGCATGTTCTCGGCAATTATGATCGAGTCATCCACCACAATACCTGTTACGAATACAAGGGCGAACAAAGTAATTCTGTTCAGGGTGTAATCCAGCATGTAATAGCTGAGCAGGGTAAGGGCAAAGGTGATAGGCACCGAAAGGAATACCACGAGTCCGCCGCGCCATCCCATGGCCAGCATTACCACAAGAGTTACCGCTATAATTGCTCCAATGAGGTGCAGCAATAATTCTCCCACTTTGTGCGAAGCAGTTTCCCCGTAGTTACGGGTCACTTCCACGTGCACATCTTCAGGAATCAAATTCGTTTGCAGGTGGTCAACCTTCTCGAGGATCACATCGGCGATCTTCATCGCATCGGCTCCCTTACGCTTGGCAACAGAAAGGGTCACGGCAGGATATTCCCCGGGATATTCCGAAGCATCTATTGCCTGCCCAAATCCAAAGTTTACATAAGATTTAGAGATCTCAGGCCCGTCCTGTACCGTTGCGATCTGCTTCAGGTACACGGGCTGCCCGTTATTTATTCCCACGATGAGGTTCTCCACATCCTGAGGGGATTCTAAAAAGCTTCCGGAGCTAACCAGAACTTCGCTGTCGTTGCGGTCAAAACTTCCGGAGGAAAGCTGCTGGTTGCTGGCCTGGATCTTTTCAGCAACACCCAACATATCCACGCCGCTGGCCGCCATCCTGTCCTTGTCGAGCACCACGCGCAGTTGCCTGTCACGGCCACCAATGGTGTTCACGATAGAAACATCCTCGACCTTTTCGATCTCATGGCGCAGCTCGTTGGCCATTTGCCGCAGCTGGTAATCATCATAGTTTTCGCTCCACAAAGTGAGTCCCAGTACCGGAACATCGTCAATAGCCCGGGTCTTTACCAGCGGCTGAGTCACATTTGGCGGGAACTGGTCCATGTTCTTCATGAGCTCGTTGTAGAGCTTCACATACGAACGCTCAATATCCTCGCCCACGTAGAACTGCACGATCAACATCCCCTGTTCTTCCATGGAGGTAGAGTAGACGTACTCCACACCCGGAATATTGGAAACCATCTTTTCCAGGGGTTTAATGATGCGCTGTTCCACCTCGGTAGGGCTGGCACCCGGGTAGCCTACAAAAATGTCGGCCATGGGCACATCGATCTGCGGCTCTTCCTCGCGCGGAATTAAAAACGACGCGTACACCCCCACGATCATGAACACGATCATGAGCAACACCGTCAGTTTCGAATTTATAAAGCCTTTGGCAATCTTGCCTGCTAATCCTTCTTTCATATTTTTAATAGTTGTTTGGACGTGCCCCGCCTCCGCAAAAAGCTTCGGCGGGTCGGGCTTTCGGCGCTACACGCCTGCCTGCCGGCAGGCGGGGTAGCTGCCTCTATCCCTCACGCAATATTTTTACTCCCGAATGCTCACTTTTGCTCCGTTGAACAATTTTCCGTCTGCCGAAACTATATAGGCTTCGTCAGGGTTAAGTCCGCTAAGGACTTCCACACGGTCTCCGTAAGTCCGTCCAAGTCTTAGCCACCTCAACATGGCGGTGTTCTGCTGACTCACGGTATAAACTCCCTTAAGGTCTCCGCGGGTCACTATAGCTTCTGTTGATACCATCACCGCTTCAGTAGTGCTTTCCTGCTTCTCAACCGGAAATCTCACTGTGGCATACATGCCCGATTTCAGATTGGCTTCGCTGTCTTCAAGTGCGACTTTTACCAGGTATTGTCCGCCGGTGTTGCTGGCCGAAGTACTAACCTCGCTCACTGTTCCCGGAACTGTCTCATTCGCAGATTTTACAATGACTTCCACTTTAGTTCCTGTCTCTATTTTGGAGATATTCGACTCCGGAACTCTCGCGGTAACCTCAAAATTTCCCGGAGCCTCAATGGCTAACAGCGGCTGACCGGGATTGGCCATGGTGCCTTCCTCCGCGAATTTGTTGGTGATGACTCCGCTGAAAGGAGCGCGTATATTTACATAAGCGAACTGCGAGTTCACCTCATTTCTCATTTGTTTGGCTGCCTCAAGCCTGGCCTGTGCCATCTCGAAACGGGCGGTCTGGTCATCCATCTCTTTTTGGGAAGCCGACTGCTCTTCGTAAAGTGCCTTAAAACGTTCGTAATCTTTTTGAGCGTTGTTGAAGGCGGCTTCAGCTTCGGTGATGCCGGCATTGACTTGTGCTCGTTTTGCCTGCAGGTCGCTGTTGTTGATGGATACCAGCAACTCCCCTTTGTTCACCTTATCACCCACGTTCACATGGATGTCGTCAATAAAGCCCATCATGCGGGTGCTGAGGTTAGCGCTGTTCACAGCTTCAATTTTTCCGCTGGCAGTAAGAAAGCGATCTCCCGCCCCCGATGGTGTTTCCACCTGCACGGGCACTACGGGCCCTTCATTCGCAGCCTGTTTCTTATCATCACCGCCGCAGCTCGTCGCGAATAATCCCAGGGAAGCAATTATTGTTGTGTAAATCAATTTTTTCATATCTCTAATTGTTCAATGTTCAAAGTTTAATGTTCAAGGTTTTTATAGGTTCAAGGTTTAAAGTTTAAGGTCTAAGGTTGATTCAAATGAACTTCTACCTTCGTACTTCTACCTTCGTACTTCTACCTTCGTATTTCGTTCACCCCCCGGCCCCCTAAAGGGGGAGAAGGGCTTTTTGCTTCAATTAATATTTTAGATCCAGGACTTTCTGCCTCCCTTTAGGGTTGGGGTAAAGCGGAAAGGCCGCTCTCAATTCTCAATACTACTCGTTAAAAATTCTATATATGCAACTGCGTAGTTATACTCATACACCGTCTGGTAATACTCCAGTTGCTTTTCTGAATACTGCGTTTCGGCTCCTAAGAGGTCTGTTGTTTTTTCAAGTCCCTGTTCGTATCGGTTGTTTCGGATTCTCAGGGCTTCCTTAGAATGTTCCAGCGCCAGTTGGGTGAGTTGCAGTTTGTTCTCGGCATCCTGTAATGCACGGGTAGCGCGGTTCAATTCCATCTGACTCTGTTGAACGTGTTGTTCGAGTTCCAGTTCTGCCTGTTTGAATTCGGCTTTGGACTGCTGGTCTTTTCCAATGCGTTTGCTGCCGTCAAAAATGTCCCAGGTCAATGCGACGCCGGCCAGGTAGCCGTTTGCGTCTCCCTGGAAGATCTCATCGTCATAGAGCTCATAGCTTCCAAAGACATTAAGGCGTGGCAAAAATGACATTTTTGAAGCCGTATACATTTTCTTCCTTGCCTCGGTCGCCAGCTCCATGGCTTTTATGTCGGCACGGTCACCGGGCAGGGCAGGAGCGTTAACTGCATACATCTCCAAATTCAAAGAATCCTTTGGCAGCAGCACCACGTCCATGGATTCACCCATGAGGAACATGAGGTAATCACTTGCGTTCTGCACATTACTTTTGGCGTATTGTAATTGGTTGTTCACTTCGGTCACGCGGACTTCCACGGCGAGCACATCAGAGCGCTGCAGGTATCCCTGCTTAAAGTTATTTTCTGCCAGTCTCAGGTTGGCCTGCGCGGTTTCCAGAGCCTGTTCCAGCACGGTCACCGCTTTGTGAGCGAGCTGCAACTGCATATAGGCTTTTTCGGTTTCCAGTTTCATGTAGTCCCCGGTGCGTACGCTCTGTAGCTCTGTGGCCTGCATCTTGTTCTTCGCAGCCCCACGCTCCCAGAAGCCATCCAGGTTCACCAGCGGTTGCTGAACTTCCACTTTGGTAGCGAAGTTGTCGATCCGGTCCGGGTTGTTGAGCCGGGCGGGATCGAAATCGCTTTGAGTGATGCGCTCCTGGTTCAGTTTGGAACCAAAAGCCATAAGGGGATTATTGGTGGTCATCCCGGTGTGGGAGACACTTATGTTGGGTAGAAAAACTGCGTTGGATTGCCGGTACTGCGCCCGGGCTGCCAGGAACTCCTGCTGGGAGATCTTTAGCTGACTGTTATTTTCCTGCACGCGCTGCAGGACTTCTTCCTTTCCAATGGAAACCGTTTCCTGCGCCTGTAACAGGAAGCCAAAAAACAGTACGGGAAAAAGGATAAGGGTTCTTGTTCTTTTCATCTCTTAAAATTTGTGAGACAAAAATACCCTTAGAGAAGGCGGTGGTCAGTAACTTTTGTTACCTACAAGTGTAGCAATTGTTACAGAGGGGGTGTGGGTTAAATGGAATAGATTAGAAAGCCGATTAATATTTTTGGAGATGTTGATGTTAGACAGGATTATCTTTTTCTCCAGTGATGTACTCGGAAGCCTAATACAGTTTTTGAAAAACTAGAAATGTATTCTTGTTTTTTCAAGGTTTGAAGTAGTAGTTCGTTATGCGAATTTTGAAGAACTTTAGGCCTTCTATCTTTAAATGTTATTCTTTCATAATCTTTACCTAAACTCATCAAGAATTTATCTATAAACTCCTCATCTTGTTTTTCTAGGCGGAGGCTAAAAATTTTAATTCTGTCTTGAGTTGGTACATTTTTACTTAAGGAAATTATCTTTAGAAGTTCATTATTTACTTCAAAATTATCATATTGAATTAAAAGAGAACTTAATAACTCTAAAACGACCAAATTAGATGTAATAATCTCATTACTGGAATTGTCTATTAATATTTTTTTCTCTAGATGGTTAAAAACATTTGATTTTAAGATATTTTCCAAATCATTACCGTCAAACTCTAATTCATCTAATTTTTTAAAATAGGTAGCTTTGAATTTTTCGAGAAACATTATATTTAATGGACTATGATCTTTTTTTAGAGACTGGAAATTTTCTGATTCGGGCTGAAGAACCCTGTTATTTATTAAATGAATAACCTTTTCTTTATCTAACTTTTCTATTTTTAAATCTTTATACCACCATGGAACTGATCTCGTTATAAGTCGATATGATTCATTTTCGACTTGGTTGTTTTCTAGTAACTTCCTAGTGAAGGCACTGAATTTATCTTTATTATCTTCTTCTTTTGGGATTTTAAGATCAGATAATGTAAGCTCCCCCTAATTAGAACTGCTTGATGATATAAAATTATTGTTTTTGGTTTTATCTGTAGTTGCTATTAGAGAATTAAATTCTGCATATTCTATTGGAGCCATTTTTCCTAATGCATCGTGAGGTCTTTGATTATTGTAATCATCCATCCATACCTGTGTTTGTTCTCGTACCTGATCCAGATCTTCAAAAATGTATTTATTTAAAACTCCTCTTCTATAACTTCCATTGAATCGTTCAATAAAAGCATTCTGTGTAGGTTTTCCTGGTTGGATATATTTGAAGTTGATTCCATGCATCTGACTCCATTCTGAAGCTATTTTAGCAATAAACTCAGGACCATTGTCCATTCTTATTTTCTGAGGTTTTGTTCTTCGATTAATTAGGTGGTTTAATACCCAAATAACTCTATTGCTGGGCAAGGAAAAATCTACTTCTATGTGAAGTGCCTCCCGGTTATAATCATCAATAATAGTA